>NZ_CP066369.1:1721083-2038229 GCF_016406305.1 Shewanella putrefaciens
AAGTGTACATAATTTGCTATGTAGCATAAGTTGAATTATCACGGGTAACCTATAAGATAGGTTATTAGGCGAAAAAGTTATTTCATATCTAAATTTAACAAAGGATTAGCTGTAAATGAGCAAGCATTGGAGTGAGTATTGGAAATTAGGGCACTTAACTTCTTTTGGTGCCGATTTTCAAGGAAATTACACTGGATTACTGAAAGCGCGTTGGTCTAATGTTTTTAGTGGTTTCCCATCAAAATTCAATGTGTTAGATGTTGCTACCGGGAATGGTGCTTTGCCTCTTTTAGTCCAAGATTATTTTAGTCAGTCTGATATAAAAGGCGTGGTTAAAGGAATTGACTATGCTGATATCAACACACTTCCACTTGCCGATTCACATTATAATAAAAACATACGTATAGAATTAATTGGGAATACGCCTGCAGAAAAACTTCCTTTCAGAAACGGTGAATTTAATGCCGTTATTTCCCAGTTTGGTATTGAGTACTCAAATTTAGAACTTTCTCTAGCAGAGGTTGAAAGGGTCTTAGCATCGGATGGCGTATTTCATGGAATAATGCACCATAGGGAGTCTGTCATAATAAAATATAACCATAAGTTGTTGGACTTTATACTTAGAGAAGAACTGGATAAAGTGATTGAACGCCTAAATTGTCTAGCGACAGATATGGGGGTCGTACTGGATAAGCAAGATTTAGCTCGAATTAAGTCATGTGAAAAATGTGAAGAAAGTCGTTTGGAAATTAATGGTTTACTGTCAAAGTTGGCCGCCTGTGATGAGCTGTCCTTACGGGAGAGTGAGTTTCTAAATTATGTGAATAATTTTTTTAAAAGCGGCTTGTATTGGGATGTCGATAAAAAACTCGAATATCTTGATTTTGTGGGTGTGCAATTAAGGGTTTACAGAACTCGATTGACAGAGTTAGTTGCAGCGTCAATGTCTGCAGAACGCATATCAACACTGAAAGAAAATTTACAACAAAGGAATATCAAAAAATTTGAAGCAAGTGAGATAAGAGATGATAACAATAATGTGTTGGCATGGTATGTGTTTTTTCAGAAATAAATAGCTAAATTAGCATCTATAATGTGTTGCTATATAAATAGCCGTTTCGAATTCTAGATCACTCTATGGGCGAGCAGTGTATCTCGCACCCTGGAGGCGAACGGAAACGATATGTTGTATGAATCAAACCAGTTCCGCATTTTTTAACAAAATTGGTTGGTTGTTGGTTTGTTAGCAAAGTGCACTAACGTAAGGATATTTTAGTAAGTTAGTGCCCAGTTGTTTAATGTTTGCTTATAGATGCCGAGATTTACTATAGACAGCTAATTTCTACTTTTTCTTCTAAATATCAATGCACTATTGGTGATTCGCGTCTCTTTGTTAAGATTTTAAGGACTGTGTAAACCGTCTTTCGTGTAAAAAAGCCCCTTCCGTAAAGATTTTTATCGCTAACGCTCCTTTACACTAGTTTTTACGTATTCCGAATGTTGACACAGGTCAACATTTTGTGAAATGATGCCAGCGGGTCTATGCCTGCAGAGGCATAGGAAAGGGAAGAAAAAACTAAGAATCACAAGAGAAAGACGAACTTACAGTATTTATGGCCTGACGCATTTGTTGCTGAGGGAGATGTTGCTGGTAAGTTAAACCTTTTTATTCACTTCAAATTGGTTGGGAACTATGTCCAAGGTAAGCAATAGAACAAAAATCGCTACTGCACTTGTTGGCGTGCTGGCATTAGCGAGCAGCAACTTCGTGGTTGCAGATCCTCTTACCGACGTGCAAAAAGCGGATAGTTTAATCCACGCTGATGCCGCTGCGTCGCAAAAGAATGTTGATAAGTATTTCGATCAAGCACAAGACATGCTTTTTGAGTATGGCTCTGTGGCTGATGAACGCGAGTCACTGAAGTCATATAACGACTATGTTGCTAGCTTAGTTGCTGATCAACAAAAGACAATGGACTCGATTCAAAACGATATTAACGGCGTTGATAAATTACGTCAGGGCGTAGTGCCTTTAATGTTTAAAATGGTTGAGTCATTAGAGCAATTTGTTCAATTAGATTTACCATTTAACTCTGAAGTACGTGCTAACCGTGTTAAAGAGTTGAAGACTCTTCTAAATACGGCTGAAGTAACTTTAGCTGAAAAATACCGCTTAATCCTTGATGCGTATAGCATTGAGCGTGAATATGGTAGTGCTGTTGCAGTAAACCAAGGCAAATTAGACCTCGACGGTAAAGAAGTGTTAGTTGACTTCTTTAACTTAGGTCGCGTTGCTCTTTATGCACAGAGCTTAGATCAAAAGACTGGCTGGATTTATAACTCTCAAACTAAGTCTTGGGATAAGTTAGAAGATAGCTACCTGCGTGAACTGACAAAAGGTATCCGCATTGCCCGTAAACAAGGCGCTCTAGATCTATTCGCGTTACCAATTCCTGCTGCGGAGACTGCACAATAATGAAGAAGTTAATTACTACAGCTGTATTAGCTGCAAGTTTCTCTTTAACTGCTGGTATGGTAAGTGCAGCTGATGCACCTAAGACCATCGATCAACTATTGCAGCAAGTTAAAGTTGACCGTGCTGCTGAAGGCAAAGTGAATAGCAAGCGTGAGCAAGAATTCCAAGCAGAACGTGGCGATAAAGCTGCGCTGTTAAAACGCGAGAAAGATGCTCTAGCTGCTGAAAAACAACGCGGTAAAGATTTGAACCAAGCGTTTTTAGATAACGAGCGTAAAATCGCTCAGTTAGAAGAAGATCTGAAAACCGCTCAAGGTGACTTGGGTGAAATGTTTGGTGTAGTTAAAGGTGAAGCCGGTGATTTCGCTGGTAAACTGTCTAGCTCAAACATCAGTGCTCAGTATCCAAATCGTGACAAGTTTGTTGCCGATTTAGGCGCTCGTAAGCAATTACCTAAGATTGAAGAATTAGAACAATTCTGGCAAGAGCAGCTGTTTGAAATGGCGCAATCTGGCAAAGTTGTTAAATTCGAAGGTTCTGTTACTGGTATCGATGGTAGCGTTAAAACAACGACTATTCACCGTATCGGTGCTTACAACTTAACTGCCGACGGTAAATATGTTGTTTACAACCCTGAATTAGGTTTAATTCAAGAGTTATCACAACAACCAGAAGGCTACCAAGTTAGTGCGGTTGGCAAGTGGGAACAAACTACGTCAGGTACTGCACCTTTCTATATTGACCCTGCGCGTGGCGTACTGTTAAACATCTTCACTAACAAAGCGAGCTTTGAAGACCGTTTAGAAGCTGGTGGTTCTATCGGTTACATCATTATTGCTCTGTTAGCTTTAGGTCTGTTGATCTCTATTGAACGCTTAGTCACTATGACTATCATCGGTTCTCGTGTGAATAGCCAACGTAAGAATATTGATAACCCAGGTAACAATGCCTTAGGCCGTATCCTGAAAGTATATCAAGAGAACAAAGACGTTGATGTTGAAACATTAGAGTTGAAACTAGACGAAGCGATTCTGAAAGAAACGCCTGCTTTAGAGTCTCGCATTTCAATCATCAAAGTACTGGCCGCTATCGCACCTATGATGGGTCTGTTAGGTACAGTAACCGGTATGATTGCAACCTTCCAAAGTATTCAATTGTTCGGTACTGGCGATCCAAAACTGATGGCTGGCGGTATCTCTATGGCGTTGATCACGACTGTCCAAGGTCTGGTTGCGGCACTGCCTCTGATGTTAATGCATGCAGTTGTTGTTGCGCGTAGCAAATCAATCGTACAAGTTCTGGAAGAGCAAAGTGCTGGTATCATTGCAGCGCACGCTGAGAAGAGGGCTAACTAATGATGCTATACCTGATGGACATTTGGGATTCCGTCAGGGGCTTCATGGCCTCCGGAGGCGACGTCCTCTGGTTAGTAGCGTTTGTGCTGTTCTTAATGTGGGTATTGATGCTTGAGCGTTACTGGTATCTAAATTGGATATCACCAAAGCAACATCAAGCAATCATAGCTGCATGGGATGCTAGAGAGGAAACAACCTCTTGGTATGCACACCGTATCCGTGAAGCTTGGCTGTCCCAAGCGAAGCAAGATTTGAATGCACGTATGCTGGTCATTAAAACCTTAGTAGCGATTTGTCCTATGATAGGTTTGTTAGGTACTGTTACCGGTATGATTTCAGTGTTCGATGTGATGGCAGTTCAGGGGACGAGTAATGCTCGTTTGATGGCGGCTGGTATTTCAATGGCAACAATGCCCACAATGGCGGGAATGGTTGCCGCATTATCGGGAGTATTTTTCAGTACTCGCCTTGATGCAAAAATGAAAATCAGTTTAGAAAAGCTAAAAGACAGCATGCCGCACCACTAGAGAGAGATTGAACATGGCACGTAAAAAGCATTCCAGTGTAGATGAGGAAGCGCAAATTGACATGACCCCGATGCTAGACATCGTGTTTATTATGTTGATCTTCTTCATTGTAACAACGTCATTTGTGAAACCATCTGGTTTGGACTATAACAAACCAAAAGCTTCACAAGCGACTTCAAAGCCTTCGGCTAACATCTTTATCGGCGTCAGTAAAACGGGCGTGATCATGATGGAAAACCGTCAGGTTGATATCGAGCGTGTAACTGCAAACGTTGAGCGTATGTTAGCTGAAGCCCCAGAAGCCGCTGTGCTTATTCAGGCTGATAAAGATACGCAACACGGCTTAGTAGTAAAAGTACTAGACCAAGTCAAAGCGGCTGGTATAGATAAGATTTCGGTATCTGCGGGGAACGATTAATATGCTAAGAGCACTAGTATCAATCATTATTGGTGCTGCTGTGACTTTTGGTCTGTTCGCTTTTATGGCGTTCTTGGTCGGTGGAGGTGCGCAGCGCGCAGATACATCGGCTGAGACCCCTGTAATTGAAATCACTATGGATAGACAGGATTCAAAAGCACAGAATAAGCCAAGGGTAGTGCCTAAGCCGCCACCACCACCAGAGCAGCCTCAGAAGCCTGAAGCTACACCACCGGATACATCGTCAAATATTGATACGTCTATGTCGTTCAATATGGGTGGTGTTGAAGCGGGCGGTCCTAGCACAGGTTTCAAATTGGGTAATATGATGACTCGTGACGGTGATGCGACACCTATCGTCCGTATTGAGCCTCAATACCCAATAGCAGCAGCTCGTGATGGTAAGGAAGGTTGGGTGCAATTGCGCTTTACGATTAACGAGTTGGGTGGTGTTGATGACGTTGAAGTTATCCAAGCCGAGCCTAAGCGTTTATTCGATAAAGAAGCGATTCGAGCACTAAAAAAGTGGAAATATAAGCCTAAGATTGTTGATGGCAAGCCACTTAAGCAACCCGGTATGACAGTGCAACTTGACTTCACTTTAGATAAAGGAGGCAACTAATGATGCGTAATGCTAATAAAATCGCAGCTTTATTATTGCTTTCTCTTTGTGGTGGTTTTTCTATTTCGTCTGCAGTAGCAGCTGAAAAATGTGAAATTGATAAACGCCAATCTAAAGCAGTAGGTGAGGGCGCCGCGAAGAAAGTTCAGAAGTCTTTCGAAGCTTATACTAATGGCCAACTCGATGAAGCCATTGCTATTTTGCTTGAAGCAAACGCTAAGAACGATTTTGATAAAGCCTATGTAGCGCGTATGCTAGGTAACTTTTATGCCGAAAAAGGCAAAATGGATACCGCGATCAAATACCTAAAACAAGCCGTTGAGGCGGATATTTTAGGTGGAACGGATCATGCTGCGACTATGCGTCTTTATGCTGATTTGCTGTTACAAGAGAAGAAGTTTAAGGAAGCGATTCCTTATTACTACAAGTGGATGGACTTCACTTGTAAGGCGGATTCTCAGATGTATCGCCGTATCGGTATTGCACACTCAGAACTGAAGCAGTGGGATAAAGTAATTGAAGTGGCCGATAAGGGTCTTTCTCTTGCTGAATCGCCTGACAAAGGTCTGTATCAGATGAAGCTAACGTCTTACTTCAACCAAAAGAAGTATAAACAAGCCGTTGGTGTGTTAGAAATCATGGTGCCTTTATTCCCGGATGACGGCAGATTATGGGTTCAGCTAGCACAGTTTTATCTGATGGTAGAAGACTATGATAAGTCTCTTGCAACCTACGATTTAGCTTACAGAAATGGTTTCCTTGATAGTGCGGGTAACATTACTCGTTTAGCACAGCTGATGGCGCAGAAAGGTGCACCATATAAAGCCGCTAAAATCTATCAGAAACACATGAAGTCAGGTTTAATCGCTGAAGACGCAAAAACGCTTGAAATTTTAGCGGGTTTCTACCAAAACGCGAAAGAGTTTAAAGAAGCTGCTGAATTTTATGGTAAAGCCGCCGCGATCAGCAATGATGGCAAGCTTTATCTGAAACAAGGACGTTTATTGAGCTTAGATGAAAAATACGCAGCAGCGATCCCAGTGCTTGAAAAGGCCATTTCGCTCGGTATTGAACATCCAGGCGAGGCAAACTTTGAATTGGCTTTAGCCCATTTGAGTTTGAAACAGTACAAGTCTGCTTATAACCGTGCAGTATTAGCTGCCAAAGATAAGAAGACTGAGAAGAGTGCAAACAGCTATATCTCTTATATTAAAGAGAAAGCTCGTATGCATAACGTCACACTGTAATCCTTAGTCTGTATTAACAGCGTACTAAAAGCCCCTAGATAGGGGCTTTTTTATTGAAGCCTTATCAATACTTGGGATTGCTGCAGATTTTTCTCTAGCTCCAGGGATAACTTAGATACGTTGGTAAATAGGGTTTCAATTTTCTGCTCTTGTGTCGGTAAACAAATACAAGCGGCGAGTTTATAGTCAATTTTTAGCTTGTGGTTTTTACCAAAATCCTCATTAAACGCTTGTATATGCTGCTCAATTCTTTCCAGTACCACCTCAGTGCCTTCTTCATCAATGTTAAATAAACCTAAGGCAAAATGGTTATGATCTAGCCTTGCAATCATATCCGTTGCCCGCAGCAGGGCTTCTTGTACTTGTTTAGTGAAGAATTCGAGTAAATGGGGTTGTTTGACTGTTTCATGAATGTGGGGGCACAGATACAATAGTGCCAAGCTTTGGTGTTCCCTCATATGCCGATGCCATTCTCGGTTAAATACTTCCATGAAATAGGTTTGATTGTAGACCCCGGTTTCTGGATCCCTAAATCCCGAGTTGCGAAATGAGTAGATCATAGATTAACTCCGTTAGCAGACTTTTTACTAAGTATAGGAACTGTTCCGCTATCACGGATCTAAAAGGAGAAATATAAAAAATGAAATTGAATTTATTGGCGGGAACGATAGCGTTACTTTTTGCTTTGCAAGGTTGCTCTAAGCCAGAGGTGACCTTAGCTGAACAAACTAGCTCACCTAATACCACAATCCAACAGGGTGATGAGCAGACCGCTGAGCAGCGCTATGTCGCCCTCGTCGATGCCTATTTTAAAGATTATCTAAGACTCGAGCCTATTTACGCGACGTTTGTAGGTGTGAACGATTATAACGCTGAGTTTGGTGGCGATTTGACCGAAGAATATCTTAAGGCGCGTCATGAGCTAAATACTCGCTACTTAGCACAAGCAAAGGCAATTGATGCTGCGCAATTGCCCGCTGATTTACAATTAAGCTATGCACTGTTTGTTTACGATCGTGATATGGCACTTGTGGATGAAACTTTCCCGTCACGCTTTATGCCGATTAGCCAGTTCTACAGCACTGTGATTACTATGGTGCAACTCGGCAGCGGTGAAAGTGCGCAACCTTTTAATACAGTTCAAGATTACCGTAATTGGGAACAGAGAGTCGAGGGGTTCATCAAATGGATCCAATTGGCACAAAATCGCATGAACGAAGGGATTGAGAGCAAAGTGGTGTTACCAAGAGTACTAGTGGAGCGTATTATTCCACAGCTCGACACTATGCTAACAACGGATGCAACTCAAAGTATTTTCTACTCGCCAATATTGCACTTTCCTGAAAGCTTTTCCGAGCAGGATAAATCCACATTAAGTGCGTCCTATCAAGCGATGATTAGCGAGCGTCTTGTGCCTGCGTTGACTGGGCTTAGGGATTATTTCAAACAAACCTATTTACCTAAGGCCCGCGCGACCGATGGTTGGTCTGGTTTACCCAATGGCAAAGCTTGGTATCAACACCTCGCAAATTCACATACTACGACTGCGATGCCAGTGGATGAAATCCATCAAATTGGTTTAAGCGAAGTAGCACGGATCCTTTCTGAAATGGATAAAGTGCGTGAGCAAGTGGGTTTCAAGGGCGATTTAAAAGCGTTTTTTGCCTCTTTATCTTCTGAGCCACAGTATTTTTATACTGATCGCCAAGGTTTAATCGATGGTTATATGGTGCTTAAAGATAAAATTAACCAAGTATTGCCGCAGTATTTTAATGTTATGCCTAAGGCCGATTATGTGGTTAAACCCGTCGAAAGCTTCAGGGAGCAATCGGCGGCTGGCGCATCCTATGAATCACCCGCGGTCGATGGGAGTCGTCCTGGGGTGTTTTATATCAATACCTATAATTTGAAAGCACAGCCTAAATGGGGCATGACGACACTGTCTTTGCACGAGGCCGCACCTGGGCATCATTTTCAAATTGCGATTAAGCAAGAGCTAACCGGTGTGCCTGAGTTCCAGCGTTTCAGTGGTTATACCGCCTTTGAAGAAGGTTGGGCGCTATATGCGGAATACCTTGGTATCGAGATGGGCTTATTTAGCGATCCTTATCAATATTTTGGTAAGCTCTCCGATGAAATGCTGCGGGCAATGCGTTTGGTTGTGGATACAGGGCTGCACGCAAAAGGGTGGAGCCGTGAGCAGGCGATTCAATATATGAAGGACAACTCGCCCATGGCCGAATCTGATATTGTGGCCGAAGTTGAACGTTATATGGCGATCCCTGGTCAAGCGCTTTCCTATAAAGTAGGTCAGTTGAAAATTCTGGCACTGCGTGCCCGTGCCGAAAAGGCTTTGGGCGATAAGTTTGATTTAAAGGCCTTTCACGATCAAATCTTAACCTCTGGCTCATTACCTATGGCGGTTATGGAGCAGAAAATTGACCGCTGGATAGCGTTGAACCAAGCGTAAGCTGTTCACACAACAGTTATTTAGATTAAAAGTGAGTGACGGTATTTTTAGTTCTTTTTAATTAAACAGAATGTTTTTATACTGGGCATTCTCACCCCGTTTGGAACAGTTAACTGAATGGGAACTACATGATATTTGGGGCAAATGTCTCATGATCTTCAACGGAGTTTTATTATGGTCCAGGCAACAGCAAGACATTTGTTAGTCAGCAGCGAAGAACAGTGCCAAGCGCTCAAACAACAAATTATAGACGGTGCAGATTTTGCGCACCTTGCCCGTGCACATTCTTCTTGTCCATCGGGGGCTCAAGGTGGTGAACTGGGCTCATTTGGCCCAGGTATGATGGTGCGTGAGTTTGATGAAGTGGTCTTCAGTGCGCCATTGAACCAAGTCCAAGGTCCAGTGAAAACCCAATTTGGCTATCATTTGCTTGAAGTGACCAGTCGCGGTTAATTGTTGAGCAGTAGATAAAACGGCAGCTTATGCTGCCGTTTTCTTTTATAAGCCCTTATCACGGAGTCGCTATGTTAGAACTCTATACAGATAGACTAAAACTCAGAAGCTTACACGAGAGTGATTGGGAGCATTTTTATATGCTGCATCGCGATCCACAAATTAATCAATATGTCCGTATTCCCGAGTCAGAAGAGGTGATCCGCGCTAAGTTTCAACAGCGTTCAGATACTTGGTTTTATGGCTCAGGTGAATGGCTCACCTTAGCCATTGAGACGCTCGATACTGGCATGTTTGTTGGGCTGACGGGGCTCTATTGCCAGAGTATGGAGGACCAACGCGCAGAAGTGGGCTATTTGCTTGCGAAAGAAGCCCATGGGAAAGGGTATGCGACTGAAAGCCTGCAAGCCGTGATTGACTGGGCCTGCTTGAGTTTTGATGTGCATAAATTTGTTGCCCATTGTGCCCAAGATAACCATGCCTCGGCACGTGTACTTGAGAAATGTGGTTTTAGGCTTGAAGGGGTACTCAGGCAGGAATTTAAGATAGGCGAACAATGGTTTGACGATTGCGCCTATGGGTTACTGAGCGCCGAAAGGCAAAGATAATTGAAATTTCTGCATCACAGAGGACATGCTGCTATAATGCCGCAGGTTTATTTTTAGAGGCGTGTTTAAGTGGCGCAAATTAATCAGTTAGCTTTGCATTCCGGTGATGATTTCATTGAATTGTACAAAGTATTAAAAGTGCAGGGCATGACAAATGCTGGCGGTGAAGCCAAGCATTTTATCGACCAAGGCCTAGTCACTGTCAATGGCGAAGTGGAAACGCGTAAACGTAAAAAGATCGTAGCGGGCGATATCGTCAGTTTTAACGGTGAATCAGTTCAAATCATTGCGGCTGAATAAGCCTATCCAGTGGAGAAAGATATGCAATTTCCTGATGATGATAATGGCAAAATGCTGGCCGCAATGGCTGACGCAGGCATCGATTTAACCAAAGCTTTAGATGTTGATTTCTTTTTAGTTTTTGATGATCAACGTGATGCTGAGTCTGCATTAGAAGAATTAGCTAATTCTGATTTAGACGGTGAACTTGAGCTCAATCTGAACGATGAGCTGGGTAAGTGGGAAATTATTGCCTGCATCAATATGGTGCCTGACTACGATGATTTAGTTGAGCAAGAGACTATGCTCAACGAATTCGCCGCAGAGTTTGGCGGCATGACCGATGGCTGGGGTGTCATGCAACACCAAGATGGCGACGATGAATTTATGGACGATGATGACCATGTCCACGATGAGCATTGTCAGCACTGATCCAATAGGGTCACCCTTAAATACTAAAAAACCACCGCAAGGTGGTTTTTTAATATCTAATCACTTCCTTATGCCGTGGTTGTTGGATTTAGAGTGTGGATATGAGTCGTTCAATTTTTGAATACACTTTTATTGCAGCAGTTCGCCCAATAAATTAATCGCAAATAGATCAATGACGATAGGGCGCAAAGATCTCCAGCAACCAGTCGATAAAGGCTTGTACTTTCAGTGGCATACTCGGGGATTTTGGGGTGAGTAAATAGTAGGCATACGGGCTGATAAAGTTAGCATCAAAGGGGATCACTAAACTGCCGTTTGCGAGTTGATCTTCAATAAAAAATCGTGGGATGAGTGCCGCGCCCATCCCACTGGCCGCGGCTTGACTCAACATATAAAAATGTTCAACCCCAAAGGTTTGTTCCTGGGTGAGCTTAAGTCCGACTTTTTCTGCCCAATATTCCCATAGCTCAGGTCTGGTGGTGTGCTTAAGGAGAGTGATGCTATTAATATCCTCAATACACTGAAGCTTAGGTGCTAGCGAGGGAGCACACACAAGGCATAAATCCTCATCCATCAGTTTGATATAGTTGACCCCTTTGGGTATGACAGTGCTGCTACGAATGGCGATATCGTAACGGCCTTGGCTAAAATCCACGGCAAAATCCCCAATGGAGAGATCCACATATAAGTGTGGATGGCGGGATTTAAACTGCTCCATTCTTGGGATTAACCAGTTGATGGTTAAACTGGGCAATACGTTTATCGCTAAGCTTTGTGGCACCGCACTTTGGCGGCGTAAATCCCCTGTGGCACTGGAGAGGGTTTGCAGCGCAGCCTGTACATGGGGTAAATAGCGTTTGGCTTCATCGGTTAGTCCAACTCTTTTGTGTAAGCGTACAAAGAGCGCAAAGCCAAGATAATCCTCTAATATTTTGATCTGTTTGCTGATCGCGCCATGGGTGACATGCAACTCCTTGCTGGCGAGTGTCATACTTTGCAATCTCGCGGCAGCCTCGAAGGCGCGAAGGGCATTGAGTGGTGGCAAATCGGGAAACATAGCGATATCCAAGCTGCTGGTATAGGCCAAAAATAATGGTTTAGTGTGACTTTATCTCACGCTATGGCGACAATAACTCCTTTGCGTTTATAAGGCAAACGCAGTCTAATGCACTGCAATGACACCCATTTACCTAAAAAGAATCATAAATCATGCTCGAGTTTGAACTCACTCTACAAATTGCTGCGTTACTTTTTGCCGTTGCTATGGTGGCGGGATTTATCGACTCCATCGCCGGAGGTGGCGGTTTACTGACGATACCTGCCTTGATGTGGGCGGGTTTACCGCCAGCGGTTGCCTTAGGTACAAATAAACTCCAAGCCTGTGGCGGCAGTTTTTTTGCGAGCCTGTATTTTGTGCGTAAAGGACTCGTTGATCTTAAATCTGTGAAATTGTCGCTCTTTTGCGCGTTTATCGGCGCGGCATTGGGCACTATTCTAGTTCAGCTGGTTGATACTAAAGTGCTGGAGTTGATCTTGCCCTTTTTGATTTTAGCCATTGGTTGTTATTTCTTATTTTCGAAAAAGATTTCTGAAGACGATAAGCATCAAGTGCTGACACCGACTGCGTTTGCGTTCACTGCGGCTTTAGGTGTGGGCCTGTACGATGGTTTTTTTGGCCCTGGCACGGGCAGCTTTTTTGCGCTGGCCTTTGTATCCCTTGCGGGCTTTGGTCTGGCAAAAGCCACAGCCCATGCCAAACTACTTAATTTCTCGACTAACATCGCTTCGCTGATCTTCTTTGCCTTGGGCGGTAAAGTGATTTGGTTATTGGGCTTAGTGATGTTGGCAGGGCAAGCAATTGGCGCAACCTTAGGCTCGCGTCTGGTTGTCACTAAAGGCACTAAGATCATTAAGCCGTTAGTTGTGACTATGTCCCTTGCCATGAGTTTTAAATTGCTGGTGAATCAATATCAGCTGTTTTGATCGATTGAGTCAATTTAGGGAATTTCCATCCTGCTTGGATGGAAATTCCCCCGCGTGTTTCTAATTCATTCACTCCTTTTGCTTTGGCTATACACTGTTAGGTTTTTTGCATAGTATAACCTGTCATTTCTCGTGCACTTTTTGAGTTTGTTTTCATTGTTTTTCTTGTATTACTCAGTGCGTTACATTATCTGCGTTTGGCCAAATTACAGCCAATATGAATATCAGCCCTCGGTTTGGCTGCAATAGGGTTTAAGAGCGATTATGAAATTTATCCACACCTCAGATTGGCACATAGGCCGTCAGTTACACAATCAATCATTACTGGATGATCAGGCCTTTGTCCTCGACCAAATTGTGGCTTTGGCAACGGAACAGAGTGTCGATGCCGTGATTGTGGCGGGGGATATTTATGATAGATCGATTCCGCCAGCCAATGCGGTCGCGCTCTTAGATAATGTACTCAATCGGCTAGTGCAGGATCTTAAACTGCAAGTGATTATGATTGCCGGTAACCACGATGGTCACGAGCGCTTAGGATTTGCGGCCAAACAAATGGCGGCAGGTGGATTACATATTATTGGGCCGCTTAGCGCTGCGCTTTCGCCTATTAGGTTAGAAAGCCCAACGGGCGCCGCCTATTTTTATCCGTTACCCTACGCTGAACCTGCCACAGTGCGGCAAGTTTTGGAGTGTGAGGCACCAAGCCATGAGGCCGCCATGGCACTATTGCTTGAGCAAGTGCGTCAGCACGATAGCCAAGGTTTGCCAAAAGTGGTGATAAGCCATTGCTTTTTGGATGGTGGCAGTGAGTCGGAATCTGAGCGACCACTGAGTATTGGCGGCGCCGACAAAATATCGCCAGCGCTATTCGCTGAGTTTGATTATGTTGCCCTTGGGCATTTGCACGGACCGCAATATAAGGGCGCCGAGCATGTGCGCTACTCAGGATCGATTTTGAAGTATTCCTTTAGCGAACAGCATCAACACAAGTCGGTGACTTTAGTTGAGCTTGGCGCACAAACGCCGATGGATATTCGTTTATTGCCGTTAACGTCGCTGCGTGATGTTCGTGTTTTAGAAGGGGAGTTAGCTAACCTCATTGAGCAAGGTAAAACCGATACAAAGCGTGATGATTATCTTATGGTTAGGCTCCTCGATAAACACGCAATTTTGGATGCAATGGGTAAACTCAGAGCCGTTTACCCCAATGTGCTGCATTTAGAGCGCACTGGGTTAATGGCGGGGCAACAGCAAGTCGCCTTGAGTCGTGACCATATCAAAAAAGGCGAGATGGACATGTTCTGTGACTTTTTTACTCAAGTGTCTGGCGAATCATTGACTCAGGCGCAGCAAGCTGTGATGGATGAGCTGCTGACTAAGCTACACAATGAGGAGCGCCAAGCATGAGACCGCTAAACCTTTCCATGTCTGCCTTTGGTCCCTTTGCCACGACTCAGACGATTGATTTCACAGCATTAGGTAATAATCCGTTATTTCTGATCAACGGCCCAACGGGCGCGGGTAAGACAACCTTGCTCGATGGCATTTGCTTTGCGCTCTATGGTAAAACCACGGGCAACGAGCGCGAAGGCAGCCAGATGCGCTGCGATATGGCAGACAATAGCTTGCTTACAGAAGTCACTTTCAGTTTTCAACTGGGCAGTGACAGCTATCGCATCCGCCGAGTGCCAGAGCAGGACAGAGTCAAAAAAAGCGGTGATGGCTCAACAGTCCAAAAGAGTGAAGCGCAGCTCTATAAAATTGACGCCGATGGCAATGAAAGCTTATTAGTCGCCAGTAAAGTGTCCGAGGCCACCGCTGAGATTGAAGCCCTAACCGGGCTCGATGTGGAACAATTTCGCCAGGTGATGGTGTTACCCCAGGGCAAGTTTCGTGAATTGTTGATGGCGGATTCTAAGGCGCGTGAACTGATATTTAGTCAGCTATTTCAAACGCATATTTACCGCCGGATTGAAGATACCCTAAAAAATAAGGCTGCCGATATTAGCGCCCTAGTGAACGATCAACGCAGTCGCCGCGATGGTATTTTACAGAGTGCGGGCCTAGCATCCGATGACGAGCTTAGCAGTGAATTAGCCAAGCTCACGCCTGAACTGGCGCTCGCCCAAAGTGCGAAGGAACAGGCATTACAGCTGCAACAATTAGTGATTAAAGCAAATGATGCCGCCCAGCATCTACAGGCTGAATTTGCACAGTTGGATGCCTTAACGCAAAGTGCAGCCGCGCTCGATGCCAAGCAAGAGTGCATAGCCGCGCAAACCCACAAGTTAAATTTAGCCAAGCAAGCGCAGCGCTTAGCGCCCATGGTTGAGGTGTTTGTGGCCCGAGAGCAGGAAGCCAAGGCGGCCAATCTTGCCTTGAGTCACGCGCAAACGGCACTGACTCAGGCCAAGCAAGCCTTTGATGAGGCTGAGCTCAAAGCGCAGGATTTACCCCTATTAGAAGCCTCGCTACTCGAGCAGGAACAAGTTAAACAGCAACTGAATGCGCTGGGGCCGCAGCTTAGGGAACTGGATCAACTCAATAAAACCCTAGAGCAAGAGCGAGCGCAGTTAGTGAGGGCCAAAGCGCAGCTTCAGGGCTGTAAAAATGAGTTTACCGCAGTTACTCAAAAACGTTATGAACTGGAGTCTGCTCTGCCACCACTGCAGGCCAGTAGTGAAACTCGGTTCTCACTGCAGCAGGCGCACCAACAGCAGCAACAGTTATTGACTACCTATCGGCAATGGCAGCAAGTTGCGGCAAAGGTCGCGGCGACACAGGTTAAAATTGCCGAGGCAAAAGCCCAAGGGCAACAACTCAATGCCCAGCATCAGCAAGCACAGCTTGCGCATAAAGCCTTATTGATGACTTGGCACCAAGGGCAGGCGGCCATTTTGGCTAAGCAATTACAGCAAGATGCACCTTGTCCCGTCTGTGGCAGCCACATTCACCCGCAGCCAGCACAGAGCCAAGAGTCGCTCCCGAGTGAAGAAGCGCTGCAACTGGCCCAAGAGGCTGAAGCGACGGCCCAAGAAATTTTGAGTAAAGCCAGAGCGGAATACCGTGGATTACAGACACAGTTAGAAACCCTGCAGCAACAAGCGCAGGATCTTGCGGCCCAATTGGGGGCTGCGGTTGATATTTCTGTAGATGAACATTCGCAAACCCTGTCGCAATACGCTTTGTCACTCGCACAGGCCGAGCAAGCGCATCGACATTTGCAGCAGTTACAACAAGATATTGCCCTGTTGCACGTACAGGAAACGCAGCTGCAACAAAAGCTGGAGCAAGGGCAAGCGCAGGACAACGCGTTGCAATCTAAAGTGGATTTATTGCAGGGACAGTTAGCGCAAATGCAGCAAAGCGTGCCATCTGCCCTGGCAACGCTTGAGGCATTAACCGCTGCGATAATGCAAAACCAGCAAACTCTTAGCCAAATAAAACAACAGATTGCGAGCGTGAGGGAGCATCAGCAACAGGCCGGGCAAACCTTTGTTGCTGCAAAAGCTGCACTTAATGGGGCCGAAAAGGCCGCTGAGGTGGCATTAGCCCAGCAAACCCGTGCCCAGCAGCAACTCAATCAGCAACTCGTCGCTGCAGGTTTTGTCGATCAACAGGCCCTATTTGAGGCCATACTAGATGAAACGCAACTGCATGCATTGGCAAACGAGATTGAGGTTTATCAGCAACAGTGTGCGTTGACTAAGGCCCAGTGCGAACAGTTAGCACTTAAGCTTAAAGATAAAGTGCCGCCCGATAGCATTAAGCTTGCTGTCGAGCTTGAGTCGGCGCAGCAAGCATTGCAAGTGGCAGAGCAGGCATGGCAGCTACTTCACACTCGCACAGTATTACTGACGCAAACCCAAACCCAATTGAGTATCGCAGATACGAAGGCTAAGGCCTTAGAGGATGAATATGCGGTTATCGGCACACTTGCCGATGTGGCTAATGGAAAAACCGGCAATAAAATCAGTCTGCAACGTTTTGTATTGAGCGTACTGCTAGACGATGTGTTGCTCGAAGCGAGCCATAGGTTACATCTGATGAGTAAAGGGCGTTATCGTTTGCTCCGCAAGGAAGATAGGGCAAAGGGCAACAAAGCCTCTGGGCTCGAGTTAGAAGTGGAAGATGCCTACACCTCGAAAGTGCGTCCGGTGGCGACCCTCAGCGGCGGCGAAAGCTTTATGGCGGCATTATCTATGGCACTAGGATTATCCGATGTAGTGCAAGCCTATGCGGGAGGAATTAAGCTCGATACCCTGTTTATCGATGAAGGTTTTGGCAGCCTTGATCAGGACTCATTAGAGCTTGCCATTCGAACCTTGATGGATCTGCAATCCTCTGGCCGCATGATAGGGCTGATCTCCCACGTTTCTGAGATGAAAGAGCAAATAAATACCCGTATTGATATCTTAAAAACCTCCCATGGGAGTGAAATTGCAATCGTTTTGCCTTAGTCAGGGTTTAACGTGACAATGACTTGATAACAATATGTTTTAAAAGATAAATTTAAGTGCATTTTAGTATTTATATATAGAGAGATAGGGCATGTAACCGGTTTGAAATGCAAGCTGGCGCATATTTTTGGTAAATAGTGCAGCAAAACTGCGAAATAGCGTTTGTCATAATCGATTTTTTGAGATAAGTTGACAAAATTAGGGCTTCCCCCAAAGGGACTGATTCAAAAATATAACGCCATAACGATAACAAAAGGTGAAAGCGTTGCAGACAGGCAAACCCACATTTAACTATTTTTCGCAAACCCGTTTGCAGAATTTATCACCCACCCACAAGAATATTCTTTTAGTGGGTGGTTTGTTGATTGGCGCAGCCATGCTAATGCCCAACGCTAACCATGTTGTGCCGACCGCACAGCGAATTCCCGTTACCCTCGATCTTGACAATATTTTACCTCCGGTTTCAGCACCCCTTGAGCAAGATCCCATAATAGACAACAGCCCTGATTTCGAGCGTATTATTGCTTCAGGTGATACTTTAAGTAGTTTATTTTCTAAGGCGGGCGTCGATCAGCAGACTATGTATAAGGTATTAGAGGCAGACTTAAACGTACTCGCCCTCGATACCTTATTACCCGGTAACCGTATGCAGTTTTGGCTGGATAATGAAGGCCAATTGCAAAAATTAGAACTTTACTTCAACGCAGCACGCCAAGTGGTATTTACTCGTTATGAAGACGGGAGCTTTAACGTTGAAGAAGTGAATGTGGAAGGTGTTTGGCAAAATCGTATTGTGACTGGAGATATTAAAGGTTCATTTTACGTTTCTGCTCAAAAAATGGGATTAGCAGCCGCCGATATTCAGCGGATTGAAGATTTACTCAAAGAGAAATTGAATTTTGCACGGGATCTACATGCAGGAGACAAATTCTCTGTTTTGGTAAATGATCAATATGTTGAAGGTGAAGCGACGGGTAGCAGCCAAATATTAGGCGTGAGTATTAAAACGGGTCGTTCTGAAATTAGTGCATTCCAACATACCGATGGTAGTTATTATGATGCCAAAGGCCGAAGTCTAGTGCGTGCATTCCAGCGTATTCCATTAACTAAACAGCCACGAATGAGTTCTCGTTTTAACTCCCATCGCAAGCATCCGATTACTGGCCGTATTTCTCCCCATAATGGTGCTGATTTTTCGGTGCCTATTGGTACTAAGGTCATTGCCCCAGGTGATGGTGTCGTGAGTTTAGTTACTGACCATCAGTTTGCGGGTAAATATATAGTGATAGAACACGGTGGTAAGTATCGCACCAGATATCTGCACCTTTCTAAGGCTTTGGTGCGTAAAGGACAGCGGGTAACTCGCGGTCAAGTCATTGCTTTATCAGGTAATACGGGTCGTTCGACGGGACCGCACCTACATTATGAATTCCATGTTAATGGCAAGCCTGTCGATCCGATGAAGGCCGATATTCCAATGTCGAGTCAATTAGCAAATCAAGAATTGAATAGCTTTGCTAATACGGTTAAAAGTCGCCAAGCTTTAATGAATTTGGGTTAATTAATTTACTCAATCGGCGATTCTTCAAAACCGATTAGATGAATAAAAAATGCCGATGAAATTTATTTTCATCGGCATTTTTTATTGCTTTGTTTATTTGTTAAAAAAGGCTAAAGGCAGTTATGCGATACGCTGTTTTAACTCGCTTGGCGCTTTTGCATTGCCTTTAAGGCACATTTGCATAGTCGTCCTTTTAAAGCCGGACAGCCACTACAGGGGGATTTTTTATAGGGACGCAGTGCAAAACTGCGGCCTGTCGGTGAGGGGGATAAACGTTTAATGACGGCCGATGACAGGAAACTTGCATCATTAGCGGCAATAAACTGGGCTTTAGCGAGTTTTAATTGTTTTTTAAGTGCAGGCTTGTCGAGATGCTTAATGTGCTGTTTAGCGAGGTGGTCGGATAATAGTTGACCTAAATATTTACGCTGAGCTTTTTTGCTTTGTAATCGAGTATTTGAATTTAAATTCGCCGTGTCATTAGACACCGATGACATGAATTTCATCGAAGCCGATATTTCAGTCGATTTAACCTGTTGCTTTTGCAGTTTCTTTGCTTGTTTTTTACACCACTTTTCAAGCTTTTTATCAATATTCGGCTTTTTCATACGACCTGGCGATGGCTGATAATACGAATTTATTCTAAATGAAAATTATTATCAGTCAATATCAGGTAGTATAAAAATGAGGTGCAGAGGAAGAAACTGTGACTAAGTCGTGTAAGGTGATGTATTTGTATCTATGCAGGTGAGTAATAAGCGCAAATCAAATTCGAACTGGTGGTAATCGGGCTCCATATAAGTACACAGATTATAGAAAGCCTTATTATGATCTTTTTCTTTAAGATGGGCTAATTCATGTACGACGACCATTCGAAGTAAAGGCTCGGGGACGCGTTTTAATCTGGAAGATATACGAATTTCATTCTTAGCTTTAATTTTGTTCCCTTGTACCCGTGATACATAGGAATGTAAGCCAAGTGCATGATGACTAATGCTAATTTTGTCGTCGAAGATCACTTTTGACAAAGGTGAGGATTGACGCAAGAAGCGGTTTTTTATCCCTTGGGTATAGTCATAAAGTGCTTTATCACTGCGAATATCATGGATTTCAGGATGACGGCGTAGGAGGAGTGCGGGCAAGGTTCCTGCATCTAGATGCTGTCGTACCTGTTGCTGGATGTCGGGGCTATAGCCGCTTAAATATTTTAATAATGGCATAGGAAGTTGGCTCCGAATCGCTTCGGAGCCAATAGTCTGGGTATTAGGCTTTACCAAAAATACGACGGTTTTGCTGTGCGAAAGCGGCCTCAAAGGCACCCTGTTGCACACGCTTAAGATCTAAGCTGTCAAAATCGACTTGGGGTGGGTTGCGTTTATTTTGCTCTTTGATCGTCACAGGGGATAGCAAAGTCACTGGTAGGTCGCCTAACTGAATGGCGGCTTCAAGTTTAAAACTCGTCGCAGAACCTGCCAACTTACCTTTTTGCTCGCGCTCGATAATCACTATCTCATCGACTTTGTAGTCTTGCATTAACTTATGGAAAGCAAAATGAAAGTCACGGATCGCCTCTGTGGTTGCCGATTGCGAAACACTGAAGGACACCTTACGGCACTCAGGCACATTAAAGGTCTCACCTTCATAACTTAATAAACTGATAATGGCTTCGCCACCTTTTAATTCAACACCACAAACTCTCATGTTACACCTTCAAAATATCAATAACTGCGCTATTGTAGCTGGAATGAGGCTCAGAGAGCTTACGACGTTGATTCCAGCCGGTTTTAAGTTGATGGTAATGAGCCTTAGTACTCAGTGACCATCAACGCCAATTTAAAAATTAAACTTCTTCAGTATCATTGTCTTGCAGCAAGTGGGCCGTGGGCTTTCTACGCATTGGCGCATCGCCTACATCGACGCCCGTAATAAAGCGTTTATCACGGGATGGTGCGGCTTTAGCCGCTTTAGCCTTGACGCTGCCCTTTGCGGGGGCTGTTTTAGCGATTCGTTTTGCCGGTGTCTGTTTAGACTTATCTTTAAGACCGCTAAATTTTGCTTCTAGACCAGGAATAACACTGATTTCAAATGTTTTTCTGAGGAAAACTTGGACTTTTTTGAAGTTATCCCAATCCTTTGGCCCTACGAGTGATATCGCATCGCCTTTGGCTCCTGCACGACCGGTACGACCAATACGATGAACGTATTCTTCGGCAAACTTTGGCATGTCGAAGTTAATGACTAATGAGACGTTAAGCAGATCCAGCCCACGGGACGCCACGTCCGTAGTGACTAAAACCTGCTGTAGCCCTCGGGCAAATTGATCCATGATCTGATTGCGGGCGGTTTGCTTTAACTCGCCACTGAGTGCTGCCGTTGCAAAGCCTTGAGCCGAGAGTTTGGCCGCTAATCGCTCGGTATCAGGACGCGTCGCTGTAAAGATAATCACTTGTTTATGCTGTTCATCTTGCAGTAAACGCGTTAATAAAGCCTCTTTATGATCTAAGTGATCACAGAGGAAAATACGCTGATGAATATCGTTATGCTCACTGTGGGCTGCGCCTATGGCCACATGGGCAGGATTTTTCAACAAAGTTGCAGCTATATCATTGATTTCACTGTGATCTAACGTTGCCGAGAACATTAAGGTTTGACGGCGTTTATGATCCGCAGCGTCGTTGATGGCCTTAAGTTGCGGCGCAAAACCTAAATCCAGCATACGGTCAGCTTCATCGAGGATGAGCAGTTCTAGTCCGTTGAGGAATAAATGTTTTTGTTCTAAATGGTCCGCAATTCGCCCCGGTGTTGCAACGATAAAATGTGGTTCTTTGGCGAGCGCTTTAGCTTGATCGTTAAAGTTTTCACCCCCCAGAACGCTAATGGCCTTGTATTGAGTATTGGCAACGAGTAAACGAAGTTGGCTATAAACCTGATGGGCTAGCTCGCGGGTTGGTAATAAAATCAATACTCTAGGATCGCGTTTGGTGAGTGCACGGGTAGATATGACTCTTTGCAATGCTGGCAGCAAAAACGCAAGGGTTTTACCCGAGCCTGTTTTTGATGACGCCATTAAATCTTTACCTGCCAATGCGATAGGCAGTGCTTGTTCCTGGATGGCGGTAGGGGCAGTGATCCCCATATGCTTTAAGCTTTGTAACAGACGCTGGTCCAGAGAAAAATCGGTAAATTGCAAAGGTATATCCCCTAAATCTTAGTAAGGGCAGATTATAGCCTTAAACGGCTGTTCTCAGCTATCCACATCGGTAATTATCTCGGCATTAGTGCTAAGTTACTGTCAAAAATCGTACAGATAATGTTAGGGGTCTATATTTATTTACATTGATGTTACAACCACTTAATTCCATCTATTTTACTCTCTATGGTCGAAATGCTGGGATTTTAGGTTATTCTGTGACCGAGTCTATTTAGGGGGAACATTTTATGGTCAAAGGATCAGCACCGACTATTGGCATTGCCTTAGGCAGTGGCGCGGCAAAGGGGTGGGCACATATTGGGGTGTTAAATGGATTGGCTGCGCTGGGCATTAAGCCCGATAAAGTGGCGGGTTGTTCCATTGGCGCTTTAGTTGGGGCGGCCTATGCCCACGATCATTTGCCTGAACTCGAAGAGTGGGTGCGTAGTTTTTCGAGCTGGGATGTTCTTGGTTTAATGGATATTCGCTGGCGTAAAGGAGGATTGATTGGCGGCGAAAAAGTGTTTGATGTGCTGCAGTCTCGCATCGGAGATCTGACGATCGAACAACTTAATCGGCCTTTTGCGGCGGTCGCAACGGATTTATATTCGGGTCAAGAGATTTGGTTCCGCCACGGCGATTTGCGCCAAGCTGTCAGGGCATCTTGTTCTATGCCGGGGATTTTAGCGCCAGTGCGTCAGGGAGATCGCTGGTTAGTTGATGGCGCAGTAGTGAATCCTGTTCCTGTGTCCGTTAGCCGTGCTATGGGAGTAGATATCGTTATTGCTGTCGATTTAAACGGATATCATTCGGGGCGATTGCAAGTATTGCCTGTCAATATGACCAGCCAGAAGGTGACTGAAGCGTCCGATTTACCCGCTCGACAAGAAACGGGCTTTATGGATTTATTCGCCCGTGGCCGGGAATATGTTAGCAGTTTGACCGATAAATTTTCCCTCGGGACTAAATCCAACCCAGGCATGATTGCCGTGATGTCCCAGTCCATGGGGATTTTAGAGCAAAGACACAAACGGGTCCGCCTAATGGGCGATCCTCCGGATATCCTTGTTGTGCCAGAAGTTGCCAATATTGGCACTATGGAGTTTCACCGCGCCGATGAGGCCATTGCCGCCGGTGAGGCTGCCGTTGCGAAAGTGGCTCATTTGATTGAGGCTGCGATATGGAAGGGCTGATGTAGGCGGAAGGGCTGCAACAGTGCCGCTTGAACTCAAGGATTTGAGTTTTAAAACAATTGGCTTATTTTTTGCTTTAAAACGTCACGCAGTTTTAGACGCCGAATATTTGACATGAGTTCTATTTTAAATACCTCAAATCTTAATCGCAGCAACACCAGTATTGCCGATGCCTACGGCCTCAATAGCCAAAAAGCGAGCACGGCCAAGACGGAATCGAGTACCGAAAAAACCTCATCCCAGAAAGGCACAGCTCAGACCGAATCGACGGGGGCCGATGCGATTGCACTGTCACCACGGGCGCAGCGGGCACAAAAAATCCAAGCGATGTCGAAGGATTTTTTTGCTAATGGTCAATTCAGTGTTGCGGATATTCCTGCGTTAGTGTCTCGTTTACAGAAGGATGGCATCCTCTCGGAGAGCCAGCTCGAACGCCTATCGCAAAATGGGATTAATCCACCGACTACAGATAAGACGAACACCCAATCTCTGCAGGACTTCATCGATGATGAGCTTAAGTCACTGAGTAAAACGTCCCCTAACAGTCCATTGATTAACACCTTAGTCGATGCTAAGCATGTACTAACGAATATGGATGATGCCCAGTCCCCTCTTTTAGCCCAAAAAGCGGCCAAAGTGTTTGGGCAATTAACAGATTATTTAAACTCAAATCCTCCCATGACGGACACGCAAAAGCAGCAATGGCAGGGACTTAAATCCACCATGCAAGTGGCCTCGTCTATGGGATCTCAGCAGTCGGCCCTTGGGCAGTTGAGTAGTTATTTAGCCTTGGCAAAGCGTTAACTAGCCTGCTTTTTCACTCAGGTCAAGGCTCTACTTGCAGATCATAGGGCTTTGCTACAGTTCTTCTTTGTTCTTTTCTTCCATCTGCTAAATCATGATCTGGATCATGGAAGTTTCAACACCGATATCGCTTAATGCTCTACATATTGTGTTTATTGATTATCAAATCACTATATGTAGTGTTAATTTTAATCGAGATGGAGAGGAACTGAACAATGCCAGTCGTGATTAAGCGGGATGGTTGCCGCACGCCTTTTGATGAGACAAGGATAAGAGATGCAGTTATCGCCGCTGCAAACTCAGTTGGGATAGAGGATGCCGACTATGCCGCCACCGTGGCCGCTTGTGTCAGTCAACGGGTGGCATCTTTAGCCGAAGTCGATATCCACCATTTGCAAGATGCCGTTGAAAATCTGTTGATGGAGGGACCCTATAAGTCATTGGCTCGGGTGTATATTGAGTATCGCCATGATAGGGATATTTGCCGTGAAGCCACCAGTAAACTGAATTTAGAAATTCGTGGTCTGGTTGAGCAAAGCAATGCCGCGCTGCTGAATGAAAATGCCAATAAAGACTCGAAAGTTATCCCGACCCAGCGGGATTTACTCGCGGGGATTGTGGCTAAACATTATGCCAAGAGCCATATTTTGCCAAAGGATGTCGTGGTCGCCCATGAAGTGGGGGAAATCCACTACCACGATTTAGATTATTCGCCATTCTTCCCCATGTTTAACTGTATGCTGATTGATCTGGCTGGCATGCTAACCCACGGTTTTAAAATGGGTAATGCCGAGATTGAAACACCCAAATCGATCTCAACGGCAACCGCGGTCACCGCTCAAATCATCGCCCAAGTGGCCAGCCATATCTATGGCGGTACAACCATCAATCGAATCGATGAAGTGTTAGCGCCCTTTGTGGCAAAGAGCTATGACAAACACTATCAAGTGGCATTGAACTGGCAGATTAAAGATGCCAAGGCTTTTGCTACGGCGCAAACCGAAAAAGAATGCCACGATGCTTTTCAGTCACTCGAGTATGAAGTCAATACCTTGCACACGGCTAACGGTCAAACCCCCTTCGTTACCTTTGGTTTTGGTTTAGGCACTTCGTGGGAGTCACGCCTGATTCAGCAATCTATGCTCAAAGTGCGCATGGCAGGCCTAGGAAAAAACCGTAAAACCGCGGTCTTCCCCAAATTGGTGTTTGCCATTCGAGATGGTATTAACCATAAGGCGGGCGATTGCAACTACGATGTCAAACAAATGGCTTTGAAATGTGCGAGCATGCGGATGTATCCCGACATTTTAAACTACGAGCAGGTTGAAAAGGTCACTGGCTCATTCAAAACGCCCATGGGATGCCGTAGCTTTTTAGGCACCTATAAAGAAAATGGTGAGTTGGTCCATGAAGGGCGTAATAACCTCGGGGTGGTGAGCCTTAACCTGCCGCGTATTGCCCTAGAGGCCAAGGGGAATGAAGTCGAATTTTACCGCATTCTCGATGACCGTCTAGCCCTTGCCCGCAGGGCTTTGGATACCCGTATTGAACGTTTGAACGGCGTTAAAGCCCGTGTGGCCCCGATTCTTTATATGGAAGGTGCCTGTGGCGTGCGTTTACGTGCCGATGACGACATAGCGCAGATATTCAAAAATGGCCGCGCGTCTATCTCATTAGGCTATATAGGGTTGCATGAAACCATCAATGCGCTCTATGGCACAGAACTCCATGTTTTTGATAATGCAGCACTGCGTGAAAAAGCCGTGGCAATCGTGGCCTATTTAAAAGCGGCAACCGAGGCGTGGAAGAACGAGACTGGTTATGGGTTTAGTTTATACAGCACGCCAAGCGAGAGCCTGTGCAGCCGTTTCTGTAAACTCGATGCAAAACAATTTGGTGTCGTAGCAGGCGTCACGGATAAGGGATATTACACCAATAGCTTCCATTTGGACGTTGAAAAGCATGTTAATCCCTATGATAAGATTGATTTTGAACAACCTTATCCCGCCATCGCCAATGGTGGTTTTATCTGCTACGGCGAATATCCTAATATGCAGCATAACCTAGAGGCGTTGGAAAATGTCTGGGATTACAGCTATAGCCGCGTGCCTTATTACGGTACCAATACGCCGATAGATGAATGTTATGACTGTGGTTTTACAGGGGAATTTAGCTGCACGAGTAAAGGTTTTACCTGTCCTAAATGCGGTAACCACGAACCGAGCCGAGTGTCGGTGACCCGCCGAGTCTGTGGCTATTTAGGTAGCCCAGATGCCCGGCCATTTAACCACGGCAAGCAAGAAGAAGTGAAGCGCAGGATCAAGCACTTGTAACACTTCTGAATCATTTCATCTAGTACACTGACCTTGAGGCGCAGCGGGTACACCTTGCTGCGCCGCATGTTTTAGCCGACTTAGGATCGGGCGGCTCATCGGGAACTGACATTATGAATTATCACCAATATTATCCCATCGATGTGGTCAACGGCCCCGGAACCCGTGCAACCTTGTTTGTCTCGGGTTGTGAGCACCAGTGCCGTGGTTGCTATAATCAAAGCACTTGGGATGTGCGCTCTGGGCATCTGTTTGATCAAGCAATGGAAGATAGAATTATTGCCGATCTTAAGGATACGCGCATTGTGCGCCGTGGTCTGTCACTCTCTGGCGGCGATCCACTGCTACCTGCCAATGTCGAGGCCATTCTGGCGCTGGTTAAGCGGGTAAAAATAGCCTGTCCCGAGAAAGATATCTGGCTGTGGACGGGTTATGTACTTGATGAGCTCACCGACTTACAAAAAGTCGTACTTGAGTATATTGATGTGCTGGTGGATGGAAAATTCGAGCAAAGCTTAGCGGACCCAAGTTTGGCTTTCCGTGGTAGCAGCAATCAGAAAATACGTTTGTTATAAAAGCGGTAACGAGGATCGACAACTTGCTGTTATAATCCCAAACCTTGACACAGATGCTAGCACTAACAGGCGAAGATATTACTGTGGCTAACTTAGGTAAATTAAGGTAAGAGAATGAATTTAAAGCAAGAACTGCAGCAGCTAAACGATAAATTAGATAAATTTCGTCGTAAACTTGCTGCGGCAGAGCAAAGGGGCGATGATGCGATTATTGCCCAGTTTAAACGCGAAATCGCCGCGGTCACTAAGCAAATTAACAGTGTGAAGGGTCAGCAGACGCGCCTATTAAATAAACAGGGCAGCGATATCCAACATTTGCCCTTTCACCGTGCACTGACGAAAGCCGAGCAAGCCGATATGGGCCAACTGAAAAAATCAGTTAAAGGTTTAGTCGTGGTTCACCCTATGACAGCTTTAGGGCGTGAAATGGGACTGACTGAAGTGACCGGTTACGCACCTGCAAAGTTTTAACCTGAATCAAGGTTTACTCGGCGCAGCTGAGCATCAAGGGATTGGCAGCATAGCTTCGAATATCGATGCTGTGTTTGCGGCCCCAAATAGACTAAAAGTCGCTGGGATGCGTCAATATTGCGATTGAGTACTAGGTATTCTAGTTGGGGTTGATTCAACCACAACAGTTTTCCTGATGGTGTAAAACGCTTTAGAATAGGGCGCTTCATTGGCTAAGTGCCTAATTACGGTTTTGTTTTTATGGATGTTCCCTCGTCTCATGGAATGAGAGTTGTCGTTAAGGTTAAGTCATGTCGATAAAATATGTCGCGACGTCAAAGTTACCCACTCCTTGGGGTGTGTTTGCCATGCATGGTTTTGAAGATACTGAAACTGGCAAAGAGCATGTTGCACTCACGTTTGGAACTCTCAGTGCGGATGAGCCGGTATTAGGCCGTATTCATTCAGAATGTTTAACCGGTGATGCCCTATTTAGCCTACGTTGTGACTGTGGTTTTCAGTTACAGACTGCGATGCAAAATGTTGCTGAGACAGGCAGCGGTTTTATTCTGTATCTGCGCCAAGAGGGGCGGGGCATTGGTTTATTAAATAAGATCCGTGCCTACGAGTTGCAGGATAAAGGGGCTAATACGGTCGAAGCCAACGAACAGTTAGGTTTCCCTGCTGATATGCGTAAATACGATATGATTAAGCCTATGCTTGAACAGATCGGCGTGAAGCATGTGCGTTTGATGACTAATAATCCGCGTAAAGTCAAAGCGATGAAAGATCTTGGTATTGAAGTGGTTGAGCGTGTGCCATTACAAGTGGGTAAAAATCGCTATAATGAAGCCTATTTAAAGACTAAGTCTACCGAGCTTGGGCATATGATGTCTGAACACCATTTTATGGATGAAGATGAGTCGCCTTTAAGCTGAAAAGTCTACCGTTTAAGTGCTGAACATCAGGACTGTTAGAACAAATTGAGCTATTTTTTCAATCGGCTATTATTCACTGTTTTATCTGTGCCTACGCTGTGTATCGGCGTTATTGCTTCTATGGTTGCGTGGGCACAGGTTGTTTCTGCTGCCCCCCTTATATCGAGTCAATCATCGACGGATCCTTTGGCAACAACATCCGTTGATTCTCCCATCGATGCTAAGAACAATCCCAATTCTGCCTATGCCTTTGGCAGTTACCTTGGCACTGGGGTTTATCGCGCCGCAGAACAGAATGCGACCGTTGTCAGTATTCCTTTAACCTTTGATTTGCAAAAAGATAAAGACAGCCGCACTTGGCTGCGTATTCCCTTATCCTTTGGTTTTTTTGACTACTTAGCCCGGGACTTAACCGAAGGAGAATTACCTTCTTCGGTGGGCACTATGACGGTGACCCCCGGTGTGGAGCATCATTGGCAGGGGAGTGAGAATACCCGCATGGAAGCCTATTTTGACCTCGGGTTTGGCACTAATTTTAATACCAGTGAAAATGTGGCGATCTTCGCCTCGGGCGTGAGTAGCCTGTACGACTTTACGTTTGCGGGGGAAGAAAGCGTTTGGGTGTCTCGCTTACACTTTGCGGGCTACAGTGAGCGGATTGGCACCTTAACGGATCAATTTGCGGTGTTGCAAAGTGGCGTGGATATCGGACTCTCACCGCGCTGGCAATGGTGGAACGTTCAGGTCCAACCGAGGATTTTTGCCATAGGGTATTGGTATTTTAATGAGCTGAACTTTAGCAGTAATGCCGAGGAAGATACGTTAGTCTCTGGCAGCTATGAAATAGGTGCTACGCTTGCGTTCTCAAAGCCTTTGGGGGGCGATTTACTCGGCGTTGATCGCATCGGGCTCAGTTACCGTACTGGTGATGGGTTAGATATCTGGCGATTGGTGTTTAGCTTCCCGATTTAGCCGTAAATGTATTCAGCCTTCAGCCCCTGCAAAGGTTCAGGGGCAACTTTTAAGGCGCAATTCTCAATAAACTCCTCTCAACAAATCCTTCTCAACAAACCCTTTACAACAAGGAGGCCTCCTCAAGGGGCGAATTCTCAACGCTCGGTGATGTCACTATCCCGCTGACTCTTGGGCATCGCGCATTTTTTTATCCATTAAGACCGCTATTTGATTGCTGAGCAACATGATCTGCTCTTGGATCAACTTACGTTGCTGCTCTGCCGTCTTTGAGTTATCGCCTGCAAGTTTTGTGAGCATTTCTTGGAGCGCCTTTATTTGCTCTTTTATGCGTTCAATTTGTTCATCGATAAGCGATGTGGGTTCTTCTGCATCGGCGCTTTCGGCTTGTTGTTTTTTCTCTGCGTTACTGCTTCGCAATGCTGCACCCACTTCCGTTGCTAGAGCTGCGCGCCCAGCATCGGATATTGACACACTTGCTTGAGTGTCATCGCTTTGGGGATCCGCTGTCGCGGTTGAGGTTGCCGTTTGAGTGGGAGCAATAAAGGCGTTTGAGACGGATTTAAATGCCGAACTATTGGCTGCGATGTTTAATCCATTAATGTTCATCGGATATCCCTTATAACGCTTGATGTATAGAATTTAACCTATATCGGCGGCGGTCCAAAAAACTCGAGTCGATTAACCCATAAATTGCCGGCAATGGGCTATCGTTGGGGTGTTGTGTGTCCAGCCCTTTGTTGTCTAAAGGGCTGTGTTAGGCGGTGCTGTCTGTGTGAGGAGACGTTAGTCCCGCGTTCCCCAAATATGACTGTTGACATTGCCATCAGTGGCAGTCGGCTCCGTCCCTTTGCTCGGCTTTTTACTCTGAGCAGGGTTACTCTGCGTAGAGGAGCTCGGCGTTTTATTCGAAGCCATGGTTTTAGGGGGAGTAGTCTTAGCCCTGTGGGGCGCTGAATTACTCGCCTCTGATTTAATCGGTAGAGGGAGTTTATTGGCTTTTAAGTACAAATATTCCACTTTTTCCCTTGCCCAGTCGGTTTTTCTTAGGAAACGTAGGCTCGATTTAATGCTGGGATCATGGGTAAAACAACGGATTTTGATCCGTTCACCCAATTCTTCCCAGCCATAACGCTCGACGAGGTCGGTGATAATGGTTTCTAATTTAATACCATGCAGTGGATTATTGGCTTGAGTCATATTTTGCATATTGCAGTGAACTATGGCGGGATTATAGCAGTTTAGTGGCTGAAGTTAGAGCCTATTTATGGCCATAAAAAAACAGGCACTATTGAAAGTGCCTGTTTGGGAGCATTTGCTTAGACTAAGCTTGTTAGACGCTTATGCTTCGTCGGGTAACTCCGCATCGCTATCGACTTCGCCTTTACCTTTGGTTTTTACAATCAAAAGTCCTGTAATCACTAAGGTAGAGATTAGACCTGCAATGGTAGATAAGGTCATAGGTAAGCCAGCACCTAAGGTTGCAGAGTTGAGCAAGAAGGTGATGACGACTGTGGTCATAAACATGGCTGGAATAGTACAAATCCAGTGCAGTTTATTATGGCGTAGCAGATAGGCTGAAGCTGTCCACAGCATAAGTACTGCAGTCGCTTGGTTCGCCACACCGAAATAGCGCCAAATCACCCCAAAATCGACTTGAGTCAGCAGACCACCAATCACAAACAAAGGTATCGCAAGCACTAAGCGCTTAGGTAAGGCCACCTGTGGCATTTTAAAGAATTCAGCCAAAATCAGACGGGCGGAGCGGAAGGCGGTATCACCTGAAGTAATAGGCAGGATAATCACCCCTAGGATAGCCATAAAGCCACCGACAGCGCCTAACAAGCCAGTAGAAGCCTCATATACGACGTTAGCAGGGTTGCCTGACATACCTGCGCTAAGGCCTTCAACGCCGCCGAAGTAAGAAAGCGCAATCGCACACCAAAGCAGTGCAATAATACCCTCACCAATCATGGCACCGAAGAACACAAAGCGGCCATTCGTTTCATTTTCAACACAACGTGCCATTAATGGAGATTGGGTTGCATGGAAGCCTGAAACGGCACCACAAGCGATGGTGATAAATAATGCCGGCCAAAGTGGCATGTCATTTGGATTTAAATTCTGGAAGAAATCGCCAGCTTGTACATTGGGCAGTAAGGTATGCTCGCTCGACAGAATAATGGCGAAGGCCAGACCAAAGGACATAAAGAACAGCAGGGCGCCAAAAAATGGGTAGAGTCGACCGATAATTTTATCGACAGGTACCACAGTCGCGATCAGATAATAAACGAAGATAATACCCACAAAAATGCTGACATCCCAGCCAGTCAGTTTGCCAAGCAGGCCCGCTGGTGCCGAAATAAACACCACGCCTACGAGCAGTAGTAATATGATCGCAAACACATTCATAAAGTGTTTTGCACTCTTACCTAGGTATTTCCCCGCGAGGTTAGGCACAGATTGGCCACCGTTACGAACGGATAACATGCCCGAGAAATAATCGTGAACCGCACCTGCGAAAATACAACCGATCACAATCCACAGCATAGCTGCAGGACCATAGAGAGCACCGAGGATTGGACCAAAAATTGGGCCGACGCCAGCGATGTTAAGTAATTGGATTAAATAGACTTTACCCTTTGACATCGGCACGTAGTCGACGCCGTCCGTTTGGGTGTAAGCCGGTGTTTGACGTTTAGCGTTAATGCCGAAGACTTTTTCGACAAAGGCGCCATAGATAAAATAGCCGCCGATCAGAAGACCGACGCAGAGCAGGAACCACATCATATTGTTATCTCCCCATTTGAGTTGAGCAGAGTGTAAACAAGTTGTTTACCTAAAACAGGGGGATTTGGTTAAGAGGTCGATAATGCAGCGTCAGCGGCAATAGGATGGCGTGAGCGGTTACATACGTATGTCTTACACAAGTAAGCATCGCCCTAAGCGGTGTTCTGGTGCGGTTAAGTAGTTAAAATAGCTATTGAAAACCAAACAATTGCTTAAGGCTTTTAAGATAACGGCGCGATACGGGCACTTTGTCTCCGAGTAGGGTAGTGACCTCAGCGCCAGTATCGAGCAACTCAATCTCGGCGATAGCCTTTGGTGAGATAAGATATTGACGATGACAACGCACGAGCGGCGTTTTTTCCTCTAGTACTTTCAACGTGAGTTGGGTGTGGACTTTTCCCTTAGTGCAGGCGACATGGATGCCGCTTAAATCACTAAATACGTATTCCACATCCCCAATAGGAATGACTTTTAACTTGCTACCGCTGTAGCAGGGCAAGTGCTCGAGGCGGGATGGTGCTATGGCATTGACGGCCTGTGGTGTAAGATCTTTGCGAACACGTTTGAGGGTTTGATTGAGCCTATCGGCATCTATGGGTTTGAGTAAATAATCGAAGGCATGGCTATCGAAGGCCTTTACGGCAAACTCATCATAGGCGGTAACAAACACGATTTTAGGCAAGGTTTCAGGATCGAGCATGGCAATTAACTCCATCCCTGAGATCCGCGGCATTTGAATATCGAGGAAAACCAGTTGGGGCTTTTCCTTAGCAATGGTTTGTAACGCCTCTATGGCATTAGCGCATTGGCCGATAATATCAATGTCGGCTTCTTGACCGAGGAGATCGGCGAGCTCCTCACGAGCAAACAGCTCATCATCCACAATTAAACAAGTGATCACGTGTTTGTTTCCGTTGGTTCTATGGGCAGACGAATGGTGATTTTAGTGTATTCATCCGGCTCGCATTCTACTGTGATGCCATATTGTTCGCCAAATAGGTTTTGGATCCGTTTATGGACTAAGTTCATTCCCAGCCCTTCGGAGCCAGTTATGGGCTGATATAAACCTGCATTATCCGTGACATCTAACTCTAAAATATTGTCATCTAGCTTACCTGTTACTTTGATTTGCCCTTGTTCTATCATATGGGATGTGCCGTGTTTGACGGCATTCTCTATGATAGGTTGCAGGGTAAATGCGGGCACTTTGCAGTGGTAGAGTGACTCAGGTATGGCGATATTAACTTGTAATTTATCAATAAAACGCGCCTTCTCAATCGTGAGATAGGAGGCGATGTGATCGAGTTCATCCCCGAGGGTGACTAGGCCTGTGGTGCGCTTTAGGTTTATCCGTAAAAACTGCGATAGCTGTTGTAATAGCTGTTTGGACATATCAGGATCGCGTTTGATAATCGCACTGATAGTATTGAGCGCATTAAATAAAAAGTGTGGATTAACTTGGGCTTGCAGCAGTTTTAACTCCGCCTGTGTGAGTAAGTTTTGCTGTTGTTCGAAGCGTCCATACAGAATTTGGTTGGATAGCAAGCGTGCGATACCTTCACCTAAGGTGCGATTAATATTCAAGAACAGTTTATTTTTAGGTTCATACAATTTAATGGTGCCTATGACCTCAGTGTCACTACGCAAGGGGATCACTAGACTCGAGCCGAGTTTACATTGGGCCGAAATCGAACAGGCATAGGGAGTTTCGACGCCATCGGCAAACATCACCTTATTTTGATTTATGGCCTCAAGGGTGATTTTTGATGAAATAGGCGTGCCTGGGATATGGTGATCGGCGCCGATCCCGATAAAGGCTAAAAGTTTTTCCCTATCCGTAATCGCGACTGCACCCACATTGGTCTCTTCAATCACAATTTGAGCTACTTTGCCGCTGCTTTCCTCATTAAAACCTTTAGAAAGTAAACCCACACTGCGTTCGGCAATTTTGAGGGCTTTAGTCGAAAAGCTTGAGGAGAGTTTATCGAACATCGTCTTTTGATCACGGATCATGCTCATAAACAGCGCCGCACCAATAGAGTTTACGAGTAACATCGGCGGCGCAATTTGACGAACAAGTTCCCATGCATCGTCAAATGGGCGTGCAACCAACAGGATAATGCTCATTTGCATCATCTCAGCGTAGAAGGTGACTAAACACACCAGCAATGGATTGTAGATAAGTTCGCTCTTACCCGCTCTGCGTAGATAAAAACTGATCATCCCCGACGAGAGGCCTTCCAGTGTCGTCGATATGGCGCAGGCGATATCGGTAAAGCCGCCCATACTGTAGCGATGCAATCCCCCCGTCAATCCGACTAACAATCCGGTTACTGGACCGCCTAATAAACCACCCAGAACGGCACCCATGGCGCGGGTATTGGCAATCGCACCTGAGGTTTGCTCGCCAAAGTAGGTTGCCATAATGCAGAAACTGGAAAAAATTAAATAGATAAAAATTTTGTGGGGTAAGCGTGGTGAGGTTTCTGCAAATAGCTTAAAAAGCGGTGTTTTACTGACTAAGTAAACAATCACTAAGTACAGTGACATCTGCTGGGTGAGTAAAAGGATCAAGGACATAGAGGCTCACATGTGCGTCACAGATGTCGGGCAGCGGACCAAATTAACAGTATGTGCGCGAGATCAGGGTTCAAATTCAACAGTTCGGCTATAAAGAGCAATCTTAATTGCATCTTTTGGAGGATACATGTCCGACTCTGTTCACGGTCATGACGTTATGGCGCTGATGGTAGCTCAAGGAAGCCCCATTTTAAAGCATGAATTGATCACCCTTATGGCACAGAAATTTGGTGATTCTGCGCGTTATCACACTTGTAGTGCTGAAAATCTCACAGCAATTGAGTTGCTAAGCCTACTTATGGGTAAAGAGAAGCTCCAAGAAACGGAGTTGGGAATGACACTCGTCGCTGGACGGCAGTGCCATCATTGAGATCGCTAAATAGGTTTAAAGGAAGATAATTGCTGCTGATTAACGCTCATCTTCATCTTTATGGACGATTCTGTGTTGCTCGGCGGCAGTGCGTTGACTGAACTCTTCAATTAAAATCCGCAATAAGCGAGACTTAGCAACTTTAGTGTCCTTTGACAGTATATCGAGTTGGGAAATACTGGTTTCTGTGAGCGTAAAAGTGGCGTGTCGGTATATTTTGGCCGACTTTTTATCTAACCCCCGTTGAACATTTGTCGGCGGCGCAGCTAAAAGACTCGCCTTACCTAAGGCGTAGTTATTGGCATCCTCAATAAAATCATCGACAGAAACCGGCGTGATGATTTGTTTGGGTTTCTTGCGTTTAAGATCAGTTAAGCTCATAGCTATTTTCTGGTGGTAAAGTGAATAACTCATCCACTATGGCGCGAATTTCATCAGCGGCTTTACCATCTGGCTCAATTTCGATGACCGAAGAGCCTTTTTCCTCACTGTCATCATAAATGTTACGGCAAAAGGTAACAGAGTTGAGCACCCTTAGCCCAAAGGATTGCACTACGTCTTTTGCCTCTAAAATACGCTTAAATTGTGTTGGCAGAGCAGGGCATTGCGTCAACACTATGGTGGCCACCATTTTAGGATTGACCATCTTACAGGTACTTAGCATATCTTCCATATGGGGGAGGGTTTTAAGATCTCGCCTCTTAGGCCTAAGGGGAATTACCACATAGGTCGCTACCGACATAGCGGCACGCATTGCGAGGTTATCCTGGCCACCACAGTCAACAATCACATAATCGAAACGTTCATTCAGGCTCAGTAAGTCATTGCGAATTTTGCCATAGAGCTGAATACAGTTGATGGCGGGCAAACTGGGATCATTGTTTCGGGCTTGGATCCAATCTGAAGTGGTTCGCTGTGGATCACAATCGACCATCAGGACGTTGGCATCAAATTTCTGCTTAATATAAACCGCGAGGTTTTGCGCGAGACAACTCTTGCCACTTCCTCCTTTCTCACCACCTACCAACAAAATCATAGTGACGTCCCCTGCGTGGATCTTTCAATTAATTCAGTGTAGAACAGCCCAGCTTACCCTGCGTAGCTTAAGTAAAATTAAAGCAATTGCATGGCGATATGGTAGCTTTGCTCGTGGCATTGAGAGCAACGGCATACTTGGCCCTTAACGGTATTTTGCTGGGAGGTATTGGGATTAAAAGTGATTTCGATTAATTCACCCAGCGCGAAAGGTTTTTTATAGTCGAATAAAATACCTCTTCTGGCTAAATCGATACAAACGCCTTCATCTGTGTGTTCGACTCCCAGTTGATCGCTCCAATGTAGGAGGATACGTTCCGCTTCCATATCCACTCGCAGTGATGTGCGTTTTTCTTCAAAACCAGTAGCATGGTCACCCATAACTCGATTGCCCCGTAAATAATTGATCCCAGTAAAACTTAGCATAATTGCTTTTTCACAGAATACCAATGTGAAAGCTAGGTCTTTGATAATAGTTTTAAAACGAGGACGGCAGGTGCTAGTGAATGAGCCTTCAATAGCACCAACTCAGGTGATTGATTAATTGTCGTATTCTTGATTTTTAGGGTAAGGCATTTTTAATTGACCCCAACGGATGACGATCACCGTTCCCGCTAAGATCAAGGTTGAAATAGAAATCGCCGCAATGCGCCAATCATCCATGCTTTTCATATCTAAGATCAGGTAACGGGCTAAGGCCACAATAGCAATATAGAGTGGCATACGTACCGGGAGTTTGCCTGACTCTGCATAGTTAGCCACCATGGCTAAAACTTCGAGGTAAATAAACAACAAGAGCAAGTCAGCAAGTGCGACCGAACCAACTGAGAAAATGTGAACAATTTCTTGTCCGATGGCGACGACGGTGGCGATGGCGATAATGATTAATACTAAATGCTCTACGGCTTTTAGCCCTTTGGCACCGTATTGGCGATAAAATGGCATAGCAACTCCCTACTAAATATTTTTATAAATAGTAACAGTAAAAATACGTTAGTAGGGAAAAGTGCGGGAATTCTCTGTGACTCAATTCACAAGATATGCATTGGTCACAGAGAAATTGACAAGCTTAACCTGGACGTCCATCGGCCCTAGGTTGGCAGAGCATTGGGCCATAACAATAGCAGAAGCAGCCAAAGGCTAAGATCCAGCCACTAATAGCTCCTAGCAGGAACTCACTTGACCATTGGGTGAGTATCCCAGCGAATACCCTCAGGAGGGTTGCTATTAAAATGAGGGCAAAACCCAATACCACAGGACGCGGTGGCTTAAGTTGTCGACCCGTATGACCGAGGGATACCCGTGACATCATCGCAAGTATCATGCCGCCTAAACCGCCTACCGTGATGGCATGCATACCTACCGAGAGTGGCAGTCCTACGGCAATTAATGCCAATCCTATGGGAATGCACAAATAGCTTAAGTGTAGCGACCATAGTAGTGGGACTCCCCAGCTTGCCCGCCATCCCCAGCGATTCCAACGTAGCAACAGCACTAGGCCTGCCAGACCTGCGATGACTCTGATGCTGAGTTCATGTTGTAAAAACAGACTCATCGTTAAGGCGAGTAAACTGGTAAAGCTTAACCATTCAAGCCAAGGTAGTGAACTTTCGCGCTGCCATTGGGTTGCTCGCTCGGTGAAAAAGGGGATCACGCGGCCACCGAGTAGGGCGACGATAATGCTGATTACCAAAATTGCGCCATATAACCCATTGTTGATCCACTCAAACTTTTGGGTAAGTAGCCCGTAATAACTGGCCGCATTGAGCAGGGTGAGCAAGCTTAAGATTGGGATAAAGACAAAATTACGCCATTGACGCACTTGGATAACTGATATGGCGAGTAATGTGGCTGTGAGTGGTAAAAAGAGTAAATCGAGTACCATTATCAGAGTAAATGGTATTCCAAAGGGGGCGAACAATAAAATCCGTGGTAGTAGCCAAACACAAAAGAGTCCGAGTAGGGCTAAGCCTTTTACCCCAGGTCGACCTGTCCAGTTTTGAACTGCAGTGAGTAAAAAACCAGCGACGACGGCACATGTAAAACCAAAGATCATCTCATGGCCATGCCACCATAATGGATTGAGTGTATTAGGTAACACATTTATCCCAGAGAGAAATCCCCCCCAGACAATCAATGCAAACAGGCTAAAGACACTGGCAAAGAGGAAGAAGGGTCTAAAGCCTAGTCGAAAAAGTGCCATTTTAGGTTGGAGGTGAGCGGGCTCGTCGATGTTTAACATAAAGTATGACTTAAGTTGGGGGAAAACTTGCCATATTTTAAGCTGCAAATTAAATGTATGTATATATCCCATAGTGAGTACTTGACTAACCAGGTTGGGTATTATAGCTATTTTAGGGCGGGATTTAGGGGGGAGTTGACATTGTGTTTAACGTCAAGCCAACGTAGGCCAAGAAGCATAGTCTGGGCCTATATTATGAGTATAAGCGATTGAATTACTTATTCTTACGTTTTTGCCACTTAAACATAATGGAGTATTTCCAAAGGTTGCTGATCAGCAAATAGCCCGTTGCCGAAAAAATGACACCTAATGTCAGACAGCCTAATAAAAAGGCCGGGCCAATAGTGGCCAGCGAGGCTTCAATCCACTGCAAACTTGCCTCGAAGGCAAATTCCTGTGGCGCATGGCCGAGGATTTTTGCGCCTAATAGGTAAGCACCATAAAACATCACGGGCATAGTTAAGGGATTTGTGATCCATACTAAAGCGACCGAAACTGGGATGTTGACGTTAAAGAAAATTGCAAATGCCGCGGCAACGACCATTTGAAATGGCATAGGTATCCAAGCCACAAATAGACCAACAGCAAAGGCACCTGGGGCTGATTTTCTGTTTAATGCCCACAGATTAGGGTTGTGCAGTAATTGTCCGAACATGCGTAAGTGTTTATGCTCACGCAAAGTTTCAGGCTTTGGCATATATTTTTTTATTAATTTTTTTGGCATAGGCTGAAATTGCTGTCTTAACTTAATTCACTATGAATCGATTCATCTTTGGCTTTAGTGCCACCTTGTTGTCGGCGATGTTGTGGCCATCGTTGCCGCCAGTCAGTTATTTACCCTATCTTTTCGTTGGGGCCATTATCCTATATCAAAAAGCCCCCATTTGTTCGGGTGGACTCTTTGCTATGGTTTGGCTAACTGGTTTTTGCTTAGGATTATCTAGGCAGGATCTTCCAGTGTTACAACAACCTATTCAGGTGAGGGGCGAAATCATATCACTAGTTAGTCGAAACAGCGACTGGCTAAGTTTGGATATCGCCATCATTAAACCAAATTTAATCTTAGGGCCACAGGCTAAGTTAAGGCTGACTTGGAAGGAGCCCCTTGAGGTTGAAGTGGGCCAAGTTTGGTTATTTACCTTGATGCCTAAGAGCATCTCGAGTGTTTTAAATCAAGGTGGATATAACGAACAAAAGCAATTGATTAGCCAGCATATCGTCGGCAAAGGAAGAGTTATAAAAGCTGAGTTGCTCGAATCCAGTCCTTCATTACGAAATCGGCTCATTACACAGCTAAGCCCGCAGCTGTCGACATTGCCACAGGGGGACATACTGCTGGCGCTTATTTTAGGCGATAAGCGGCTTATCTCCCAAGAGAGGTGGCAGGCACTCAGGCAAACGGGGACGGGCCATCTCGTTGCTATCTCTGGTTTGCATTTATCTGTGGTGACCGCATGGATTTATGTATGCGCCTTGTTTGTACTGATCCGCTACGCCCCCAATCCGAGCCGTCGAAATGTGGTGCTTTCCTTAGTGCTTGCCAGTGGCGGGGCGCTTTTTTATGCCTATCTCGCTGGGTTTGGGGTATCGACACAGCGGGCACTGGTGATGATCCTACTATTGATGTTGTTGAGCCTATTAAAGCGTTTTTCTAGCCCCTGGGAACGCCTATTATTTGCCTTATTTGTGGTGTTGTTGATTGACCCATTATCGTGTTTAAGTGCGGGATTTTGGCTGTCATTTTGCGCGTTAGCGATCATTTTATACACCCTAGAAACGGCCCCCAAATCGCGGCTTTTGGCTGAGAATACCAATCTTGCGGTACGTTTTGGGGCAGGTTTAAGGCAGTTCTGGTCGATTCAGTGGCGGCTAAGTCTCTGCCTTGGGTTAGTGCAAGCGATTCTTTTTGGGGGGATGAGCATCCACAGTTTATGGATGAATATGCTTGTCGTGCCCTGGTTTAGTTTTGTGGTTATTCCATTGGCCATGGCGGGCTTTGCACTTTGGTGGCTGAGTACACTGTGGGGAGCCTCATGGATAGGGTTATTACGCCTAAGCGATTGGATGTTAATGCCCTATGACAAATTATTAGACATCAGTGGCAGCTTGCCAGCCCACTGGCAAGCTGTGCCAGAGAGTGCCTTGGCCATCGGGCTTTTTGCATTGTTAGGGGGAATACTTTGGCGTTATATCCCTCGCCAGTATCAATACTGGCCCTGGTATGGCGTGATGGGGTGCTTCTTTATCCCACTGATATGCATTGTTTTATTTAAATGGTTACCGCTTAAATCATCTTCTTGGACTGTGCATCTATTAGATGTTGGCCAAGGGCTCGCCGTTGTGGTGGAAAAGGATGGCAGGGGGCTCATTTATGATACTGGGGCCGCATTTAGTGATAATTTCAGTTACAGCGAACGGGTGATTGTGCCATTTTTGCACACTAAAGGTATTGAAGAGATTGATTATATTTTTATTAGCCACAGTGATAACGATCATGCCGGCGGTGCTGCTGTACTCGCTCAAACTTATCCGCAGGCGCAGTGGATAACCGATGTGCCTCATCTAAGTGGGCAGGCTTGTCGTCCTAACCAAATAGGATGGCAATCGCTTAACTTGTCGGTTCTGTCACCAGACATAGCCATCGCGGGGAATAATGGTTCCTGTGTGCTGCGGATCGGTGATGGTCAGCAGAGCATATTATTGACTGGCGATATCGAGAAGGAAACTGAGGCAAGATTAACGACGCAGGCACAGATGCAGTCGACATCCTTAGCGAATCAGGTGCTTATCGCGCCACACCACGGCAGTAAAACCTCATCGACCGATGCTTTTATTGATGCCGTTTCACCGGAACTCGTATTGTTTCCTGCTGGGCTTGCCAATCGATATGGATTTCCTAAGTCTGCAGTTGTCGAGCGATATCAACGGCGGAATATTATGTATCTAACAACAGGGGAAGAAGGGCAAATTAGTGTGATTTTTCAGCAGAATGAGCGGATCGTTAAAACCTACAGGCGGGATTTAGCGCCATTTTGGTACAACCGCTTGTTTAGATTTGGTGACTTGATTAATCCAGAGTAGAATGGCTACTTTGCCATAATTTAGTGTTATCAATGACAGCATCTCCTAAAGACGAAATGTGGACAGTTTTCAAACGATTACTGGGCTATCTTAAACCGATGAAGGGCATGTTTTTGCTTTCTGTTACGGGACTTATCATCTATGGTCTCGTCGATGCGGCTTTTATCGCTTTCATCGGCCCTTTTATCGATAAGGGTTTTTCTAGTGGAACGCCCGCGGCGATCAGTAATGGTATTGCCTTGCCAACGAGCCAAGGCTTCCATGCCGACAACAATATACTGATGATGGCGCCTATCGTTGTTATTTTAATGTTTTCCCTGCGCGGTTTTGCCAATTTTGTGTCGACCTATGGCATCTCGTACATGAGTGCGCGACTGATCATGGATATGCGTCAGCAAGTATTTGAGCATTATCTCAGTTTGCCTGTGAGTTATATGGATAAGGAAAACACCGGAAATTTGATTTCTAAGGTGACCTTTGACACTGAGCAAATTGCCCGAGCTTCGGGGAGCGCCTTGATCTCCATCGTCCGTGACAGTGTGACTGTGATAGGCATGTTAGTTCTGATGTTTTACAACTCATGGAAACTGTCCCTGTGCATTCTGGTGATCGGCCCGATTATGGGGTTAGTGATCACTGTAGTGAGCCGCCGCTTCCGTAAAGTCTCTAAGCAAATTCAAACGGCCATGGGCGGCGTGAGTGCCACCACAGAGCAGATGATCAAAGGCCATAAAAACGTCTTAGCCTTCGGTGGGCAAGAAACCGAAGTGGCTCGTTTTGCTAAAGTTAATGATCAAAATCGCCATCAAAATATGAAGTTAGCCGTAGCACAGGCAATCAGCCAGCCGCTGATCATGGTGATAGGCTCCTTCGCATTGGCATTTGTATTGTATGCCGCCAGTTTAGATAGCATGAAAGCCGATCTGACCGCAGGGACCTTTGCCACTATCCTTGGGGCCATGATGGCCATGTTACAACCCATTAAAAACCTGACTAAGGTCAATGCTGAATTTCAGCGGGGTATTGCCGCTTGTACTACGGTATTTGAACTGCTAGATACCCAGCCTGAATCCGATACTGGTACTTATACCGTTGAGCGAGCAAAGGGGAATTTACGTTTTGAAGGGGTGAGCTTTAGCTACGACGGACAGGAGCGACTCGCCCTAGATAAAGTGGATTTTGAGGTAAAACAAGGGCAAACCTTAGCCCTAGTCGGTCGTTCTGGATCGGGTAAATCGACCATTGCGAGCCTAGTGACGCGTTTTTATACTGGGCTTGAGTCCGGTGATATTCTACTCGATGACATCAGTATCTACGATTACACATTAAAATCCCTTCGAAATCAGGTGGCCTTAGTCTCCCAGCAGGTGACCCTGTTCAATGACACTATTGCCAACAATATTGCCTATGCCTATCCAGGTTCAGTGACCCGCGAACAGATTATCCAAGCGGCAACCTTAGCCCATGCGATGGAGTTTATCGAGCATCTGCCCGAAGGGCTCGATACCCAAGTGGGTGAAAATGGCGTCTTACTCTCCGGTGGACAACGCCAGCGTATTGCCATCGCGCGCGCCATGCTACGTGATGCGCCTGTGCTTATCCTCGATGAGGCGACATCGGCACTGGATACTGAGTCTGAAAAGGCTATCCAGCAGGGCTTAGATAATTTGCGGCAAAATCGTACCTCAGTGGTGATTGCCCATAGGCTCTCCACGATTGAGAGCGCCGATCAAATTCTAGTGGTCGATCAAGGCCGTATCGTTGAGCGTGGCACCCATAAATCCCTATTGGAATTGGGTGGTATGTACGCCAAGTTGTATCAAATGCAATTTGGTCACTAGATGCAGGCACTCGTTAATAAAATCTGGTATCACGGTCATCCACTGCAGTGGCTATTGCTGCCGTTTTCAGGGTTATTTGCGCTGATCACTGCGGTGCGCCGCGGTTTATTTCGTCTTGGCATTAAATCCCAAACAAGTCTGCCAGTACCTGTGATTGTGGTTGGAAATATCACAGTCGGCGGCAGTGGCAAGACACCAACGGTTATTTATCTCATCGAGTTACTCAGAGCAAAGGGATTTAACCCAGGGGTGATTAGCCGGGGTTATGGCGCGGATATTCGAGGCGTCAGAGTCGTTTCAACTGGAGCAAGTGCTGCTGAGGTTGGGGATGAACCGGCGATGATAGTGGCCCGCACTGGGGTGCCTATGGTGGTGGGGAGTAAAAGGGTTGAGGCGGCTAAAACCTTGATCAGCGAATTTAGTGTCGATGTGATCATCTGCGACGATGGCCTACAGCATTATGCTCTTGGGCGGGATATTGAGCTGGTGGTGATCGATGGTCAAAGGGGATTAGGTAACCAACATCTGCTCCCCGCTGGTCCACTCCGTGAAGGCGCTTGGCGGCTCGAACAAGTGGATTTTGTGGTGGTTAATGGCGGCCCTGCCAATGACGGGCAATTTGCGATGCAATTGCTCCCTACAGAGGTGAGGGCGGTAAAGGGAGGCGCTGTGAATGGGGGATTTGATAAAACTCAGCCTCTGATCGCTATGGCTGGAATTGGCAATCCCGCGCGTTTCTTCGACTCTTTGCAAGCCGAGGGCTACCAGTTAGCCTTATCCCACGGGTTTGATGATCACCAAGCCTATGATAAAAAACAGTTATGTGATTTGGCGAAAGATTTTCCGTTGATGATGACCGAAAAAGATGCGGTTAAATGTCGCGATTTTGCACAAGAAAACTGGTGGTATTTGGCGGTCAATGCCAAGCTATCCCCACAATTTGATGAGCAGCTGTTAAACCGTCTTCACGATGTGGTTGCAGCGAAACAAGGAAACTCTCATGGCATTCGATAAAAAACTTTTAGATATAGTAGCTTGCCCAGTTTGCAAGGGAAAACTTGAGTATGATAAGGCAGCGCAGCAGTTGATCTGTAAAGCCGATAAATTGGCTTACCCTATCACCGAAGGTATACCAGTATTGCTGGAGAATCGTGCGATTCCGCTCACTGAAGCCGTTTAATCTCAAGACTGTGATGCGCGTCCCTGATACGCGCATCGCATTTATAGCAATCGTATCAATTCTGTAGATTAATAATTCACAAATTTTTGCCTGTCAGTTGCTGTCGCCCCTTCCTTGCATTCGCCGCGGATCTCCCCACGCCCAGATTCAATGATCCGACTCAGTTCGAAATAGCCCTCACGGCAGTAACCCGTCATTTCTAAGGTTTTAGTGAGGCCGAGCACAACCTGTTCCCCCCAAACTTCGAGAATGTCTTCATGCTCTTTTCGGCTTCGACGTTGTTCGCGGGGATCTTGATCCATCTGCCGCATACGCTCTTCATGGGGAAGTGGGCGTTCAGCCATATCACGACTCGATTTATCTTCGACTAAAGCCGCCTGATAGGTAAATAGCTTTAGGCCATCGGCTTTGATCTCTGTGGTCAATTTATCTTTTAATTTACCCGCCAATTCCGCGGGGTCAATCGGGGCACTACCGCAGGCAATAAGGGTAAAACAGCCGAAGATGGCGAGGCTAAGTGATTTACGGGACATAATAAACGTTAACTCTTAGGTTATTAACTCCCAGAAGAATACCTTAATATGGCGACAAATATCATAGATTTATGGCATTTTTTGCCAAGTGCGACTAGGACATTTAAGCTCTACTGAGTCGCAGGGGCAGTGAATAAGGGATTTATATCAATGTGGGAGTTCTGGTCGAACCGCTTAACGCAAATTGAATGGAGTTTAAATTCAGTGCAACTGATGGCTTTATTGCTGTTAGGGCTATGGGTTTATGCCATTTGGCCGAAGGAAGAATTACAACAAGTTATTAAAAATAAAGGATTACAGTGGCGATTGTTGCTAGTCCTCGTGGTGATTAATAGCCTGTGGATGTTAAATGCCAGTATTCAAATTGGGTTGCATTTGCACTTTTTAGGATTAGTGACCTGTTTGTTGATGTTTGGCTGGCGTTTAGCCACTGTGGCTTTACTCCTACCGAGTGCTTTTTTTAGTGTTTTTGTGTTGAAGCAACCGGGGGAATTTGGCGCGTTTAGTCTATTTTCCACGGCCATTCCGTTGTTTTTATCTTTTATGTTTTACAGCCGCAGTTATCATCTTTTCCCTAAACATATTTTTGTCTTTATCTTTGTGGGTGCCTTTATTAATGCGGGATTATCAACGGTATTTCATCAGTTAAGTTGGGCGGCTTGGCTTTGGTTAGCTGCCGATTACGATTGGGGAGTGTTAGTCGATAATTATTTGATGTTGATCCCTTTGCTGGCGTTTCCGGAAGCCTTATTAAATGGGATGGCGGTGACATTGCTGGTGGTGTATCAACCCCAATGGTTGTTTGACTATTCTGATCGCGAATATTTGTGGCGTAAATAGAGGCAGTGAATGTGAACAGCAAAGGCACGCAGTATTCACTGCGCGCCTTTGACGCTATGCGAAACGTTGGTCTAAGTAACTGATAATATCCTTAGACTCATATAACCATTGCACCTCATTACCTTGCTCAATACGTAAACAAGGCACTTGCTGTTTGCCACCTTGGGTGATGAGCTCATCCTTGTGTGGTGATGTTTTAGCGTCGAGTGTTTGGATATTGAGCCCTTGACGGCGCATCGCGCGGCGTACTTTGACGCAAAAAGGGCAGGCTGGATATTGGTAGAGGGTCAGTGCTTGCGTTTGAGCATCGATTTTTTGTTGTTCAGCTAGGGGACGATGACGCTTTTTAGGTGCAAAAACAAAGTTTAACAATAAAATGATCCGGCCTAAAATCCAACGAATAATAAACATGTTTACCTCAAATAATCAGGGGAATAGGGATTGTTATCGGCATTTACTGCCATGCTATTTTGCAATCCAACTTTGCAATCTTTAGCGTGCTTAGGGTTAATTCCTGTGTGAAAGGGATTATTTAGCCCGCTTTTGCCTAGGGCGCCAAAGTGTAACCTAAGCCACTAGGCTGACCAACAATTAAGTCGCAAACCCTTTGCTAGATGCATTAACGCCCAGCAATGGCTGGGCGTTAAGGTATTTATTGAATAGAAAATGGCAATTTAGTTAAACAATTTATGGCACATCTATCGTCATATTAACTTGCGCGGCATTTTGGCTGAGTGTCACTCGGCTCTCGAGCAAGAAAATCCGCTCAGGTGCTATACCCTTCGACTCAACGAGATAGGTTTTGACTGTTTTTGCCCTTTCTTGAGCGAGATCCCCAAGCATACCGTCGGTGACATTCTGGGCTTTTACGCACAGGTTATAGAGTGCAATGTGCCAACGGGTCGTGATTTCATCATCCGTTAATGGGGTGTCTTTGGCATCATTGATGACAGTGTCCTTAATCAACTGTGGATCCGCTGCCACTTCCTGTTCGTAGAGTTTGATTAATGCCTCGGCCAGGGGCCCTTGGGTTGGAAATTGGCTGGGGCTTAAATCTGCCGGTAAATCACTAAACTGGATGTTGGCCAGTTTGGCTAACTTACGCTTCATCATGCGCTGGGCGATGGTTTGACTGTCGTTAATGGCATCGACACTACCTTCAATACTGAGTTTTAGCATAGGCCTATCGGTTAAGGCGCTGGCAAGTTTATCTAGGCTTTCTTGGGCTTTGCTATCGAGGACAACATCACCCGCGCTGAAGCTGATTTTATCTAAGGTTTCATCCGAACCAACGAGGCCCGCGAGGAAGGAGAATGGCGCGGTTACCACCTTAGTGATCACATTTGTGAGCGCCGTCATAATGATACTGCCGACACTGAAACTGGGAGAGTCTAAATCCCCTGAGACTTCCATGCCTAAGTCGATGACGCCATTTCGATCCTGTAGCAGGGCGATGGCTAAAGTGATGGGCAGACTGGTTGCTAAATCACTATTACTCGGTTTGCCAAGTTTGAGCTGATCGATCACTAAGTGATTGCTGCCCTTAAGTTGGTTACGTTCAAGCTGATAGTTGAGTGCGAGTGACAGCTGACCCTTATCGATATAGTAACCCGCATAGGTGCCCGAATAGGGGTTGACTGAGGTGAGTTCAACACTTTTAAAGACTAAGTCAAGGTCAAGATAAGGCATATCTAACAGTGGGTTAATATCGCCTTTGAGGGTAACTGGGGCATATTTATCAATCTTGCCTTTAATATCGACCGAAGCTTTTGTCCCCGGAGTTGACGATAAATGCTTGATATTTCCCTCTAGCTGTTCAATGCCCGAGGCAAAGTTTGGCGTTAAGGAATTATCGGCAAAAAAGGCCGAGCCTTGGCTAAAGCTTATCTGTTGAATATTCAAACTTAGCTCTGGTCGCGCAGATACCGCTGGTGTTACCGACACATCACTCGACGCCTTTTGGGCGGAGGCCGTTTTTATCACTTTAGTACCTGTCTTAGCCTCTGGGGGACTGATAGTCGCACTTTGCGCGGCGGGCGTCTCAACAATCAGATTACTAATATTGGTGCTTCTATCTTTTGCGATAACAACCTTAGCGTAGGGCTGATTAAAGGCTAAATGATCAATGTCGATTCGATTCTTTTGCTGGTCAAAATTCAATTGATTAATGTGCATTTTCTGCCATTTTACCAAAGGAGCATTACGCAAATTATCCAGAATGGTTAAATCATCCAGCTCAACACTGCCCCGATAGATGGCTTGACCTTTAGCATCGGCACTGAGTTGCCCCGCAGTGCTAAGGACGCCGCCCTTGAGTTGGATATTCACATAGGGGGCTAAGTAGGGCTGAAATTGCGCTAATACGAGTTTATCCACCTGTAGTTTTGCCGCAATTGCGCCAGCGGTGGCATCGATTTGACCTTGGGAGGCGAGTTTGCCTTGGCCATTGACGGCCAATGAGACCTCATAATCAATGGGATCCTTTAAATCACTCACAATCGCTTGGGTGGAGAGATCCAATGGATAGATGCGCCATTGCTGGGCTGTTGTGCTGAGTTTGTGTTCCTTAATATTGATGTCGTAATTTTTAAGGCTGAGCCCGTCGAGTTGAACTCGCCATGTCGGTTCCGCCTCTGCTTGGGTTGTTGATTTAACATCTGTATTTTCGGCAATATTGGCGGCCGCATCCTGACGTTGGCTTTCGTTATCTGGGGCTGCGTTTTGCTTTGGGTTGGTGGCCTCTGATGCAAGCTGGGATTTGGGTGTCAATAGCCTTTCGAGATCAATACCTTGTTCATCAAACAATGCGTGCAGCGCTAAGCCTTCACTGTGTATCTGTTTGATATGGATTGTTTGTTGTTGCAGATCCGTATCAATACCATCAACGGCCAACAGGGGAAGATGGATAACTTGCTGCTCTTTGTTGATTATATTGAGTTTCTCAAGAATTACTTGACCACGTTCAGAGTGCAGCTGTAACGGCATATTATCTGATAACTCAATTTGATAATCTGTTTTCGCGCTGATTTCGCCGTTGTCTAGGGCGACGTAAAATTGCTCATCGATAAATTGCCACAGAGGTGTCAATTTGAGCTTGGCAATTTGAACATCTCCAACCACCTTAAGTGGCGAGAGTTGAAACTGTCCCGCTAGGCTGATTTCCCCCCCATGCTCATCCTTAAGTTGCACTGCGTAGTGGTTATTGACCTGCAAAGGGGGAATATTCGAAGTGTTATTTGCCGCTGCGGGCTCAGTTTTAGGATCGAGTTGCTCTGGCGTGGCGACTGTCGTGTTTGACGTTTGTCCCTTTGTCGCCATAGTGTACTCAGTATCTAAGTGATTGAGTTTTATGTTGATACTGGGGTAATGGACCTGGGCCTGAGTGATATTGTCATCGAAGCTAAATTTGCCTGCGGTTAAGGTGAATTGCCCAAGCATTATGCGTAGGGGCTTAGTGGGCTCCTTGGGTTCTGCTTCGGTGGATGGCGCCGAATTTTGCGCCAGTGTTGTCAGTATATCGTCAAAATTAAAGCTTTCTTTGCCTTGCTGTTGAGTGCGACGGATCTCAACATATGGGCCTTGCAGGTGAACATTTTCAATAACGAGCGCTTGATTAAACACCGATTGCCAAAAGTTGACCTCGAGTTGAATCGCATCAATACCGGCAAATGGACTATTGTCTTTCTCTTTTAGCGTAAGCTGAGTTAATTCTACTTGATAAGTAAAGGGATTGAGTCGCAACTCTCCCACAGAGACTGGGCGGCCTAAGAGTTGCGATATTTTCTCTGGCGCGAAGGACACTATGGTGTAGGGGATGATGAGCCCTAGGGTGATGACATAGCTTAGATAGGCCGTGGCCAAATAGACAAAAACTCTTTGGTATTTGGGGCGTTTAACGAAGGCATATTTTAAACGTGAGAGCTGGGTCATCATAGTAGGATCAAGGCTCCGATGCGCAAACTAGCGCTAAATCTATCAATAAATGCTGCCATTCTAGCGAATAATACTTAGTTTTACACATATTGTTTTCCATCTTTTCTAGTAAAATCTGAGCATTACCTTATGGTTACTCATCTAACCCTAAGCTGACATTAAAGGGTAGCTTCTATTTTACAGTTGTACTTTTTAACGCTTGTGATCACGCAATAACCCCAAATGAGCCGCGCTTAGGGCGCAGGCGAAAGAAAGAGAACCGCAAAATAAGGTTAGGATTTGGCATAGCTTATCGCTGCAATCAGGGCTCCCTGTGGATCTTTTATCCAGCAAAAACGACCTACCTGTGGAATATTTTCCGGTCCAAACACGACTTCTCCCCCCAGTTTTTTGGCGTTAATTGCCACTAGATCTACATCGTTAACCGTAATGTAACCTGTCCAGTGGGAAGGGAGGCTGGGAATTAAATTATCGGTTATACCGCCTATGCTAGCGCCTTGATTCTCTATGATATGGTACTGACCGTGTGGCATTTTAACGGTTCTAAATTTCCAGCCAAAAATTTCACCGTAAAATCCCATGGCCTCTTCGGTATTATTTGTTGTGAGTTCATGCCAGCTTAATGCTCCAGCAGTGTTAAAAGCAGAATCCATAAGCATTTCCTTAAAGTTGACAGAAAAATCTAGGATAGAAGTCGGGTGCCTTGTTAAATTGCCGACCAAGTCGTAGGTTCACCATGCCGATCTCGCCCAACACTTAGCATCGAGGGCGTTAAATCCCATTGACCAGAGTGTGAGGGCTGCTTATTAAGCTTGGCTTATTGTGATGGGTGCCGCTTAGATCGGAATAGTCACTTAGAGTGTAGTTGAGGCTTTGGCATAATTCATAAAGTGTTGCGGAAATATTCTGCTGCATTTGTATAAACGAATATTTATAACACATTGTTAAATTTGATAATAAATAATAGTGGCATCCAGTCCATTTGATTCTGTTGGTTTGCAAGAGTCGGTTTTTTTAGTCCGCATTTTGCCGATGTTTTTTATGACTCGGACCATTAGACCTAGATCCCATTCGCTTGCTAATATAGCGCAGTTTTGCATCTGATTGATGGAATAAAGGGGAATTAAGATTGAATAAGAGTTTAGCGACAAATGTGTTGGCGGCCATCTGTGTTTTATTGGGTTATGGATTGGCTTCGCCCATTTTGTTCAATGTGGGCTTATTTGCATTATCTGGAGCTATCACTAACTGGCTAGCCGTATATATGCTGTTTGAGAAAGTGCCTGGATTGTATGGTTCGGGAGTTGTGCCATCCCGGTTTGAGGAATTTAAGGAGGGTATTGCCCATCTCATGATGAAGCAGTTTTTTACCTCTGAGAATATTGATCGTTTCCTCTCTGAAAAAGAAGGGATCAGCCACATAGATTTAGCCCCTGTGATTGATAAGGTGGATTTAGCGCCTGCCTTTGATGCCTTAGTAACTACGGTCGCACAGTCATCCTTTGGGGGAATGTTATCTATGTTTGGCGGCACTGAAGCACTGATGCCACTGAAAGCACCTTTTATCGAAAAAATGAAATCTTCACTGGTGGAGATGGCACAAAGTGATGAATTCCATGAGTTATTAAAACAGGAAATTGAACAGCCCAACGTAATGGCCGATTTGCAAATGAAGATTGCCAATATCGTTGAGCAACGCCTCAATGAGCTAACGCCACAAATGGTAAAGCAAATAGTGCAAGAGATGATCCAAACACATTTAGGTTGGTTAGTCGTGTGGGGCGGGGTGTTTGGTGGGGTGATTGGACTTGTTGCAGCCTTGATCCAAGGTTAATCTGGGGTTTAAAGCTCCCTAAAGCTGGGAGCTTAGGCTTCTATTTTATCTAAGAATTTTATTCACTTACCAGAGGCGCTATGAATCAACATCACAGTATTAATTATCTGGAAATCCCCAGCCGTGATATCGCAAGTTCCAAGGCCTTCTTTAATAAGGTGTTTGGTTGGAAGTATGTGGATTATGGCCCAGAGTATAGCTGCTTTATGGATGTGGGGATCACGGGCGGGTTTTATCAGGCGGATGTGGATTTTACACTTGTGCGTGGCTGCCCATTGATTGTCTTGTATAGCAATGATTTAGAGAGTACCCAAGCTTCGGTTATCGCAGCGGGAGGAAAGATTACCACGGGGATATTTAATTTTCCCGGTGGAAGACGATTCCATTTCACCGAGCCCTGCGGTAATGAATATGCCGTCTGGTCAGAATGATCCTCTGATAAATCCTTGTGTTAGAAACTGTTGTTTGGATGAGCAAGATATTTGTTTGGGGTGTTTTCGGCATTTGGATGAAATTTTAGCTTGGCGGTCGATGTCAGCAGAAGAGCGTTGTTGTTGCTATGTAAAGATGGCGGAACGCAGGGAAATTCAGCAGGCGAAATGGATGACTAAAAAATAGTGCGGTGATAGTGCTTACTCTATCACCGCGCCGTGGAGAATATTGTCAGACAGGGTCGACAACAATATGTTCAAGTTCAATTGCAGCAACCGTGTGGAGTGCATCCATGGTTGCTCCCACTAAACTGATTTTCCCTTGGGAAGACTCGATAAGCACGGCTCGGCTTATCTCACTGAACTCACGATTGTGGCGAGTGAGATTCGATAAGGCCATTTGCATTGGCAACATTGAGGGGTTAAACGCGGCATTTTCGGCGTAACGTCCACAATAGGTTGCACCATCGGCCGTTTCAAGCACTACGGCCGCATAACTTTGAGTGTAAGGAGCATAACTCAAGCCTGCGTGATCTAAGCCTTCGATGATCATAGGATCGCTACTGTCGAGCGCAAATTCCATTTCGTGCTTTGCCAGTAAAGGTGAAGTGACATTCAGATCCGTAGGACCAAAAGCATAGGGTAAATAATAGGCTAGCGAGTGACTGTCTTGGGCTGGTAGATGAATGGCTATCTTAGCCCCATCGACCAACTCATTCATAAATTGGCGGCAATGACCACAGGGGCTTGCATTAACAATCATATCAACGATTTGGCTTTCACCACTGAGCCAAGCATGACTAATCGCACTTTGTTCTGCATGCACTGAGTGGAACAGGGCTTCTCCTGGGAGCTCTAAATTGGCACCCATATAGATATCACCACTCTTACCCTTTGCAATTGCGCCGACATAAAACTCACTGATCGGCGGTTTAGCCAGTGCCGCTGCTATGGGTAATAATGCGAGTAATACCTCTGCTTCGGTCATCTTGCTGGCACGCGTTAACTCAGCAAGCTGCTGTGCATCAATGTGTCCAGCAAAGTTTTGATGCAATAAGGGAATAAGTGCATCGGCCAACGGCGTTGGCAACTGGGTTATGCTGCGAATGAATCTATCTTGCATTTCCCGATTCCTTGTTTGTTAAGTTCATGGAATAACATTCTAGTAATTTTGTTACAGTATAAATGCGAGTTAGCTCGCGTTTATGGCTTCAAAACCTGTACCTAAGTGCATTTCTGATAAGAACTACACTCTTTTCGTTACGACTACTTACGCTAAATGGTGAGTGTTTTTAACTAATTGATTTAATACGTATCTTTTACTGATTAAAGTTCTCGCAAGTAGTGACATAAAGCCGTAAGCAACTTTTGCTTGCTTTCATCGGCCTCAGTATCTTGAAGTAGATTTTCAAGTTTCAGCAAATAATCTTGATCCGCTAAACGGCCTTGGCAGAATTCACGCCAACGCTGTGACTCTTGATAATCCAGTAGCTCTGGGTAATTTCGGGCGCGATAACGAAACAACATTTCAGGGATGCGAGCATCGTCAAATTGCAATTCGAGTGCGGCTAGATTTTGCGGTAAGGTATGACGGATTATTTCCATTTTGGCTTTGTCCGCGGGACTAAAAAAACCACCGGAATACAACATTAAATCGGGATCCGTTGTCGAACTTTCCCCATCGAGTTCAAACAATTGTGCCAGTTTCTCCCTAAGCTCCGGATGACTCTTCAAGCGTTTATATTGCTCCCTTGCGAAAGCTTTATCGATATTGAGTCTCGCAGCCTGCGCATCGTCCAGAATTTTAGCCGAAGTGATAAAAGGGCATTTATTTAAATGGATTTGTTTGACCGGAATAGGTAATTCATCTTCGGCCAAATCGGCTCTTGCGGTGTACATTCGAGTCTTAATTTGTTCAACATCAAGCTCAAATAGCGGAGTTAAATCCATCGCTAAATTAACGCAGATCACAGCATTTTTGTTGCTTGGATGATGGGCAACGGGCGCAATTAATGTAGTACAACCCTGTTGGGCACTGATCTTTGAACTAACATGGGCCAAAGGCTGCATGTTGAGCACGTCAATCTGATCGGCAACCGCTTGTTTTCGACGCAGATCAAAATAATATTGGTAGAGCTTGGGCTGTTTTTCTTTGATCAGTTTGGCCATTGCTATAGTCGCATAAACATCGGACATAGCATCATGGGCTTTTTCATGGCTTAGACCATTTGCCTGGGTGAGGTGCTCTAATTTAAAGCTAGGTGAGCCATCTTCTTTTAGTGGCCAGTTAATCCCATCGGGTCTAAATGCGTAGCAAGCGCGAACTAAATCAATGATATCCCAGCGCGAATTGCCATTTTGCCATTCCCGAGCGTAGGGATCGATAAAATTACGGTAAAAGCCGTAACGGGTCACTTCATCATCAAATCTCAGGGAATTATAACCAGCGACACAGGTATTGGGCTGGCTAAACAGTGCCTGGATACGTCCCATAAACTCCGTTTCGGCAATGCCCCGTAAATTGGCCAATTGCGGGGTGATCCCCGTGATTAAAATGGCTTCGGGGGAGGGGAGATAATCGCTGGCCTGTTTACAGTAAAAGGTCTCGGGTTCACTAATAATATTCAGTTCTAAATCGGTTCGAATACCCGCAAATTGTGCAGGTCTATCCTTTGCAGGATGGGTCCCGAAAGTCTCGTAGTCGTGCCAGAATATACTTGGCTGGAATTGTGTAGACATAATTTAAATCAAATGACCGTTTGTCGAATATTAGCATCTTAACACTGAAACCCCTTGGAAGCACATTTGCCCTGCGCCAAGGTTCAGGAATTATATTGAAAAGATAATCGCTTAACAGGTGATTTTTACCTCGTTTGGGCGTTACAATTCAGCCTGAAAAGGGGAATTAATGTCTTATGTATCATCAATATTTAAATGAACCTATGGTCCTCGATGCCGATAAAGCATCAATTATGACCTTATCATTGCCTGCCGATATCAGTGATTTTATTGTGCTACAAGCGATGAGCGCACCTCTATTAGAGTTGATTGTGGTTGCCGATGGGGCTCAGCCTAAAATTGCGATACGGTTTCAGCCACTGATGGGGCTTAAGTTAAACTCAGTGCCCTCTGAACAGATCCAATTTTCCAATCCAATTCACCGCACGTTTGGGCAAGGAATGCGTCTCTACAGCCGTATGGGGACCGCGCCTAAGTTTTGTGCCGCCGAGCTACGTACCGGAGTTTCTTTCAAATTAGATTTGAATAACGGCCTGTGTTTGGCATTACAATCGGCCTCGAAATTTGAGTTAGTGCCATTAGAGTCTGATTTAAGAGTGCTGCATGAGCCGCAGGTACTGCTTATGGCTAAAGCGATATTGGCAAGGCAATACGATTATGGTGCGTCATCGGAAGCTCTTGCAATATATATGACTGAAATTGAACAGGTTAGAGCTGAACTGCAAACCTTTTTACGTGGAGAGTTAGGGCAATATCATGCCAGTTTGGCCGAAGAGGCCATTAGACTCGATCCATTATTGCAACAAAAGCGCCAATGGATGTTTCGAACTTATACTCATATGTTTGAACGCCCGAACTATAACCGTGCCTCTAACGATGCACAAAGTATCGATAAATCCTTGAGAAAACTCGAATGCTTCGAATTACTCGCCACCCCCGAGTTGATACAAATGGTTGAGCGATTAATGGAAGATGAAGCCTGAGCTTGCTTGTTATCATCAGTAAAATGAATAGTTTAGTAGAAATTATAGAGCCCGAATATGTCATATTTATGTCCCCTCTGCGGCTTGCCGCTTACGCTGACCGAACGCACTTGGGGCTGCCCGCGACAACACAAATTTGATATAGCCAAAGAAGGCTATGTGAACCTGTTACCAGTACAAAAGAAAAACTCTAAAGATCCCGGTGATAACAAACAAATGATGTTTGCTCGGCGGGAGTTTTTAAATGCGGGTTATTATCAAGGGCTGAGCGATAGGGTTAATCAACTGGCCTTGGAATACGCAGGCAGAGCGCAGCAAGTCCTCGATATCGGTTGTGGGGAAGGTTATTACAGCCATCGTCTATACCACATACTCGCGCAGGATCATCCCTGTCATTTTCAAGGGTTAGATATTTCTAAATCTGCGATCAAGTATGCCGCCAAGCGTTATCCTGAATTAGAATTTTGTGTTGCGAGTGCCTATGAGATGCCAATAGCATCACACAGCATTGATTTGGCGATTCGGATTTATGCCCCCTCAAAAAATGAGGAACTTCAACGAGTGATGGGCAATGATGGTATTCTCATTACCGTTTCCCCCGGTCCAATGCACCACTTTGCTTTAAAACAGCAAATTTATGCCGAGCCAAGATTGCATCCCAAGTCTGATGCCAGCATTGCAGGGTTTGAATGCCTGCATCTGGAACGACTCATGTCGCAACTTGAGCTAAAAGACAGCGAACATATTGCCCATTTTCTGGAAATGACTCCCTATGCGTGGAAGTTTACCGCAGAGCAGAAACAGCGCTTTGCCCTAGAGGGGCTTTGCTGTGAACTCGATTTCCAAATTGAAGTACATCGCATTTCAAAATAACAATCAGATTTAAGCTATTGAAATAAACTATTTAAAATGCTTAACTGTCATTGCTAAGCTGTATGAACATTCATGTTCTACGGGCCGGTTGAAAAACCCTAAGTTGAATTAGGCAAAATAAATATTTCAAAGTGTCGCAGTATGTTGACTTATCTTTAGAATGGTTTATAGTCTTACTAGCTTGAAGGTTGGGCTTATATTTATGTGTTCAATACGACCAGTTCGTCCTGTAAACATAAGTAATACCGGCATTTTCCAGCTCCACCGCCGTTAAGGCTTTAATTTTTTATTTACAGGATTTATATCATGTCTCAAGTTACTGGTGTTGTTAAGTGGTTCAACTCTGATAAAGGTTTCGGATTCATTGAGCAAGAATCAGGTCCAGACGTATTCGTACACTTCCGTGCGATCAACTCTGACGGTTTCAAAACTCTTGACGAAGGTCAGAAAGTTTCTTTCACTGTGACTCAAGGTCAAAAAGGTCCACAAGCTGAAAACGTAACCATCATTGGTTAATTTTCAGTGTCGTTAGCTAAGCGCTAATGACAATGGATTTAAAGAGCTGTGGTTTATACCATGGCTCTTTTTGTTTGTGTTGAATTTATACCTCAGATCCTTCCGCGTTCTTTTTTCTGACAAATTTTTCCGATAGTTACCTCTTCTTTTATAGCAATCACATTAAATATCTAATCAGTTTAGAGCCTCACAGGCATCTCAATCCAAGGCGCATTGACGCAGAAATGGTCATTCCCTTTTAAATTAATGCAACACGGGAGTGGGGTGTCTGTGTGGCTCCCGAAGGGCGGCTGATGTTCACTCCATGGCAGCGCGCTTTATACTGCGTTTAAGACTTTCGGCAGAGCACCACTATGCCTTCAAGCCTTCGCCTTGTCTAAAGCGCGTTGAACTCCCGCTGAATGAACAGATATTTAATACGATTGGTATTAAACATTAACGATTTATGAATCGAGTTTGTCATCGGCGACTTTATAGTGTGGATCATCAAGCAGATTGACCTCGACCAGATCACCCGCTTTTCTCAGTAGCGCTTTACAGTCGGCACTCAAATGGATTAAGTGCAATTTTTTACCTGCATTAACATAGCGTTCGGCCAGTGTATCTATTGCCTCAAGGGCCGAGTGGTCGGCTACACGGGAGTTTTTGAAATCAATAACTACGTCCTGGGGATCTTGGGATGCATCGAATAACTCTAAAAAGTTGGCAATTGAACCAAAGAATAGCGGCCCATTGAGTTCGTACACTTTCCACCCCTGGGCATTTTGGCTCACATTGACACTGATGTGTTTAGCGTGTTGCCAAGCAAATACCAACGCTGAGACGACAACACCGACAAATACCGCAAAGGCAAGATCGGTAAAGACAGTCACGGTCGTCACTAGCACGATAACGAAGGCGTCATGTTTTGGCACTTTACCCATAAATTTAAAGCTGGCCCATTCGAAAGTGCCGAGTACCACAATAAACATTACTCCGACTAGTGCAGCTAATGGGATGATCTCAATGAAAGAGGCACCAAATAAAATAAAAATCAGCAGTGCGATAGCTGCAGTAATGCCAGATAATCTGCCGCGTCCTCCCGAATTAATGTTAATCATCGACTGGCCTATCATGGCACAGCCACCCATGGCGCCAAAAAAGCCACTGGTAATGTTACCTACGCCTTGTCCAACACACTCTCTATTACTGCGTCCGCGGGTATTGGTCATTTCATCGATCACCGTGAGCGTCAGTAGTGATTCAATGAGTCCAACCGCTGCAAGGATGAATGAATAGGGCAAAATGATATACAAGGTTTCAAAATTAAATGGGACGGCAGGAATGGCGAAACTTGGCAATGAGCCGGCAATAGTCGCATGTTCATCGCCGCTCATGGTTTTTAGAAAGTCTAATACGTTACGGGTGTCGAGATCTAAGCTGACAGCAATTGCCGTGACAGCCAAAATAGCGACTAATGATGAAGGCACCGCAGTGGTGATCTTTGGTAAAAAATAAATAATGGCCATCGTTAGGGCTACTAAACCTAACATGAGCATTAATGGTTCCTGGGGTAGCCAGACTAAATTACCGCTGGCATCCTTGACTTTAAATTGCCCAAGTTGCGCTAAGAAAATAACAATCGCAAGCCCGTTGACGAAGCCTATCATCACAGGATAAGGCACAATGCGGATAAATTTACCGAGTTTACATACACCTGCAGCAATTTGGATCAATCCTGCGAGTACCACAGCGGCAAAAAGATACTGTACGCCGTGTTCCACCACAAGGGAAACCATCACGACGGCCATTGCACCAGTGGCGCCTGAAATCATTCCTGGACGGCCACCAATTAATGCTGTAATAAGTCCCATGATAAAGGCGGCATAAAGTCCAACCATAGGCTCTACATGGGCGACAAAGGCAAAGGCAACCGCTTCAGGAATAAGTGCGAGTGCGACTGTTAAACCAGAAAGCACATCGGCTTTATGACTAGACGTTTTGTGGCGAATGAGATCAAACATGGAACCTCTGTTACTCAATTGTTGTTGCAAAAATAAGTCGCGCATACTATCAAAAAATGAGATTAAGCTACACCTTAAATGTCGGTTAATTCTGCTGTTGTCATAAAGACGTCCTCTTTATATCAAGGTATTTCAGGACGGGACATTCTGAAATAAAAAAGCCATGCAGTTGCATGGCTTTTTTGAGTGGCAAAGGCTTACGCTGATGGGCGCGCCATATCCGATTCTGCGCTGTTAGCCAGTTTTACCTTAGGTGCCGAGGCTTCGTCGGTTGTATTCGAGTCGTATTCACGTCCCTTAGGCACTTCGACTTGGGCTCTTACTTCAACCACAGGCTTAGTCATATCCGACGATACCATAGCTCCAAAGCGACTCGCAGCTTTAGGCTTGCTTGTCACTGCATCCGTCACTTGCGGATTAACCGTCGTCGAAACCACTTGAACTTTCGCCTGTGGTTTAGTCATTGCGGCAGGTTTTGCCATCGGAGCCGATGCGACAGCTTTGGCAGAGTCTTTTGCGGTTTCTTTTACCACAACAAGGTTTTCTACTGCGGGTTCTATGTTGACCTCAGCCGCTTGGGGCGTTACTTCAACTATAACCGCGTCGTGAGTATCGGCTTTTGCTTCTGGCTGCGGATTTGTTACCGCTGTCGCTTCTGCTTGTTCTATTACCTGAGCTTTGATGCTTGGCACGGCAACCTCTGGTGCTATTGCAACCTCGGTTTCAACAACGGCAACGGTTTCTTTTGCTGCGGTTGTTACGGCTTCCACTGGCGCGGCAAGGTTAACCATCTCTACTTCAGCTTGTTCAACTGGCGCCTGCGTTACAACGACTTCGGTATTTGTTACTGGAGTTGATGCTGCCACGGAGGTGCTTATCACTTCGCTTGGGTACTCTTGATCAACACCTAATTCATCGTTAGGAATGAATTGGGCTGGTGCAGAAGTACCTTGCTCATCTTCATCGCGGCGGCGACGTTGACCAGCAGCGCGTAGATGACGTGGACTACGGCGACTACGGCGCTGTCCATCGCGGGATTCACGTTTGGCTCTTTCTTCTGCGTCGATATTATCCGCATCTGTTTCAGTTGCTTGTGAATCAACAGTCATCTCGGCAACATCGGCTTTGATTTGATCAGCACTGCCAGTTTCAGCACCGTCAGCTGAGACTAAGGGCGCGTTAACTGTGTCATCGATGGTTTCATTAGCTTCAGTTTCGGTAAGTTCGGCGGCGATGTCGGATACTTCCTTCACCTGGGCCGTTTCTTTACGTGGCTGACGACGTGCACGGGGAGCTTTGGCTTCTGCTGGCACTTCCTCCGCGATTTCAGCTGCCACAGCGGCATTAACCGCCGCGACTTCAGCTAACAGGGCTTCTTCTTGAAGGCTGCTATCTGGCGTGTTGCTACCATTGTCGATACGCACTTTGCGGCGCATATTACGACGTTGGCGACGTTCACGGGCGACTTCTTGCTTAGGGGCATCATCTGCTTCAATGTCGGCAACCACATCTTTTGCCGCTTGTACACGTGGCTTAGGTTCGGCTTTAGCTGGACGTTTAGCCGCTTCATCTTTTTCGCGTACAGGACGTTCTTGTGTGCTGGCTGCTACATCAGTCGGTTTTTTTGGATTGCGGCTACGCGGCTCACGAGTGCCTTCTTTTGCTTTGTCGGCATCTTGGGCATTGCGTGGGCGGCGAGTGTCATTACGACGGTTACGGCGGTTAGCGTTAGCTGCACTAGTATCAGTTGTTTTAGTTTCAACAACTTTTACGGGTTCTGCTTTTTCGCTTGGTGCAAACATGGCACTGATCGCACTCACAAGTTTGCTGAAGAAGCCTGGTTGTGGCGCTTCAACTTTCACCGTTGGTGATGGCGCTTGCTCCACTTTTTGTGGTGCAGCAAAACCTTTTAATGCTGGCTCTGGTGCTGCGGTACGTTCCAGTTTGCGCGGCTCGTACAGTTTGGCTTCAGGATGCTCAATACGTTTGTAGCTAGATTCGCTGATTTCATCGTCACTGCGGTGACGGATCACGCGGTAATCTGGCGTCATCATGTGCGCATCGGGGATCACATACACTTCAACATCGTGGCGCTGTTCTGTAATGCGAATGGCCTTGCGTTTCTCGTTTAACAAGAAAGCCGCTACATCCACAGGCACAATGGCTTCGATTTGAGAGGTGTTTTCTTTGATGGCTTCTTCTTCCATCAAACGTAAAATCGATAGTGCTAAAGACTCGGTACTGCGAATCGTGCCTTGGCCATGACAGCGAGGGCAGATATGCGCCGCTGATTCTTCTAAAGAGGGGCGCAGGCGCTGGCGAGACATTTCCATTAAACCGAAACGCGAGATGCGACCTAACTGCACGCGAGCGCGGTCGTGGTGCACTGCATCACGTAAACGGTTTTCCACTTCACGCTGATGGCGCACAGGCGTCATATCGATAAAGTCGATAACCACTAAGCCACCTAAGTCACGTAGGCGTAATTGACGGGCAATTTCATCGGCGGCTTCGAGGTTAGTATTAAGTGCTGTCTCTTCGATATCGCCGCCTTTAGTGGCGCGGGCAGAGTTGATATCGATTGAGGTTAAGGCTTCTGTTGGGTCGATAACAATCGAACCGCCAGATGGCAGACGTACTTCACGTTGGAAGGCAGATTCGATTTGTGATTCGATTTGGAAGTGAGTAAATAACGGTACTTCGGCTTCGTACAGTTTTACACGCTCAACGAAATCTGGGCGAACTAAGGCGATATGTTGCTTAGCTTCTTCAAAAATACGGGGATGATCGATGAGGATTTCGCCCACGTCACGGCGTAAATAGTCACGAATAGCGCGTACGATCACGTTACTTTCTTGGTGAATTAAGAAAGGCGCGCCCTTAGTTTGTGCCGCTTCAGTGATTGCGGCCCAGTGGTGTTGCAGAACTTTTAAGTCCCACTTTAACTCGGCTGATTCTTTGCCAACACCCGCAGTACGAACGATAAGCCCCATGCCTGCTGGCACTTCTAAATCGGCCATCGCTTCTTTTAACTCAGTGCGCTCATCACCTTCGATACGACGGGATATTCCGCCTGCACGTGGGTTGTTTGGCATTAACACTAAGTAAGAACCCGCTAGACTGATAAACGTCGTTAATGCCGCGCCTTTATTGCCGCGCTCTTCCTTGTCAATTTGGACAATAACTTCCTGTCCTTCACTGACCACTTCTTTGATATTAGGGCGACCTTGGAATGAATATCCCTTAGGGAAATATTCTCTGGCGATTTCTTTTAGTGGCAAAAAGCCATGGCGATCGGCACCGTAGTCAACGAAAGCGGCTTCTAAAGAGGGTTCTACGCGGGTAATTTTACCTTTGTAAATATTGGATTTTTTTTGCTCATGACCTGGACTTTCAATATCTAGATCATACAGTTGTTGCCCATCAACAAGGGCAACACGCAACTCTTCTGATTGAGTTGCATTGATTAACATACGTTTCATGATGACGTCATTCTTCTTTAAATAGAGGTCATCAAACAATCGCGTTTCGCTGCATTACGGGCCTAGCAGTGGTCGACTGAGCCTCACGGCTGGTGTGGCTAGGCAAGGTGCGCATTACTGTTAGACGCAGTCGCTGCGTGTCGCATCCTATTTATGGCTTATTTTTTAATGATTACAAAAACAAGGAATTCGTTGTAAAACATCAACCAACCCCATAAATTCTTTAGTTTCGTTCCGGTAATGCCCAAGTCGAATCGGTTTGTCTGACGACAAGTTAAAATATTGTTCGAAATCGGGGAGAAAAGCTCCGGGAAAACCTCGTTAAAACAAGGTGATTTTCTCGATTTAATCGTAAAAAACGCATTTGTGGTATTTTTACTCAATATACGATTTGCAAATCAATGAGTTGCTATCAAGAAAATGTTTTTTTATCCGTGAAACTTTCCGCTTGGGATTGGGAGCTTGTGAACACTTTATTCACGGCTTATCCCTAATCGCTGGTGAAATATAGCAATAATCAAAAAATTCAGCAATGGAAAGGCACAATTCTTCTCAGTTGTTGTACAATGGCGGCCGTTTTAGTCAGATGGCGCATCATGAATACAGTATCCACTCCACAGCAACAGGTTCAATTGATCACTATCGATGAAGATCATTTCGAACAGCGAATCGACAACTTTTTAATGACGGCTCTTAAGGGCGTGCCTAAGAGCATGATCTACCGCATCGTCCGCAAGGGCGAGGTACGGGTGAATAAGAAACGCATTAAACCCGAGTACAAGTTGCAGATTGGCGACATAGTACGTATTCCGCCTGTTCGCGTGGCAGAGCCGGATAACCGTACTGCACCATCGGCGAACTTAAGTAAAGTCTCGCAACTCGAAGATCGTATTTTGCATGAAGACAATCATTTGATCGTGCTGAATAAACCTGCTGGCATTGCCGTGCATGGTGGTAGTGGAGTCGATTACGGTGTGATTGAAGCATTGCGTTCACTGCGTCCTCAACAAAAGTTTTTAGAGCTAGTACATCGTCTCGATAAAGATACTTCGGGCGTGTTGTTGGTGGCGAAAAAGCGTAGCGCGCTTAAACATATGCACGATCAACTGCGCTATAAAAAGATGCAAAAGGACTACTTAGCCTTAGTGAAAGGGGAGTGGTCAGCACAGGATAAAGTCGTCAAACAACCTCTACTGAAGATCACGCTAAAATCCGGTGAACGCATTGTGCGTGTGAACGCTGAAGGTAAGCCTTCTGAAACGCGCTTTAAGATTATGCAGCGCTATCAAGGCTGTACCTTAGTTCAAGCCAGTCCAGTGACGGGCCGAACCCACCAAATTCGGGTGCACTGTCAATATGCAGGTCATCCCATTGCCTGTGATGATAAATACAGCGAGCAAGGATTTGATGACAGCATGCGTGCACTCGGCCTTGAGCGTTTATTCTTGCATGCGGCTGAATTGATGTTCATTCATCCAGAAAATGATGAAGTGATGCGGGTTTCTGCGCCCTTAGATGACAATTTAACACTGGTTTTGAGTCGGCTTAAACGCGTCTAAAACGGTTAAATATACATTTTATGCTTTACGGACGATGATGTTTTATGAGAGTGCAATCTAATCGGTTTGATGCCAGAAAATATGATTTAGTGATTTTCGATTGGGATGGCACTCTGATGGATTCCATAGGTAAAATCATCGTTTGTATTGAAAATATGGCGAGGGCGCTCACTTTACCTATCCCAACCGAAAGTGATATTCGCGATATCATCGGCCTTTCTATGACAGAAGCGCTGCGAGTCCTGTTTCCACTGGGACTCAATTCCAGCGTTTCTTCTGCATACTCTCAGCATTCGCACTCTAAAAATGAATTTAGCCAAGGCGAAGATGATGAGTATCAGCGGATGCGCGCCGAATTTAAAACACAGTATTTGCATTTAGACACCACGCCAACGCCGCTCTTTGCACAAGCGCCCATTTTAATCGATGACTTGCATAAGCAAGGCTACCAATTAGCCGTTGCAACCGGTAAGGCCCGCGCGGGACTTGAGCGCGTCTTTGAGCAAACGGGCTTAGGTCGATACTTTATTGCATCACGCTGCGCCGATGAAGTGCACAGCAAACCCCATCCTGAGATGATCTCAAGCTTACTGAAAGAATTGAATATTGCCCCTAACCGAGCCTTGATGGTGGGCGATTCGTTGCTGGATTTGACCATGGCGGCCAATGCCGGAATTGATAGCGTTGGCGTGACCTATGGCGCCCACAGTGCCGAAAAATTGCTGCGGGCAAAACCTATCGCCTTGATTGACTCACCAGCGCAATTACTGCGATACCTCTAACGCTGCTTTTATGCTAAAGCAGCAATAGCTGCCCTAGCGCCTTAAGCGAGAACGTCTATCCCTTGGGCTAATAGCATTTCCGTCAGTAATATCAGTGGCAAGCCGACTAAGGTATTGGGATCACGACCTTTAAGCTCTGTAAATAACGCAATGCCTAGACCTTCACTCTTAAAACTGCCCGCGCAGTAGTAGGGCTCTTCCTTTTCGACATAGGCGACAATCTGTGCATGGCTAAGGTGCCTGAAATGAACCGTGAAGGGTTCAACCTCGGCGGTCATCGCACCCGTTGCGGCATTATAGAGTGCAAGACCCGTATAAAAGGTGATGGCCTTGCCAGAGGCTTGGGTGAGCTGGGCAACGGCATTATCAAAATGATGGGGTTTACCGATAATCCTGCCATCTATCACGGCGACCTGATCTGAGCCTATGATCAGGCTATCAGGGAAAGATTCTCCCCCTGCAAGGGCTTTGGCTTGTGCGAGCCGGAGTACTAGGGCCTGCGCAGACTCGTCCACCTTTGGCGTTTCATCAATATTGGGATTACAGCATTCAAAGGCTAAACCCAGTTTTTGCAGTAATGCTTGTCGATACACAGAGGTTGACGCTAACACTAAATGGGGAGGCATATTGGACCTGTCCACAGCTTAAATGGGGTGTTATTGTCGCGAATCTTGGCCAGAAAGAGCAAGCCTTTCGTATTTCGGCGTTTCTTTTCGATGAATGTCGCTATTTTAGGCGGCTTACGCTTGTATGCCTTCGCTTGCTTGGGTAAAATTTCGCTTCCGTTAATTTCAATGTTGGGGCTGGAGAAGGGCTTAAGTTGCAGACTGGGACTTAAGTTAGAAATTTTTCTTTGACTCTAGCGTTTTCAAACTATAATATGCGCGCCTTATGCAAACAGTAAAGATACCGGTTTCAATTGATCCATTTCGTGCCGCCTCGAGTCGCATGACTTATCAGGGCGTAGTTCCTGGTGTGCAGCTGAAAAGATTAAATGAGTTATGTGCCGGCGACTGTTCCGATGTGGCAGTGTCGCTTGAATGTGGTGTGGATTTACAGGGGATAGTCTACCTGAAAGGGAAGGCTGTGACGGAGCTCACTCTGATATGTCAACGCTGCATGACGCTATTTACCACTGAGGTTACGGTCGAGTTTTGCTTCGGTCCATGCCGGACTAAGGCAGAAATCGATGAGCTCCCGGATGCGTATGACCCAATTGAGTGCAATGAAATTGGCGAAGTACGTCTGCATCAATTGATCGAAGATGAATTGATAGTCGCTATGCCGATAATTCCTATGCATGAAGAAATTGATTGTAATATGGGATCTAAAGACATAGTTGTAGGCGAGATCGAACCCGCTCAAGAGGAGCGTCCAAATCCGTTTGCAGTGTTAGAAAAACTGAAGAGCAAGTAATCTAGGAGACAGGGCCAATGGCTGTACAACAGAACAAAAAATCTCGTTCAAAGCGCGGTATGCGCCGTTCACATGACGCACTGAGCACTGCTCAGCTGTCTGTAGACGCTACCAGCGGTGAAATCCATATGCGTCACAATGTGACTGCAGATGGCTTCTATCGCGGTAAAAAGGTAATCAACAAGTAATTTGTTGGTTTCCTAATGACGAGTCTGACGCTTGCGTTAGATGCGATGGGTGGCGATCATGGCCCCCACGTCACAGTGCCTGCAGCCTTGCGGGCACTAAAATTACACTCTTTTCTTAAAATCATTTTAGTCGGTGATAAGACTGAAATTGATGTCTATTTGCGCCAAGCTGAACCTTTACTACTTTCCCGTATAGACGTTATCCATACCGATGAAGTCGTCAGTATGACGGATAGACCCGTGCATGCTTTACGTACTCGCAAGAATAGTTCCATGCGCTTAGCCATTGAATTAGTGAGGGATGAGCGTGCGGCCGCGTGTGTCAGTGCCGGCAATACGGGCGCGCTGATGGCCATGGCAAAGGTATTATTAAAAACCTTGCCAGGAGTGGATAGGCCTGCGCTTGTCAGTTGCTTACCTTCAGTCACTCAAAAGCCCGTCTATTTGCTGGACTTAGGTGCGAATATTTCCTGTGATTCTGAGACCTTATTCCAATTTGCCGTAATGGGCTCAGTACTCTGTGAAGCGGTGGATAAGAAATCTCGCCCAAAAGTGGCTTTACTCAATGTCGGTACAGAGGAGATTAAGGGTAACGATCAAGTTCAGCAAGCCGCGCAGATCCTGCAAAATACCGATCAGATCAATTACACAGGTTTTATCGAAGGTGATGAAATCTATTCCGGTAACGTGGATGTCATAGTTTGTGATGGTTTTGTGGGTAACATCACGCTTAAAACCTCTGAAGGCATTGCCAAGTTATTGGTACATCAGTTAAAACGGGGACTAACCCAAGGTTTATTCGTGCGTTTTTTGGCAAAACTTATCGCCCCTCGTATTCAGGCGGTCCTCAGTCAGATGAACCCCGACCACTATAACGGAGCAAGTCTGATAGGATTGCGCGGAATAGTTGTAAAAAGCCATGGAAATGCGGATGAAACTGCCTATTTACAAGCAATTAGTTTGGCAGTAACTGAAGCTCAACGTCGACTCCCTGAAATGATAAGAGATCGTTTAGAGTCGATTCTTTTAGATATAAATAACTGATCCCTCCTTATGCATACAAAAATTCTCGGAACTGGTAGTTATCTACCGGTGCAGGTGCGTAGCAATCAAGATTTGGAAAAAATGGTGGAAACCACTGACCAATGGATTGTTGAACGTACGGGTATCTCTGAGCGTCGCATTGCGGCCTTCGATGAAACCGTTTCTACTATGGGCTATCAAGCGGCATTAAAAGCGCTGGAGATGGCTGGCATTGATGCATCAGATTTAGACATGATCATTTGTGGCACCACCAGTGCGGCAAATGCTTTTCCGGCCGCAGCCTGTGAAATCCAAGCCATGCTTGGGGTTCATACTATTCCGGCCTTCGATATTGCGGCCGCATGTTCAGGCTTTGTATATGCACTTTCAGTCGCCGATCAATTTGTTAAAACTGGTGCTGCAAAAAAAGTGCTAGTGATTGGTGCGGATGTGCTGTCTCGCCTATGTGAGCCAGAGGACCGAACGACTATTATTCTGTTTGGTGATGGTGCCGGCGCTGCCGTTATCGGTGCATCCGACGAACCCGGAATTATTTCTACTCACATTTATGCCGATGGTCGTCAGGGCGACTTATTGAAATGTGCTTTCCCGCCGCGTCAAGGCGAAACCTCTGAAGCGGTCGGCTTTATGACCATGAAGGGTAACGATGTCTTTAAAGTGGCGGTGACTCAATTATCCCATGTCGTGACCGAAACACTGCGGATAAATAATATCGACAAGTCAGAAATCGACTGGTTAGTCCCACATCAAGCAAACTTTCGCATTATTAACGCTACCGCGAAAAAGCTCGATATGAGTTTAGATAAAGTGGTATTAACTCTCGCGAAACACGGCAATACCTCCGCGGCTTCTGTGCCTATTGCACTCGATGAGGCCGTGCGTGATGGCCGTATTCAGCGTGGACAATTATTGTTGCTCGAAGCTTTTGGTGCCGGGTTTGCGTGGGGTAGCGCGTTAGTGCGTTTCTAAAGGTTTTCATCTAAGTGACATAGGTTTATGTTTATCTTAGAGATGTAAGTCATTTTCAATAAATTAAGTTCGCCATAGGTAATTTGAATATGGAAAATATTGCTTTTGTATTTCCGGGCCAAGGTTCACAAGCTTTAGGCATGTTAGCCGAACTTGCCGAGTCACACGCCATCGTTGGGCAAACCTTTGCCGAGGCGAGTGAAGTATTAGGTTATGATCTGTGGGCATTAGTGCAAGAAGGTCCCGTTGAAACCTTAAATGAAACCGATAAAACCCAGCCAGCACTTTTGGCCGCAAGTGTTGCCATTTGGCGTGCTTTTGTGGCATCGGGTAAAGCCATGCCAGCTATGCTTGCAGGGCACAGTTTAGGTGAGTATTCGGCTTTAGTGTGCGCCGGAGTTATGGATTTTAAAGACGCGATCAAACTAGTTGAGTTACGCGGCCAACTGATGCAACAAGCGGTTCCTGCTGGAACGGGGGCTATGTATGCCATTATTGGTTTAGATAATGAGGGTATCGCTAATGCCTGCGCCGAAGCGGCACAAGGTGAAGTTGTAAGCCCAGTTAACTTTAACAGCCCTGGCCAAGTGGTGATCGCAGGTCAAAAAGATGCCGTTGAACGTGCCGCGGCAGCGTGTAAAGCGGCTGGCGCGAAAATGGCGGTGGCTTTACCTGTCAGCGTGCCATCCCACTGCGCATTGATGAAGCCTGCCGCAGATAAACTTGCGGTTGCGTTGAACGATGTGGCGTTTTATGCACCTAAAATCACTGTGATTAATAATGTCGATGTGGCTTCACCAACGTCAGTCGATGAGATTAAAGATGCATTAGTACGTCAGTTGTATTGTCCAGTCCGTTGGAGTGAAACCGTTGAACTGATGGCCGAGAAAGGCATTACGCAACTGGTGGAGTGTGGTCCTGGTAAAGTATTGACGGGACTTACAAAACGAATTAATAAATCACTTTCTGCCCAAGCGGTTAATGATGTCGCTTCATTTGCAGCATTAACTGAGTAAGGAGTTTGTATGCGTTTTAACTTGAATTTAACCGGTAAAGTCGCCCTAGTGACGGGTGCTAGCCGTGGTATTGGCCGCGCCATTGCCGAAACATTAGTCGAAGCGGGTGCGGTTGTGGTTGGAACTGCAACAAGTGAGAAGGGCGCCGCAGCAATCCAAGAATATCTGGGTGACAAAGGTTTTGGTTTAGTGCTTAATGTCACAGATAGTCAATCAATCACCGATTTATTCGCCTCGATCAAAGAAAAAGCGGGTGATGTTGATATTCTAGTCAATAACGCGGGTATCACCCGTGATAATTTGCTGATGCGAATGAAAGATGATGAATGGCAAGATATCATAGATACCAACCTGACATCATTATTCAGACTATCAAAACCTGTAATGCGTACCATGATGAAAAAGCGCTTCGGCCGTATCATCAATATCGGTTCAGTGGTAGGCACTATGGGTAATGCAGGTCAGGTTAACTACTCGGCAGCAAAAGCCGGTTTGATTGGGTTTACAAAATCTCTTGCAAGAGAGGTTGCATCTCGTCAAATTACGGTTAATGCTATCGCTCCTGGATTTATCCAGACCGATATGACTGATGAGCTGACCGAAGATCAGCAAAAAGCTATCATGTCTCAGGTTCCGATGGAACGATTAGGGCAGGCGCAAGAAATCGCCAATGCAGTGCTCTTTTTGGCCTCGGATTCTGCCGCTTACATCACAGGCGAAACTTTGCATGTGAATGGCGGAATGTACATGGTTTAAGGGCGGATGGCAGGGATACTGTCGCAACTGAGTAGTGATCTGTATCAATTGGTCGCTAAATTTCGTGGTTAGACCACGAAAACTAAGCTTGCATTGTCAGCCAAATCTAATAAACTACTCGCAATCTTACGCAAGTGCGTAATTTGAATAGGAAAGAAAACTAATGAGCAACATCGAAGAACGTGTAAAGAAAATCATTGTAGAGCAACTGGGCGTTAAAGAAGAAGACGTTAAACCAGCGGCATCTTTCGTTGACGATCTGGGTGCAGATTCTCTGGACACTGTTGAGTTGGTTATGGCTCTGGAAGAAGAGTTCGATACCGAGATCCCTGATGAAGAAGCTGAAAAGATCACTACTGTTCAAGCAGCGATCGATTACGTTTCTAAGAATCAGTAATTCTGAATTCTTGAGAACAGGCGGCAAATATGCCGCCTGTTTTTGTTTTATCCCCGCTAAACTCTGCAGTAGTGCCATTCAATCGTCTCTGGATCCCGTTTAACATTTATCCATGAGATGCTCGCCGCAGATTGGCGAACAATTTTCATGATAGAAACGCATTTATCTGTCATAACTTAATCTATTTAGCATTCAAAAGGTGACTGCCGTGTCTAAACGTCGTGTAGTGGTAACCGGTTTAGGATTAGTAACTCCCGTGGGTAATACCGTCGATACTTCTTGGAAGGCTTTGCTTTCTGGTAAGAGTGGTATTGCGCCGATAACCAAATTTGATGCCAGTGAGTTTACAACTCGTTTTAGTGGTTCAGTAAAAGATTTTGATGTGGAGCAGTACTTAACTAAAAAAGACGCCCGCAAGATGGATCTTTTTATCCAATACGGTATGGCGGCTGGCATCCAAGCTATCCAAGACTCTGGTCTGGACATGAGCAAAGAAAACCCTAGCCGAGTGGGCACAGCTATTGGTGCGGGTATGGGTGGTATGTGGTTGATTGAACAGAACCACAGCGCTTTGATCAATGGCGGTCCTCGCAAAATATCACCTTTCTTTGTGCCAAGCACCATCATCAATATGATCGCGGGCCACCTGTCGATCATGTATGGCATGACTGGGCCTAACTTTGCCGTCACGACGGCGTGCACTACGGGTGTTCACAATATTGGCTTTGCGGCGCGTACCATTGCCTATGGTGATGCGGACGTCATGGTTGCCGGTGGTGCAGAAGATGTTACCTGTCCATTGGGTGTGGGGGGGTTCGGTGCCGCTAAGGCGTTGTCGACCCGTAATGACGACCCCACCGCGGCGAGCCGCCCTTGGGATAAAGATCGCGATGGTTTTGTGATTGGTGATGGTGCTGGCGTGATCGTGATGGAAGAGTATGAGCGCGCTAAAGCACGCGGTGCAACCATTTACGGCGAGTTGGTCGGTTTTGGTATGAGTGGCGATGCGTTCCATATGACATCGCCTCCAAGCGATGGTGCTGGCGCGGCTGCGGCTATGGTTAATGCCATTCATGACGCTAAGTTATCACTGGAACAAATTGGTTATATCAATGCCCATGGTACCTCGACACCCGCGGGTGATAAGGCCGAAGCGGCAGCGGTTAAGTCAGTATTTGGCGATCATGCTTATAACTTGCTCGTCAGCTCGACTAAATCGATGACTGGCCACTTGCTGGGTGCTGCGGGCGCGGTTGAAGCGATTTTTACTCTGCTTGCACTGCGCGACCAAGCCGTGCCACCGACCATCAATTTGGATAATCCAGATGAAGGCTGTGACTTAGACTTTGTTGCCCATACTGCCCGTGATGTGAAGTTAGATTACGCCTTGTGTAACTCCTTCGGCTTTGGTGGTACTAACGGTTCATTACTGTTTAAGCGAGTGTAATCGCAATTATGTTTACGCTAAGGGGTATTTCTATCGTAAACTCAGCTTATTGCACGAAAACATTAGCCACAGAGGCTAAATAAGTTGAGGTTATATGGCTGGTATCGATAGACAGAGTACCCTGAGATTTTTGTCAGAGCCTGCGGATGTCAATTTTGGTGGTAAGGTCCACGGCGGCGCGGTGATGAAATGGATCGATCTCGCGGCCTATGCCTGTGCCGCAGGCTGGAGCGGTAAATATTGTATTACCGCCTATGCGGGCGGTATTCGTTTTGTGCAACCCATTTTAGTGGGCAACATAGTCGAAGTCAGCGCTAAGGTGATTTATACGGGCAAGACCTCTATGCATATCGGTATCGATGTGCGTGCGGGCGACCCTAAGGTTTCCGAGCGTCATCTCACCACTCACTGTATTGTGATCATGGTGGCGGTGGATGAAAACGGCCAACCCACACCCGTGCCTGAGTGGATACCACAGACTGAACATGATATTCATTTGCGGGATTCTGCACTGCGCTTGATGGAAATGCGTAAAAAGATTGGCGCCGAAATGGAAGCCCACGTGCAGAAATAATCTATTAATTACGATAACAAAGGCGCTTATTGCGCCTTTGTTGTTTCTAGCGAAAAGTGCGTTTATCACTCGCTCCGATTTCACTCTGACGTTACCGTTGATGAATGTTAAACTGCGGCCACTATTTTGAATCGATTTACTTTGTTTATCTATTTGAGGATCACTTCATGGCAAAAGTCGCATTTATTGGTTTAGGCGTTATGGGATATCCCATGGCGAGGCATTTACTGAACAAAGGCCATGAGGTCACTGTTTATAATCGCACTTTTGCCAAGGCGCAAACTTGGGTCGACACCTATGGCGGCCGCTGCTGCCCAACACCCAAAGAGGCGGCAATGGGCCAAGATATTGTGTTTACCTGTGTGGGCAATGATAACGATTTGCGTGAAGTGGTATTAGGTCGTGATGGCGCTATCCAGGGTATGGAAAAGGGCGCTGTGCTGGTTGACCATACTACGGCTTCGGCCGATGTCGCCCGTGAGCTACATAAAGTCTTAGCCGAAAAAGGTATTGATTTCCTCGATGCGCCTGTGTCTGGCGGTCAAGCGGGCGCCGAAAATGGTGTGTTGACTGTGATGGTTGGCGGCGATGAAGCGGTGTTTGCCCGGGTTAAACCCGTTATTGAAGCCTTTGCCCGCTGCGCAGAACGTTTAGGTGAAGTCGGTGCTGGGCAGTTAACTAAGATGGTGAATCAAATCTGTATTGCGGGTGTGGTGCAAGGGTTGGCGGAAGCATTACAGTTTGCGCGCAAGGCGGGTCTTGATGGCGAGAAAGTGATTGAAGTGATCAGTAAAGGCGCGGCGCAGAGCTGGCAAATGGAAAATCGCTATAAAACCATGTGGGGCCAAAGCTATGACTTTGGTTTTGCCGTCGATTGGATGCGTAAAGATTTAGGTATTACCCTAGAAGAAGCCCGCCGCAATGGTTCACACTTGCCATTGACCGCGTTAGTCGATCAATTCTATTCAGAAGTGCAGGGCATGGGCGGTAACCGTTGGGATACGTCTAGCCTGTTGGCTCGCTTAGAAAAATCAGCTAAATAAGCCATCTTGTTTTAAGATTTCGTCTGTTATAAAAATGCCCAGTTCTCATTGGTATCGAACTGGGCATTTTTGTTTATATCGTTTTTTGACTAGGATGTTTAACGCTAGTCTTGCCAGCGAATATGGGTCACTAAACTGTGGCTTTCACCTGGGGTGAGCACGACTTGATCTTCTAACACGTTGGCCGCTTCTAGGCAGACCATGGTCAGATAATCCTCTGGATTAAATCGGCCCAGGCGTTGTGACTTTTCAATCCATGGGTTCCATAATACCGCCGATTGGCTGTTTTCACGGCTGACTTCGATTGTCCCCTGCGGCGTATGCAGTAACTGCACTGGGCCGAGATCGGTATAGACACGATCCGTTTCGCGATTAAACAGCACTTCATCCGTGGTTTGCGGATAAGGCCCCTCGGCAAATTCGATATATTTAGCGCCGCTAAAACCGCTGGCCTTGAGTTGGTGGATATCCTCAATCGGGAAATAGCTGTGCAGCGCTTGAGTAAGCGTTACGGTTTCATCGCCTAAGTTGGTATTCACAAGACTGATGCTCAGGGTGTCGCCTAGGGTAAATAACACGCTGACCTCAGTGTTATGCGGCCAATAGATTTTATCTTGCTCACTGATTTTTAAGCTAAAACGTAAATCCACTAACTGATTACGCATCTCTACCGATTCCAGCGCCCAAATACGGGTACGGGCGAAACCGTGTTGGGGAAAGTTCGCTTCACTACTCATGCCAAACCAAGGCCAGCAGATGGGCACGCCGCCGCGGATCCCATTACCGGGTTGATAATCGTCAGCCGATGAAACCCACAGCAAAGGTGGTTTACCTAGGGGTTGAAAATAGTCGATTTGCGCGCCCTGCAAAAAAATTCTTGCCTGACATAACGCCGTATTCACTTCGACATAATCGAGCCCGTTGGCGTGCTTTTTAGTAGTGACAGAACCCATAGTCGCAATATCCTTAACTCTGCTGCATATCAGAAAAACAGGCAGTTAGCTTACAAAGTTTTCCGCGATAACATAAGGCTTTGTTGCGATCAATTTACGGTTTAGCTGTTCGATTGCGTAAACAAAAGTCACTTTCCTTGGGATCTAGTGCTTCCTTTTTCAACAAATTTAGCTAAAGTGGTCAGAGCACTAAAGTGGTCAGATCACTTAGTTGAGTTGCAATCTAACAAGAAAAGGGAAGCGATTATGCCAGTTTATCAAGCGCCGCTGCGCGACTATCAATTTATCCTCGATGAGATGTTACATATTTATCAGCAAGATGCACTTAAGGGGTTCGATGAAATCGACCCAGATCTGGTTGATGCTATTCTGCAGGGGATGGCCGACTTTAGTACCGAAGTTATGTTACCGCTCAATAGTGTGGGCGATCTGCAGGGTTGTAAGTTGGTCGATGGTAAGGTGATGACGCCTGAGGGTTTTGATAACGCCTATCGGCAGTTTGTCGATAATGGCTGGCCGACGCTGACCTGCGATCCCGAATATGGCGGCCAAGGTTTGCCCGAAGTGGTGGGGATTTTTGCAACAGAAATGCAAACGGCAACCAACATGGCCTTTGCCATGTATCCTGGTTTGACCCATGGCGCTTATGCCGCCATCCATGCCCACGGCAGTGATGCACTTAAGCAAAAATATTTGAGTAAACTGGTTAGCGGTGAATGGACAGGAACCATGAACTTGACAGAGTCCCACGCCGGTACTGACTTAGCCTTATTACGCACGAAAGCCGTGCCAGTATCCGAAGGCGTTTTTGCGATTACCGGCGAGAAGATTTTTATCTCATCAGGCGATCACCAACTCACCGACAACATAGTACACCTCGTATTAGCCCGCTTGCCCGATGCGCCTGAAGGCGTGAAGGGCATATCCTTGTTCGCCGTGCCTAAAGTATTAGTGAATAGCGATGGTAGCCTTGGTGCGCCGAACACTTTATATGCCAGTGGCCTTGAACATAAGATGGGGATTCACGGTAACTCCACCTGTGTGATGGTATTTGAAGGGGCATTGGGCGAGCTTGTAGGCGAGCCACACCAAGGGCTGCGCGCCATGTTTACTATGATGAACCAAGCGCGTTTAGGGGTTGGCGTACAAGGGCTGGGAGTGTCTGAGATTGCCTATCAAAATGCGCTGGCCTATGCCAAAGACAGATTACAGAGCCGCGCCTTAAGCGGTGCCAAAGCTCCCGAAAAAGCTGCCGATCCGATTTTGGTTCACGGCGATGTGCGCCGTATGTTGCTGTCGCAAAAAGCCTTTAATGAGGGCGCAAGAGCCTTAGTTGGACAACAAGCTTTGTGGCTAGATGAAGCTGAGCGCCATACCGATCCCGCCAAAGCCAAAGTTGCCTCCCAATTAGCGGCACTGTTTACACCCGTAGTGAAAGGTTTTATCACTAATCGCGGCTTTAATGCCTGTGTCGATGCGCAGCAAGTGTTTGGTGGACATGGTTATATCCATGAGTGGGGAATGGAGCAATTTGTGCGTGATAGCCGTATTGCACTGATTTATGAAGGCACTAACGGTATTCAGGCATTGGATTTAGTGGGCCGTAAGCTGCTTAGCGACCGCGGCGCGGCCATGCAGCAATGGTCAGCGTTAGTGACAGAGTTTATTAAGTCACATAGCACCAATGCGGCTATGCAACCTTACGTGAGTGGTTTAATGGACTGTGCGGGTGATTTGCAAAAGGCTAGCGGTTATTTAGCTGCACAAGCTGCGACCAATCCTGACATTATCGGCGCAGCGTCTATGGCATATCTGGAGTTGTTTGGGGTGACTGCGCTGGCGTGGATGTGGGCCAGAAGTGCCGCGGTGGCATTAGCGGCACTAGAGCAGGGCTCCGAAGAAACGGCGTTTTATCAGGCCAAATTGAAAACCGCCGATTTTTATATGGCTTACTGGGCGGTGCAAGGTCGCAGTCTGCGTAAGCAAATTGAGCAGGCGAGTGAGATGCTAACATCGCTTGATGAAAGTATTTTTTAACTTAGCTTTGTTAAAACATCTTCAGAGCCAGCATTAGCATGCTGGCTTTTTTATTGAGGGCTTTACAGGTTGTTTTATTGAGAGTTTCACTGGCTTTATATAGAAAAGGGAGTGATTTATCCGTGGCGAGAATGGAGCCGCTAAGGCTAACCCTGTCTTTACAATTGTAAAAAAATCCCGTGCATGTAAATTTAAATGAGAATTATTGTCATCTTCGCGTCAAACTTTATAATGACGACCCATTTAATATGACAAGGGTAAACCGAAGGTTTGCTCAATATGCCGGGGTATTTTGTGAAATCTCGTTTCGCCTATTCATTAATCGCACTCGCTTTAGTTCAACACTCTTGGGTGTTTGCCACTGAAAAACCATCAAAAAGTGACATCGACCCTAGCTCGGATACGGTTCTGTCTGATGTTATTCCTGCAGATGATGCCTCTGAACCTGACGCTAAGTTAGTGACGCCTGAACGCATTGCTGTCCATGGCCGCGCAATGCAAATGTACGTCGATAAAGAAACCACGGTTGGCACTAAGACGGCCATTAATGTGATGGAATTGCCGCAGTCGGTGCAAGTGCTGACCGAGCAGTTAATCGTTGACCAAGCGGCGCGCAATATTACCGATTTATACCGCTCAATCGCGGGCGTGAGTGAGTTTAGTTATTCCGGCGTGACCTTTCGTGGTTTTCGCGACGATGCCAACGTGTTTTATGATGGGGTAAGGGGTGACCCTTATTCGGGATTTTCTGTGCCGCAACTCTTTAATGTGCAGCGGGTTGAAGTGTTAAAAGGCCCTGCATCGGCACTCTATGGCGGCGGTGAACCCGGCGGCATGATCAACTATGTCACTAAAAAACCGACCTTTGTCGAGAGCAAGGAGCTGACATTAAGCACGGGCAGCGAGGATATGATGGGGGGCTCGCTGGATTTAACTGGCGGTCTTACTCAAAATCTCGCCTATCGCTTTGGCGCCTACTATCAACAGGAAGATAGCTTTCGCAATAATGCCGATAGCCAAAATGCCGAAGTTGCGGGTGGGTTACTCTACGAAATTAGTGATGATACTAAGCTCACCACCACCTTCGATATTATTAAGCAGGATTTAGGTGGCAATCGGCTACGCGGCGTGCCAGTGGATGATGCGGGCAATTTCCTTGTAGCTCCATCCTATAATGCCAATGAGAAGAGTGACTTCCAGAAGATGGATGCGCTGGTGCTGCAAGCGATTCTCGATCATCAATTTACCGATAACTTCTCGGTCAAGACCCAGGTCCGCTATCTGAATAATGATTCGGATCAGCAATACCATGAATCGAGGGGTTGGGTCGATGTAAATGGTGATGGTAAAGCCAATAGTGCAGATGGCACCATTAAGCGAGAATACCGCGTACAATCAAGGGCTAATGATGAAATCAGTTTAACTAATGATTTTGTCTACGCATTCGATGCCTTAGGTTTTGAACATGAATTCCTGTTCGGCGGCGACTATCACTATGTGGAAACCGAATACAGTTACAAGCTGGCGACTGATAAAACAGGTGTCGGCAACCTGAATATTTTTGACCTTAATTATGGTGAAACTGACCCAAGTACTTACACACTGCAAGACAAAAATACCGATGGCACTCGCGCTAACCGCTATGGCATTTATGTACAGGAACATCTGCACTTTAATGAGCAGTGGTCATTGATTGCCGGTCTGCGTTTCAGCCAGTTTGATGATTATGATAAAAAGACCGGTTTCTCCTTCAGCGACAATGCGATAACGCCAAGGGCTGGGCTTAATTATCGCCCAATCGATTCAATGTCCTTTTATTTGAATTACTCAGAGAGCTTTAATCCAGCATCCTTAACCGATCAAGCACAAGATATTGCTGACGGTTTCCTCGATCCTGAAACGGGTAATCAAATTGAACTTGGGATGAAAAATGAATGGCTTGATGGCCAGTTTATGACTACGCTCGCTGTGTATCGCATTGAAAAGCAAAATGTTGCCCAAGCCAATCCATTAGATGCAGGCGATGACGATGGTATTCCCGCTTTGCTTAATTTGGGTGAAGTGCGCAGTCAAGGCCTCGAATGGACGCTGGTGGGGGATTTAACCGATAACCTGACTGTCACGGCAAACTATGCCTATAACGAGACCGAAGTGATTAAAGGGGTAACGAACGACAGTTTAACCAATACCTTTGATAGTAAACATTTTGCCAATGCGCCGCGTCATCAAGCGGGGATATGGACCCGTTACGATATCAATGCACTCGATTCGGCGATTGCCTTTGGCATGGATTACGTGGGCGAGCAGTTCAGCCTCGATGGCCAAACGGTGAAGGCCCATACGATTTTTGATATGAGCTGGACGACCCAATGGGACCAAACTCAAGTGCGCTTAAATCTTAAAAATATCTTCGACAAAGAATATGCCGTCAGTGGTTTTAGCGAACGTAATGGCCATTTCCCCGGTGAGCCGCGCAACATCACGCTTGAACTGAGTCATAAGTTTTAATGCATTGATGTGCAAAGAGCTTGTTTGTTAAGGATGATGAACAAGCTTGAGCGAATCGGTCAATCTTGCGCGTATAATCGCCGTAGCTCTCTGTCAGTATTCGTGCCTTTAGCATGGATTAACCTTGTGTGGCTTATCATCTTAATAGTGTTTATCTATTAAGATGATAGCTTCTATCCGTTATCCTTTCTCATGCAGCTTGTTTAGACTCGCCTTATATGAATTATTCGATAAGGTTTCCTATGCACGCCGTCAGTCACTTCGCCTCCAAATACGCTCAAGCTAACGCTAGCCCACAGGTAGCCCTGATCGCAGAAGGTGGTGGTCAGCGCGGAATTTTCACCGCAGGCGTGCTCGATGCTTGGCTCGATGGCGGATTCGATCCCTTTGATTTATTTATCGGCACGTCGGCAGGTTCGCAAAATTTAACCAGCTTTTTAGCTAGACAAAAGGGTTATGCCAAACGCTTGATCCGCGGTTTATCACGCCATAAACGCTTCTATCGACTCGGTCGCGGGTTAGTCGGCGGTAACGTGGTCGATTTAGATTGGTATTTTGAGCAGACTCGACAGGGGATGTTTAAATTAGATCTTAACGCGGCGACAGCCTCACTCGGTCATCGGCAGTTACTGATCACCACTACGAATGCCAGTGATCGCAAGGGTTATTTTTTAAGTCCAAGCAGTAAAAGCCAGTGGCGCGAATTGCTTAAAGCTTCTAGCGCATTACCATTTCTGTATAAACAAGGGGTGAAACTCACGCCTTGGCTGAGTGATAACGCCTGTAATAGTGACAAGGCCTGTAATAACGGCGCGGCTAATCACAGCGAAGCATTAAGCGAAGATATCGATAGTGATTTTTATCTCGACGGCGGTTTAGCGGCGCCTTTACCTGTGCGTGAGGCCTATCGTCGTGGTGCCCGCAAAATTGTGGTGATCCGTACTGTGAGTGAGGATTTTCAGGCGCAATCGGCATGGGTTCACAAATTAAAATCTTGGATTTGTGTTTCTGGCTTTTGTCCGAAAACCATAGATTACTTAGTGCAGCACGAACAAGCCTATCAGGAAGAATTGGCGTTTATCGCTAATCCGCCAGAGGATGTGGAGATAGTGCAGATTTTTGCCGCTGAAAATTTGCAGAGTAAATTGCTGGGCAGTACCGATGCGGATTTACGCCATGATTACCATGCTGGGCTGAGTGCTGGAAAGCAGTTTTTAACCCAAGATCCGATGGCGTTGACGCAGAGTAATGCTTATTTTCAAACTCAACATACTAACGTTCACACTCAAACCCACATTCAAGCTCACTCTCAAGTTAACTCTCAAATCCAGCCATTCAGTGCGCTGTCGGCCTAGTTTGGTATTTTAGCTAAGTCACCATTTTGCACGTGAGTAAGCAATAAAAGTAAAAAGCATCAAAATACCAGTGCCACCCTAGGGTGGCGCTGGTGGTTGGCTGTATCAATCTAGTTAATTAACTTAGCTCATCAATCTAGCTCATCAACCTAGTTTATTAACCAAGTCCTTCAATGTTAGACCATTAATAACTTGCGGTATGCACTGAGCGTACGGCGCGGCCCGATGGGTCGATAATACCGCGTAGGCTTTCATCCCAAGCCAATGCTTCTGGCGTTGAACAGGCGACGGATTTTCCACCTGGAACTGTTTCAGCGGCGCCGCTCAATGGATAGTGTTCCTCAAAGAAGCAGCGATAGAAGTAAGCCTCTTTGGTTTCTGGCGTGTTATAGGGGAAACGGAATTTCGCATTTGCCAGTTGCAAATCATCGACTTGTGCCGCGGCATGTTCTTTCAAACCGTCAATCCAAGAGTAGCCTACGCCGTCACTGAATTGCTCCTTCTGACGCCATGCCACTTCTTTTGGCAATTTGTGCTCAAAGGCTTTACGCAGAATGTGTTTCTCAATACGGCCATCCTTAGACATTTTCGCTTCAGGGTTGATGCGCATCGCCACATCCATAAACTCTTTATCGAGGAAGGGCACGCGGGCCTCTAATCCCCAGGCGGCCATGGCTTTGTTGGCACGCAGGCAGTCGAACAGATGCAGTTTATCGAGTTTGCGAACCAACTCCTCGTGGAATGCCTGTGCGTTTGGCGCCTTGTGGAAGTATAAGTAGCCGCCAAATAGCTCGTCAGCACCTTCACCCGACAACACCATCTTAATGCCCATGGCTTTGATTTTACGCGCCATTAAATACATTGGCGTGGCAGCACGTATGGTGGTGACATCGTAGGTTTCTAGGTGGTAGATCACTTCTTTAATCGCATCTAAGCCTTCTTGGAAGGTAAAGTTGATCTCATGGTGAATGGTGCCAATCGCATCGGCGACTTTTTTGGCGGCGATTAAATCCGGTGCGCCCTTAAGACCGACCGCAAAGGAGTGTAGCTGCGGCCACCAAGCGCCCGTTTCACCGTCATCTTCAATGCGGCGTTTGGCAAAGGTTTGGGTAATGGCTGAAATCACCGATGAATCTAAGCCGCCCGAGAGCAACACGCCATAGGGCACGTCAGACATTAATTGGCGCTTGACCGCCGCTTCTAACGCATCACGCAATTCTTCTTGGCTGGCTGGGTTATCTTTAACCGCATCATAGCTTTGCCAATCGCGAGTGTAGTATTTAACGGCTTCAGCATCTTTTGAATAGAGATACTGGCCAGGTTGGAATTCTTCTACGGTTTTACATACCGGCATCAGGGCTTTCATTTCCGAGGCAACATAGAAGTTACCCGCAGCGTCACGGCCCGTGTATAGCGGGATGATACCCATGTGATCGCGGCCAATTAGGTAGCAATCTTGGGCTTTGTCATATAACACAAAGGCGAAGATACCGTTTAATTTATCAAGGAATTGCGTACCGTATTCTTGATATAGCGCCAAGATCACTTCGCAGTCAGAGTTGGTTTGATAGCTGTACTTATCACCTAGCTGGGCTTTGAGTTCTTTATGGTTATAGATTTCGCCGTTGACCGCGAGGATCAAACTGCCATCTTCAGTCAGCAGCGGCTGGGCACCGTGTTCAATGTCAACAATCGCTAAACGCTCGTGGGCAAGAATCGCCTTATCACTGGCATAAATACCTGACCAGTCAGGGCCGCGGTGGCGCATGAGCTTAGACATTTCCAGCGCGACTTGGCGCAGTTGTTTGGCATCGGATTGGATATCTAAAATCGAAAAGATTGAACACATAGTACAACTCCCACACTGTCTGTCATTTGAGGATGTCTCAATTGAGGTTTAATGTGCCAGCAATTTAGCGTTTTGCCAAACACTATTTTTGATGTTTTATCTGTTTATTGGTGTTTTTGTTGATTTAGTTGTTTGTATTTAACGATTTTAATTGAGAATAATTCAATAAATTTGAGTTATTTTTGATGGTTTGCTTTTATTGCTTGATTTGGCGCGAAGAGTTTTGGGGAATTCACAATGTGCTTTAAAAAAGTGCCGATGAGAGAAAAACTGCGAAAAAGATCGTAAATGTCGAGCCCACAGGTTTAAGTGTTTTATTTTTAATCAGTTAATCCGTCGAGTTTGATATCAAAAGCCGGCATAAGCCTTTTCATAATGACGCGGTGGGATAGGAATTTAGTGATAACGGCATTTTTTTGTGAGCTGAAAACAAAAAAGCACGTGAATGGTTCACGTGCTTTTCGATTTTGTTTGGCGTTTTACCTCGTTGGTTGATATGGCGCTTTATTTCGAAGGTGCGACTAGCAGGCGCCAATAAGAGACGACTAACCGAGCAGGCTTTAGCAAAAAGTCACTGAACTATTTAGCCGCCGTCTCTAAGGTTGTTTGGGCAGGGCGCAGGCTATTAAACTCTGTGCCTTGATAATATCCCGGCCAATCTTTACTGTTGCCTAAGGTGCGCGTGACTTGGTAGTAGACTTGCAAGTCTTGCAGCGCGCCGCTTAAATCCCAATCTTCACGGTATTCATCGCAAAGATTGTGATAACAGCCCTTCATCGTCGCTTGCATTTGGGCTTTGTAGGTTGCGGTGGCCTCATCTATGGGTTCGCTACCGCCGCCAGCAAATACCGCTGGCACGCCAAGTTTGGCAAAGCTGAAATGATCTGAACGGAAGAAACCGCCCGAAGCGGGATTTTTCTCACCCATGGCGATGCGATTCTGTTGTGTCGCCGCATCGATAAGGTAGGTTTCTAACTCAGACTTACCTTTACCGACTATGGTAAAGTCCTTGGTTTTACCGTAGATATTAGTGCTGTCGAGGTTTAATACCGCCACGGTTTTATCGATTGGATAAAGGGGATTAGCGGCGTAATAGCGTGAACCGAGTAAGCCCTGTTCTTCACCTGTGGTGGCAATAAAGGTGACCGAGCGCGCTAAACCGTGGCCTTGTTTGGCCTTGTCGGCTAATTGTCTGGCGATTTCGAGAATACCGGCAGTTCCCGAGGCATTGTCCATAGCACCGTTATAAATCTGATCGCCTGCTTTAGTTTCATCTTTACCTATGTGATCCCAGTGGGCGGTAAACAGAATTTGCTCCTCGGCTTGTGTGTTGCCGGGAAGCGTGGCGACCACATTGTAGCTATTGGCGTATTCGGCTTTATTGTTAAAGGCGATGCTGGCCGTTTGCTCAAGGGGGACATTAATTGGGCTGTCGGCGGCACGCGCCATCAAGCTCGGCAGTGATAAACCCGCTTTATCAAACAGCTGGGTTGCTGCGTCCAATGTAAGCCAGCCTTCGACTTGGATACGGCTATCTTGTTCGACTTTACTCAGCACCAGATCTTGCTGTGGCCCAGTCCAGCTATTTTCTACCACAGACCAAGGGTAAGAGGCGGGCTCAGTATCATGGATAATTAATGCGCCGAGTGCGCCTTGGCGGCTCGCTTCCTCAAACTTATAGCTCCAGCGGCCGTAATAGGTCATGGCCTTGCCGTTAAACTTCCCAGAATCTGGGCGGGCAAAACCGGGATCATTGATTAAGATCACCGCGATTTTGCCTTTCATATCGAGATCTTGGTAATCATTCCAATCATATTCGGGGGCATTCACACCATAGCCGACAAAAACTAATGGCGCGTTTTCAATATTCACACCCCCGTTATCGTGGCGACTGCTAAGCACCAGATCTTTTCGGTATTGAAAGGGTAAACCTGCCAGCGTGACTTGCTGCGCTTCATCAGCGGTATAGCTCACCATAGGCACAGGTTGTAAAAAACTGCCTTGGTACGCGCCCTTGAGTCCCATCTCGGTAAAGGCTTTGGTCAAATAATCTAAGGTCAGTTTTTCACCGTGAGTGGTTGGGGCGCGGCCTTCAAATTCGTCGGATGACAGGGCTTTAATATCATTTCTAAAGCGCGCTTCATTAAACTGCACTGGTTTAAGCTCAGCCAAGGTGCTGTTGCTATCGGACTCTGGTGCATTCGGGCTGCAGGCACTGAGCATGGCTAGCGCGCAAAAAGGGTACAGACGTCGCATAGGTTAATCCTACTGTTGTTTTAATTAAGAAATTTAAGATTTCTGTTAGTCAATCGGAAGCGAGGCTTATCATGAAGCAAGCGGCTGTGAGTCACAAGGCTGAGCGGCAGAGGAATGTGTTACTTAATGTTGCTTTACCCTATGCAATACGCCTTTGGGCGAGGCGAATTGCATAGGTCATATTTCCCAATTGTAGGAGCGGGTTTTACCGACAATCACAAAGTCGGGGTTGATATTGGTAATGAGCAAGCCTGATAAAATGAGTTAACCATTAGTATCACAACAATTTTATGATGTGTTTAGCAAGGGACCCCACTCTAGTGGTAACTAGTAAAGTTTATTCATATCAACATCATAGCCAGCTTTCTTCATTTCTAATGCAATTTTTGTTTTCCAGTCTTCTCTAATGTATACAACACCACTAATATCATTTGGTATTTCAATACCCTCAGCAACTAAGGGAACTACATTTTTTCGAGTTAGCTTACCTATCAATAAACCATGTTCAAAGACAACGTTTTGTCTTGCTCTAGCTTTTAGGTTGCCGGTTTCTGCTTGCGCTTTTACCTCACCTAAGTCATCTGCAGTGTATAGAACGATAGCGAAATCTGTAGTATCAGAATACTCTTCGATTTTCTCGATGATTGTAGTGCTTCCACCACTAGCTTGTTCGTGAAGAATGATTGGCTCAAAACCTAGCTTTTGGATAAATCGTGCCGTTTCATGCTTAACTTCGTTGTTATGGCCGTGAACAATAAAGACATTTTTGGATTTTTCTTTGGGTGTTGTTTCCACTTGTTTAACTTCCTTATTGATTGGAGTGAAATCATACTCATTATTTTGTATATCAAGAATTAACGAATCTAAAAATGAATCAACTTTGATACCCGTGTTTCTAATAAAGTAGTCAGCATCCGACTCCCCATACCTAGTTTGATAAATTTCATATGGAGAGAATAATTGATTGTAGTTTTTAATTGCTCTTGGTAATTGCTTTTTGAAGTATTGATGTAATGCTCTCTGCCAAGCACTGAAGCGTTGTTCTCCAAATTCTTTACTGCGTTTTTGGTAGGCTGCTACGACGACTTCGTCTACTAAACGCTCTCTAAATTTTGTTAGCTCTTTGATAATCTCTTGCTTGTCCATCAATGCCTCACAAAACAATGTTATTAGAAGCATTCTATCTCGTTATGCGGATATGGCAAGAAGTAGGGAGGGGTAACTGGCTGTTTTACAATGAGGTTTGTGATGCCGTTCTAGAGGTGTTACTAGCCACTTCATCCAAAATTGGAATTTGACATTATCGCAGCTTTTAATCCACTTTAAGGGGCGCTTAGAAAACCATATCGATCTGTGAAATTAACCTGACACAGAATTCTGAACAGCTTCTATTTAGTTTATATTGCCCAGCGCCGTAAGCACTGGGCACACATTGGCAAATGAGCTTAATTAAAATGAAGATTTAAACAACGTCTATATCACCCGCGCAGGCAAATACATGGTTTGGGCGGAACGGTTCTTTGTCTATATCTTCAAGTTTACTCACGCCACTGGTGACTAGAATGGTTTCAAGCCCTGCTTGGAAGCCCGCTAAAATATCGGTGCGCATATTGTCGCCTATGATGACGGTATTTTCAGAGTGGCCATCGATATGATTAAGCGCCGAGCGAATAATCCATGCGCTTGGCTTGCCTACATAGAAAGGTTTTCTACCAGTTATACGTTCAATGGGTGAGCACAGTGCGCCGCAGGCCGGGCTGTAGGCTGGGCCGTGGGTGTCGGGGTTAGTGGCAATAAAACGCGCGCCGCGGGCGACAAACCCTGCTGCCTTATGGATCATATCCCAGTTGTAGGAGCGGGTTTCACCGACAATCACAAAGTCGGGGTTGATATCGGTAATGGTAAAACCCGCTTTGTAGAGTTCATGGGTGAGGGCGCCTTCACCTATCACAAAGGCTTTACTGCCCTCTTGGTGTTTTAAAAAATCAGCGGTGGCCATGGCGGAGGTGTAAAAGCATTCTTCAGGAATATCTATCCCGGCGGCGCTTAAACGGTTTTGCAGATCCTTACCCGTTTGTACCGGGTAGTTCGTTAGGATCACTAGAGGATTGCCTTGGGCTAAAATGCGCTGGATAAATTTGTCGCTGCCGGGGATAAGTTTATTGTCGTGCAGTAGTACACCATCGATATCGCAGATAATATTTTTCATCTAAAGAGTCCCTTGTATGCCGAGCAAAATCATTTTTCGTTAAGTTATCTAATGCCACATTGCCCCAGAAAACAATGCTTTTGTAGAAAATAGTTAAAAAAATAGAGACCCTAAGGTCTCTATTGGTGATCTTGCTACGACTGGCGACTAAGTCATGTTAATCAGGCGCGTAACCGCTCGGGCCGATAGGATTACCATCGAGGTAAGCTTGGCCGTTTTGCATATTGAGGCGCTGATGGCTGAACCATTTTACCACCAGAGGATAAATGGCATGTTCTTGCTCATGCACGCGGGCGGCGAGCATTTCCGCCGTATCGTCCTCATAGACGGGGACTTTAGCCTGTAAGATCACCGGGCCTGCATCTAACTCTGGGGTGACAAAATGCACGCTGGCACCATGTTCACTCTCTTTGGCGTCAATGGCACGTTGATGGGTGTTTAAGCCAGTGTATTTAGGTAACAGTGACGGATGGATGTTGATCATTCGGCCTAGATAATGATTCACAAAATCATCGGTTAGAATGCGCATAAATCCTGCCAGTACGATTAAATCGGGCTGGTACTGTTCAATCACTGTCATTAAACGTGCATCGTATTCAGAGCGAGACTCACCTGGGTGAGCTATCACGCAGCTGGTATCAATTTCGCCGTGGTGGGCGCGCACTAGGCCATAGGCATCGGGTTTATTACTGATGACTCCGACAACTTCGGCCTGCAGATTATCGTCGCAACCGTCGATAATTGCTTGCAGGTTACTGCCATTTCCGGAAATTAATACTACTACACGACAGCGCTGGGGCATTACAGGATCTCCACTTGCTCTTCATTGCCTTCGCGTTCAGCGATAGCACCGATAAGCCAAGCCTGTTCGCCTTCGGCTGCGAGCAGTTCAAGGGCGGCATCGACTTTATCGGCAGGTAGCGCGACTATCATGCCAACACCACAGTTGAAGGTACGGTACATTTCATACTGCGCAATGTTGCCGTTTTCCATTAACCAACTGAAAACTGCAGGCCATTGCCATGAATCACCTTGGATAACCGCTTTGCAATTATCGGGCAGTACGCGGGGGATATTTTCCCAGAAGCCGCCGCCAGTAATGTGTGCCATGGCATGGACGTCTGATGCTGCGATCAGCTTCAGCAATGATTTTACGTAAATTTTGGTTGGTTCTAACAGATGTTGGATCAATGGCTTACCATTGAGATCCTGCTGAGGATCTGCTTGGCTCACTTCTAATACTTTACGTACTAAAGAGTAACCATTTGAATGGGGGCCGCTCGAGGCTAATGCGATAAGCGCATCACCCGCTGCCACTTTGCTACCATCAATGATGTCGGCTTTTTCAACCACGCCCACGCAGAAACCTGCTAGGTCGTAATCTTCACCTTCGTACATGCCTGGCATTTCAGCGGTTTCACCGCCAATTAATGCACAACCAGATTGAAAACAACCTTCGCCGATGCCGTTGACGACAGAGGTCGCCGTTTCAACATCTAGCTTACCCGTTGCGTAGTAATCGAGGAAAAACAGTGGCTCAGCGCCCTGAACGATTAAGTCGTTCACACACATGGCAACTAAATCTATGCCGACTGTGTCGTGTTTTTTATAGTCGATGGCTAAACGCAGTTTAGTGCCCACACCGTCGGTGCCAGAGACTAAAACAGGTTGTTTGTATTTAGTGGGGATTTCACACAGGGCGCCAAAACCACCTAAGTTGCCCATAACTTCTGGACGACGGGTACGTTTAACGGCAGCTTTAATGTTACTTACCAGTGCATTACCTGCATCGATATCAACGCCGGCATCTTTATAGCTCAGTGGGGTAGGAGTGCTCACGGAGGATCCTCTCGGGTACATCGTTATTGGATTTTATGCGGCGGTATTCTATCAGCTTGTGCTAGGGGTCGAAAGTCATGATTTAGATTTATCCCAATTGGCGAGCGATTTTTGCCTCGAATGGGGGATATTTCACTTTCGATGCCGTGGGATTGGTCACAAAACAGTAAATAGATGTGTGTATCTTAAGCAATAGGAAATTAATCTTGGGAGATTGCTCACGATTAGCTCGAATGACAAAACTTTATGTTTTACCTAATAAACAAATCAACTAGAATCTGAAAAATTTGCCTAAGATAATACGCGAACAAAAGTAGGAGAGAAAAATGAAAGTTGTCGAGGTTAAACATCCCTTAGTGCGTCACAAAATCGGCCTAATGCGCGAAGGTGACATTAGCACTAAACGTTTCCGTGAGCTAGCCGCTGAAGTGGGTAGTTTATTAACCTATGAAGCTACCGCAGATTTCGAAACTGAAACTGTTACGATTGAAGGTTGGAATGGCCCGGTTGAAGTCGACCAAATCAAAGGCAAAAAAGTCACTGTGGTGCCGATTTTACGTGCGGGCCTTGGCATGATGGACGGCGTACTTGAGCATATTCCCAGTGCGCGTATCTCAGTTGTCGGTATTTACCGTGACGAAGAAACCCTTGAGCCAGTCCCTTATTTTGAAAAGTTAGCCAGTGATCTGAATGAGCGTATTGCGCTTGTTGTCGACCCTATGCTCGCAACGGGCGGCTCTATGATTGCGACCGTGGATTTATTGAAAAAACGCGGTTGTACTTCAATCAAAGCCTTAGTATTAGTGGCTGCGCCTGAGGGGATTAAAGCCCTAGAAGCGGCGCATCCTGATATCGAGTTATACACCGCCGCTATCGATAAATGCTTAAACGAGAAAGGTTATATCCTGCCAGGTCTTGGCGATGCGGGCGATAAAATCTTTGGTACTAAATAACGCTAAAGTGACCGTTAATGCTCGGGTTGAGCATCATTAAACGAGATCTTATTCGAACCTTCAAAAAGCGAGTACTGCGAACTGAGTACTCGCTTTTTTGTTGCTAAGTCAGTTATGAAGTACGAAGGGTGAATAATATCGTGCAGCCTGACGTTATCTAGCTTGACGGACTGGAAAAGCTAACCGAAAATCAATTGCATAGTGGTTAATTCATCAACTGCAGTGGACTAATTTATAAGCTATGGTCAAATGTAAACAGCTGTTTTACAGGATTTTCAATGGCATATTTATTCACTGCGCTTTGATGATCGCCTGCGTGGTGGATCCGCTGCCGGTAGAAGCGAACACTTTAGTGGAGGCTCGTTTACAAGAGCGAGCCAATGCGGCTTTGGGAGTGATGAGTTTTGCATTGACTCCTGATGTGACAACGGGTTCGCTTTCATTGAGTAATGCTCCGGAAAACAATCCTGATCTCGCAATGACCACGCTGGGCGGTGGCGCAACCCTGAGTCAAGACGTCCCGCTCTACTTTGAAGGGACGATAGGCTACAGTCGCTACGACCCGACTTTTATCGTCAGTGATGGGGAAACCGAAAAACTGCTGCCCACGAAATGGAACAGCATCGCATTGACTGGCGGTATTGGCTGGGATTTCCCCATCGTCGAGGATTTGAAATTTCGGCCTGTGTTCAATTTCTCCTTTGGCCGTGTCTCGAGCGACTTAAAGGTTGCCAGCTCTGCAATTGAATTCAAAAGTGGTGATGAACTTGAGTTCCTCGATAATGGTAGCCTAGACGCGTATGGCCTAGGTGGTTCAGCGGTTCTCGATTACGAACACTACCGCGCAGACTATGAAATCGATGTTGAGTTTCGTTACACCCATATTCAATTAAACAGCTTTGGAGATACCCCCGAAGTCTTACAGGGCAGTGTTAATGCCCAATTATTGAGCCTGTGGTCTCGTTGGCGTGCCCCGACGGGAGTAACACTGTTAGATAAACCCCTGCGCTATGTGCTTGAGTGTGCCCGCACAGAATATCTTGGTGATATGCGCGGAGCATTAGGCTTTAACGCTCTCAATTCACTCGGTGCTGGCCTAGAGCTCGACTCCAGCCAATATGGCATTATCATTACCCGAACACGCTTAGTATTGCGTTATCAATTTGGTGAGCATGTGCAAGGTACTTCAGTCGGGATAGCGGTGAGTTTTTAGCCTAGTGAAGGTCAGATATTTTCCCCCAAACGGTAAAAAAAGCAGAGACATCTTTTGGTTGTCTCTGCATTCTCTACGAGCTAAGTAACTGAAAATTCAGCGCCATTTAACTTCAATACGACTTAACATCCAGTTCAAACTACAATCAAAATCCAATGTTCTTCATTCGTATTTACAGCACCATGGCCGCAATCCAGCCAAATACTAACAGTGGAATATTGTAGTGAATAAAGGTGGGGATCACGCTGTCACGGATGTGATCATGTTGGCCATCGGCATTTAAACCTGCTGTGGGGCCTAAGGTGGAATCCGATGCTGGCGATCCCGCATCACCCAGCGCCGCGGCCGTGCCGACTAAGGCGATTGTTGCCGCTACCGAAAAGCCAAAACTTAATGCCAGTGGTACATAAATCGTCGCGATAATTGGAATGGTGGAGAAAGACGAGCCAATTCCCATAGTGATCAGTAGACCAACCAATAGCATTAAGAAGGCGGCGAGGGCTTTATTATCGCCAATGATATCGCTCAGTGAGGCGACGAGCGTAGCCACTTCACCGGTTTCTTTGACTACGGCGGCAAAGCCTGCGGCGGAAATCATGATAAAGCCGATATTGGCCATCATACGTACACCTTGGTTAAAAATATCTTGGTCTGCAACGTGCTTTAAGGCACCCGAGAAACTGAAAATCATAAAGCCGACTAAGGCGCCAAAAATCATTGAGTCGGTTTCGAGTTGTACGACTAAGGTGGCTAAGATTGCCAGTGCGGCAATGATGATATTGCGTTTGTTGAGGTTTTCTTCGGGCTCAGCAACCAGCACTTTGGCCTCGTCGTAGGTCCGAGGTTTGCGGTAACTGATAAATACCGCTGTGATTAATCCCACGACCATACCCGCAGCAGGGATTAACATGGCTGGTGGAATTTGCTCGCGTGCAGCGGCTAAGCCATTGCTGGTTAAGTTCGACAGCAAAATATCATTTAAGAAGATACCACCAAACCCAATCGGTAAAATCATATAGGTGGTGACTAGGCCGAAGGTCAAAACGCAGGCGACTAAACGACGGTCGATGTTCAGTTTGGTCATTACATGCAAGAGGGGAGGCACTAAAATTGGAATAAAGGCGATATGGATTGGCAGAATATTCTGGGATGCCATCGACATTACCAGTAGCGATAGCAATAACAACCAGCGCACCCAGTTAGTATTAGTGCTATTCGGCTCTTGTCCAAGGCTACTAATGATGCTTCTAGAAATCAGCGTCGTTAAGCCTGAATGCGATAGTGCGACAGCGAAGGCGCCTAATAATGCATAACTGAGGGCGATTTGGGCGCCGCCACCTAAGCCCGTATTAAAGGCATCTATGGTTTGATGCAGATCCATTCCGCCCACCAGTCCCGCCACGAGGGCGCTGACGGTCAGGGCGATTACCACATTCACCCTAGCTAAACTGAGTGCTAACATTAAGCACACTGCAATAACGACTGCATTCATAGTCAATTTTCTTAATTCTGTAAGCCAAAGGCGGTATTTTTGACTGTAAAGACCATGTATGTCCAGTTTGCAGAAGCCTAATCTGGAAAATATCTGTAAATGTGAACATGCAGGGTTTTGTCTGTTAGTCGAATGTGGCTTGCTTCGCACACGGGATACGCAGATTGCTCTATCCTTAGTCAGGCAAAACGGAAATGCCCTTGAAAAATGTGATATTGGTCTTAAATAGGTTGTAAGGCACAGCACACGACTTATAATGCCTAAAGATTTGATTGGTAAGAACACCTTTAATTAGTAAGGATTTAACTCGACCTAGGTTGAAAAGACATACTGACTAAAGGGCATCTTGCCTTACACTTAGTTCAACTCATAGATGGAGATATAAAATGAGCGTATTAGTAGGCCGTCAGGCTCCTGATTTTACTGCTGCAGCTGTATTAGGTTCTGGCGAAATCGTAGATAGCTTCAACTTAACTGCCGCGATCAAAGGCAAGCCAGCGGTAGTATTTTTCTATCCACTTGACTTCACTTTCGTTTGCCCATCAGAGTTGATCGCTTTCGATCACCGTATGGAAGAGTTCACTAAGCGTGGTGTTGAAGTGATTGGTGTGTCTATCGACTCTCAATTCACCCACAATGCATGGCGCAACACTCCAGTTGAAAAGGGCGGCATTGGCCAAGTGAAATACACCTTAGTGGCTGACGTTAAGCACGACATCTGCAAAGCATACGATGTTGAGCACCCAGAAGCGGGTGTGGCTTTCCGTGGTTCATTCCTGATCGACAAAGAAGGTATGGTTCGCCATCAAGTCGTTAACGATCTGCCATTAGGTCGTAACGTCGATGAAATGCTACGTATGATCGACGCACTGCAATTCCACGAAGAGCACGGTGATGTTTGCCCAGCAGGTTGGGAAAAAGGCGACAAAGGTATGAACGCAAGCACTGAAGGCGTTGCGGCTTACCTTTCTGAAAACGCAAGCTCTCTGTAATCAGCGTTAGGTTTTAGAGATAAAAGCTGCCCTCGGGCAGCTTTTTTGTTTTAGGTCTGTTTTTGAGCGTTTATGCTGAAAATGAAGCGGAGTGAATAGGAAATCGCCAATCAATTCAATATACAACAAATTTAAGTTTACACAGGTATAAGAGATAGCTATTATCTCGCTCGTTCGGAGGGGTGGCAGAGTGGTTTAATGCACCGGTCTTGAAAACCGGCGTGGGTTTATAGCCCACCCAGGGTTCAAATCCCTGCTCCTCCGCCATATTAAGTCAAAAACGCCGCTAACCTGTTAGCGGCGTTTTTGCATTTGAGCCATTTGAACCCTTGGGGTCCTCATTCGAATGGCAGCTCCTCCGCCATATTTTACGGAAAAGCCATCAGAAATGATGGCTTTTTTGTTTAAAGAATTTGAACCCCCGGGTTCCTCATTCGAATGGCAGCTCCTTCGCCATATTCAGTTAAAAAGCCGCTAAGTAATTAGCGGCTTTTTGAGGATTTAGGGAGTTGCTTGGCGCGACTACCCGTTATCTGTTTCAGCCTTATTGTCTTGGTCGCCCTGGGATAGCAGGGGCCAACCACCTAGCACCTTCCAACGATTGACTATGTAGCAAAAGAGTTCCGCTGTGCGTTCGGTATCATATAGGGCGCTGTGAGCTTCCTTATTATCGAAGGGAATGCCTGCCATCATACATGCCTTAGCAAGCACAGTATGGCCAATGGCAAGTCCTGCCAATGTAGCGGTATCGAAGGTGGCAAAGGGATGAAAGGGTGAGCGTTTTAAGTCGCAGCGCTCAATGGCTTTACTCACAAATCCATGATCGAATGCGGCATTATGCGCCACTATGATGCTGCGATGGCAATCAGAGGCTTTTTGAGCTTTTTTTACCGCTTTAAAAATCTCTAAAAACGCTTCTTTTTCACTAACAGCGCCGCGTAATGGGTTGTTAGGGTCGATACCATTGAAGGCCAAGGCTTCAGGTTCTAAATTTGCCCCTTCAAATGGTTCTATATGAAAATGCAAGGTTTTATCTATTCCCAGTACTCCCTCGTCATCCATTTTTAACAGGGTGACGGCTATTTCAAGCAACGCATCGGTTTGAGAGTTGAAGCCCGCGGTTTCGACATCAATCACTACGGGAAAGTAGCCTCGAAATCGGTGTTTCAATTTGTTCGCGTCGCAAATGTCGCTCATTAAAGTACCCAAGAAAATTTACAGGGCGCTATTATGCTTAATGTGCTCGGGTGTGTCATGCTTGATTGGTGGTTTTATGAGCTAAAGGTACTAAAAAGTTTGCCGATAAAGCCATGTAACCGAATAAACATGAGTATAGGCAATGTGGCGAAAACTGATATTAGTATCAATTTTATGCGTTCCAGCAACTGCAATGGCAGAGTTGCGCCACTATGTGGCCTCTTTAGGTGAGTCCCAATGGCGAGTGAGTGAGAACACTCCTATTGTTTGCCGCCTCGAGCACGATATCCCCTCCTATGGTAAAGCGATTTTCACTAGCGAGGCGGGTAAGAAGCTCAATCTGAATTTTACCTTAGATATGTGGGTTAAACCCGATCAGGTCACCAATGCCACTTTGATGAGCCGTGCTCCCAAATGGCGTCCTGGTGTGGTTTCTAAGGAGATCACTTCACTGCGTTATCAAAAATATTTTAATGGTGAAGTGCCTAAACGTGCCGCATGGTCGATGCTGGCGGAGTTGAGTCGAGGCATGGAGCCGACCTTTTACTACGCCGATTGGTATAACGACGCCAATAAAATTGCAGTAGGGCTCTCCGCTGCAAACTTTGGTCGCAAATATGCTGAATTTAAGGCGTGTTTATCCCATTTATTGCCCTATAGCTTTGAAGATATCGCCTTTACTGTGCTGAATTATGACGAAGGTGGCACCGATTTAACGCGTTTTTCTAAGCAGCAGTTAGCTCGAGTTCAAGAATACCTGGCTTACGATCCTGAGGTTGAGTTAGTGCTGGTGGATGCGTATACCGATAGTTATGGCGGTCGCTCCGTAAACCAGAAAGTATCGGATAAGCGGGCTGAGTCAGTAAAAGAGTTCTTTGTTGCCAGCGGCATTCCCCAAGAGCGTATCGTTACAGAGGGACATGGTGAGCGTCGTCATGTGGCTTCTAACGATGATATGGAAGAAAGGGCGCTTAACCGCCGTGTGGTAATTCGGATCAGTAAGCCTATGTAGTGCGGGTTTAATTTTTATAATTCAAACTGCTAAGTTATTTTCAATGCCAAGTCATAGACTTGGCATTATCATTTCTACATATGATAGCGCCGCCCAATGGCAGTTAAGCTCAAATTTAATCGTATCAGCGAGTATTAGGATGATGAGTTTTTCTTATTTGTTCCGTTTGCGAGCAGGTAGTCGTTAAGCCGTTAAGACAAGTGCTGTGAGGCGAAGGCATAAATATTGATAGAGCTAAATCGATGCTTAAGCTAAGCAGGGTTGTGGCAAACTTTGAAATAGATAAAAAAAAGCCCGCTTAATCTAAGCGGGCCGCAAAAATAATGCATTTGCAATCAACAAATTGAAGGAAGGAAGTCAAGCATAAGAACCAGAGATGAACTGCCGTGTTGGGAACACACCAGTTTAAAAGTTCTTTGTTTTCCATATCTGCATGCAGATATCTGCTGAAAACGAGCACATTTTATGGTGAATGCTTTGGTAAAACAAACGAGAAAAATTGCCTATAAAGATTAGTAATTCTAATGGTTATTAAAGTGATCTATATCACTTAAGTCACTATTAACCTTGATTAATAAGTTATCAGTCATTATTAGTGCATAATAATACACTTCAATAGGCTTATCCTTGCTGCCAGTTTGTTAAATTCACCGTTCAAGTAAAAAATCGTCATATTAAACTACGTCATTGCCATGGGATTTTTTACTTGTATAGTACTTGCTGAAAAGGCCTTAAGCCCGAAACCACGAGAAGGATAATAAGATGGCATTCAGATTTCGCCTTGCAAAACAAGGTTTGTTAGTGGCTACATTGGGAATGGCACTCGGTGCCTGCCAAAGTGGCAATGCACCAGAAGATGCTGCGCAGCAAGTCAGCGCCAATAAATGGGTTTACCCCGAGACGAGAAAAGACGACTTGGTTGAAACTATTCATGGTGTGGCGGTGGCGGATCCTTATCGTCACCTCGAGGAAAACACTCCAGAAACGGAAAGTTGGGTCAAAGAGCAGCAAGCCTTTGGTCAAGCATATTTGGCGAAAATCCCCAATAAGCAAGCTGTGGTCGACCGTATCACAGAACTGTGGAATTACGAGAAAATTTCTGCCCCCTTCGAGAATGGCGATAATCAGTTTTACTATCGCAATGATGGCTTACAAGCCCAATCTGTACTCTATGTAAAAGGCAAGGATGGCGTTGAGAAACCCGTCTTGGACCCCAATAGCTTATCGGCCGATGGTACAGTGGCACTTTCTGGCGTATCGGTTAGTAATGACGGTAAAATTTTAGCTTATGGAGTCTCTAACTCGGGCTCTGACTGGCAGCAATGGCAGTTTATCGATATTGCGACGGGTAAGAAGCTTGGCGATGAACTGAAATGGATTAAGTTCTCCAGTGCGGTATGGGATAAAGAAAACCAAGGTGTGTTTTATGCCCGTTATGATGCCCCTGCCGGTGGGGATGTCTTAGCCGATGTCAATTTTAATCAAAAAGTGTATTACCATAAATTAGGCACAGATCAGCGCCAAGATTTATTGATTTATGAGCGCCCACAGAATAAAGATTGGGGTTTTGGCATTGATGTCTCCGAGAAGGGTGAATATTTATTATTATCGATTTCTCAAGGTACAGATAAGCGCAATCGTTTCTTCTATAAATCCTTATTTGAGCCTAAATCGCAAGTGGTGGAATTGATCCTCAACTTAGAAGCTGAATATGAGTTTTTAGGTAATGATGGTGCGGTTTTCTATTTTAAAACCGATTTAGACGCGCCAAACGGTAAAGTGATTGCAATTGATACCCGCAATAGTGATAAATCCCAATGGCAAACCATTATTCCCGAGTCTAAAGATCCGATTAATAATGTTGCCATGATTAATGATCATTTAGTCGTGAGCTATTTGCACGATGTACTGGGACAATTATCGATTTTCAGTATGGGCGGGCAGAAGCGTCAGGACGTGGCATTACCAGGTTTGGGCAATGTGGCGGGGCCCTTTGGTAAGGCGAGCAAGGACTATTTCTACTATGTCTTTAACAGCTATATTCAACCCGAAACTACCTATAAGTTTGACTTTAAGACTTCAGAGTCAACGGTGTTTGCTAAACCTCAGGTGTCCTTCAACCCCGATGATTATGTATCTGAGCAAGTGTTCTATACCAGCAAAGACGGTACGCGCGTGCCTATGATGCTGTCCTATAAAAAGGGCTTAGTGAGAAATGGTCAAAATCCGACGCTGCTCTATGCCTATGGCGGCTTTGCGATTTCGATGACACCTCGCTTTAGCCCTGCCAACATTGCATGGTTAGATATGGGGGGCATTTATGCCGTTCCAAGCCTACGTGGTGGCGCCGATTACGGTGAAAGCTGGCACCAAGCGGGGATGTTCGACAAAAAACAAAATGTGTTCGATGACTATTTTGCCGCTGCCGAATATCTGGTGAACGAAAAATACACCAATAGCACTAAACTTGGCGCCTATGGTCGCAGTAACGGTGGTTTGCTGATGGGGGCTGCACTGACGCAACGTCCTGAGCTGTTTGCCGCCGTATTACCTGCGGTCGGTGTGCTCGATATGCTGCGCTTCCACAAGTTTACTATTGGCTGGGCTTGGACCAGCGAGTACGGCAGTGCCGATAAGGCAGAGCAATTCCCCGCATTGCTGGCCTATTCACCTTACCACAATGTCAAAGCACAGGCTTATCCTGCGACTATGGTGATGACCGCCGATCACGACGATCGCGTGGTGCCACTGCACAGTTTTAAGTTTGCCGCTATGATGCAAGAAAAGCAGCAGGGCGCAGCCCCTGTGATTATGCGTATTGAGTCTAATGCTGGCCACGGCGCCGGGAAGCCTACGGCGATGAAGATCGATGAATTTGCCGATATCTACAGTTTCCTTTGGCAAAGCTTTGGCCTCACATTGCCGCAAAGCCTCGCAAAATAGCGAACTATGTTAATGAAATGGGGTCGTTAGGCCCCATTGTTATTTACAAACCCCTCAATTGCGCGCAAACCCGTGCCATCCCTATCTATATCTTCGTTGGGTCATTCACAAGTCTTGTTTCCCTAGGTATAGTAAGCGTCAATTTTTCAACCAAAATTTGCTTATTCCAAATGACGTTTTATTGGCCCATTTCTGTCTATTACGAAGACACCGACGCTGGCGGTGTTGTCTACCATTCGAACTACCTCAACTTTTTCGAGCGTGCGCGAACCGAATGGTTAAAGGCGCTAGGCGTAAGTCAGACAGCACTGTTAGCCGATGATACTGCGTTTGTTGTTAAGCGGGCGGAACTCGATTTTAGAAAAGCCGCGCGTTTTGAACAGAACCTTATTGTAGAAACTAAGGTCATAGAGTTGAAAAAGGCCTCGTTGGTATTTCATCAACGTTTGGTTGATCATCAGGGAGACTGTTATTGTGAAGGCACTGTGCTGGTGGCCTGTGTTGCTTTATCACGTATGCGTCCCCGAGCTATTCCCTTAAATATTGTGCAGGAGTTTGACAGTGCAAGCTGATATGTCGATTGTTGGGTTATTTTTACAAGCCAGTTTATTAGTGAAATTTGTTATGTTCACTTTACTTTGCTTGTCGGTGATGTCTTGGACGGTGATTTTACAACGCCGTAGCTTACTGACATCCGCAAAAAGTAAATCGGCGAAGTTTGAAGACAAATTTTGGTCAGGTGTTGATTTAAACCGTTTGTATAAAGAATTATCATCCCGTCCAGATAATAGCGGTTTAGAGTCATTATTTGTGACTGGCTTTAAGGAATATTCACGCCTGAATAAATTAAATAGCAAAGTGCCCGATGCCGTCATGGATGGTACATCGCGTGCTATGCGTGTGACCTTGTCTCGCGAAATGGAAAAGTTAGAAGCTAACTTACCGTTATTAGCAACGATTGGTTCGACTAGCCCTTATATCGGTTTATTTGGTACGGTATGGGGGATTATGAACTCATTTATCGCTATTGGCTCGATGGAAAACGCGACCTTAGCTATGGTTGCCCCCGGTATTGCTGAAGCTTTGATTGCAACGGCTATGGGTCTGTTTGCTGCGATCCCTGCGGTTATCGCCTACAACCGTTTTTCGACTCAGGTCGATAAATTGGAAATGGCCTACGCCAACTTTATGGAAGAGTTCTCCAGCATCCTGCATCGCCAAGCATACAGTGAGAAGGAAGGGGCATAATGCAACCAGCTTATCAGCGCAAACGTCGTCGCCCCGTTGCCGAAATCAACGTGGTGCCGTATATCGACGTCATGCTAGTGCTGTTAATTATTTTTATGGTAACAGCGCCGATAGTCACCCAAGGGGTCAAAGTCGAGCTACCCCAAGGGGCGGCAGAAGTATTACCCTCGGACAGCAAACCGCCTGTGGTGGCATCCATTGATGGTGATGGTACTTATTACCTCAATAAAGGCGGCTCGACCAATATAGAAATGGATTTGGAAGAGTTGGCGACTGAAGTTGCTGCGATCATAGTGACTGAACCAGAGCGCCCTGTCGTAGTGAAGGCCGATAGAAATATTCCCTACGATAAAGTGATCCAGTTAATGGTGACTTTGCAAGGCGCTGGTGTGCCATCAGTCGGTTTGATGACGGATTCACCCAAGGAGAAATAGGTGGCGGATAATTCAAATCTTGCATTACCTCTGTCAATTTCAGCAGGTATTCATATTGGCGTGATAATTATTCTGGCCATTGGCATAGATTTCACCCATAAACCTGTGCAAGTGCAACAAGTTAGCGCTCCGGCAGTTCAAGCTGTTATGGTTGACCAACAGAAAGTGGCTAACCAGGTGGAAAAACTTAAGCAGGAAAAGCGCGAGACAGAGCGACGTGAGCGTGAGCGACAAGCAGAGCTTGAGCGTAAAGCGCAGGAGGCAAAGCAAGCTCGTGAGCGTGAACAAGCTCAGATTAAAAAACTAGAGCAAGAACGCAAACAGCAGGAAATTGAAACCCAAAAGGCAAATGAGGCCGCTAAAGTCGCGCAGGTGAAGCAGCAGGAAAAGGAAAAAGCGCAAAAGGCAGAAGCCGACCGCAAGCTGAAGGAACAGGAGCGTAAAGTAGCTGAAGAAGCAGCGCAAAAAGCGGCTGAAAAGCGTAAAGCCGAAGAAGCGGCTGTAGCCAAAGCTGAAACCGAGCGTAAGCAGAAGGAAGCCGAAGCCAAGGCAAAAGCCAAGGCCGATGCAGAAGCGAAAGCAAAAGCCGCAGCTAAGGCAAAAGCCGATGCAGAAGCTAAAGCCCGCGCCCAGCAGGAGCAGGAAATGGCCGACGCGTTAGCGGCTGAGCAGGCGGCGCTGTCACAAACCATGAATAAGCAGATGCAAAGCGAAGTCGGAAAATATACCGCCATGATCAAATCGACGATTCAGCGTAACTTAGTCGTAGATGAGTCGATGCGTGGTAAAAGCTGTAAAGTGTCAGTGCGTTTAGCTAACGACGGTTTTGTGATCAGCAGTCAAACGCAAGGTGGCGATCCTAATGTTTGCCGTGCGACCAAAGCGGCGATTCAAAAGGCAGGTAAATTGCCTGTATCTCCGGATCCTGCGGTTTATAACTTGATGAAAGAAATTAACTTAATCGTTGAACCAACGTTTAATTAAAGGAGTCCCATGAAAATTTTGGCAAAATGGTTAACATTGGTGGTACTGCTTTGTACCACCCCCGCAAAAGCGGCATTGGATATCGTGATCACTGAGGGTGTGGATGCGGCGCGTCCTATTGCCGTGATGCCTTTCGTATGGCAAGGCGCTGGCGCACCACCACAGGCGATTGCCGATGTTGTGATGTCAGATCTTGTGCGTAGCGGTACGTTTAAACCTTTAGATGAGTTAGGTTTTCCCCAACGTAATATCGGTACATTGGCTCAGTTCCAAGCGAATGCTTGGTCTAGCGTAGGGGCCGAAGCGTTAGTCTTAGGGTCAGTTAAACCCTATGGCACAGATCAGTTCCTTGTTAGCTTCGATTTAATCGACTTAGTAAAAGCACAAAACCAAGCACTGAAGGGGCCTGTGAGTGCAACTGAGTTTTTGATGGACAGTCGTCAAACTGTGATCTCTGCGGCTCAATTTCGCCAATATGGACATAGAATTAGCGACATCGTCTATGAAAAGTTAACGGGTATTCGTGGCGCATTTTTAACTCGCGTTTCCTATGTTGTAGTCAATCATACGCAGAAAGCACCATATCAGTTGATGATTGCCGATTATGATGGTTATAACGAGCAGATGTTACTCCGCTCACCCGAGCCGCTAATGTCTCCGACTTGGTCACCCGATGGCCGTCGTTTAGCCTATGTGAGTTTTGAGAACAAGAAAGCTGAGATCTTCGTTCAGGATCTATACACTCAAGTACGTACTAAAGTGAGTAGCTTCCCTGGCATTAACGGCGCTCCAGCGTTTTCCCCCGATGGTAAGTCTCTGGCGGTAACGCTATCCAAAGATGGTCAACCTGAGATCTACGTGATAGATATCGCGACTAAAGCCATCAAACGTATTACCAACCACTATGCAATTGATACTGAACCTTCTTGGTTTCCTGATGGTAAATCCTTGTTATTTACCTCTGAGCGCGGTGGTAAACCCCAGTTATATCGCGTAGATTTAAATTCAGGCAAAGTCACCCGTGAAACCTTTGAAGGTGAATGGAATTTGGGCGGTTCAATTACCCCTGATGGACGTAGCATGATTTTCGTCAATCGCACCAATGGTAAATTTAATATTGCGCGTATGGATCTGAATACGCGTTTTATGCAGGTGCTAACATCGACACGCTTGGATGAATCTCCCAGCGTGGCCCCTAATGGTACTATGGTGATTTATGGCACTACGTACCAAGGCAAGCAAGTTTTAGCAGCTGTTTCTACGGACGGACGTTTTAAAGCCAGATTACCGGCAGGTCAAGGTGAGGTGAAATCACCTTCTTGGTCTCCGTTTCTCTAATGTATTACCTTGATTTATTAACATTTAATTTTATAAGGAACACGTAATGGATCTGAACAAGTTGTTAAAAGCTATGTTGGTAGCACTTCCAATTATGGCTATTAGTGCATGTAGCTCAACTTCTGAATCAGAAACTGATGCAATGGGCTCAACAAACGGTTCTGGTAGCGAACTGAATGGTGGCGTTCAAACCGGTGGTGTTGGCGGTATGTTGTCACCAGAAGAGCAACAACGTCAGCAATTGGAAGAGTTGAGAAAAGAGCACATCATTTACTTCGACTTTGACCGCAGTGAAGTTCAAACCGAATTCGCCGCCGTATTAGAAGCCCACGGTACTTACTTAGTTGAACACCCAAGTGTGCGTGTGCTGATTGAAGGCCACGCCGATGAACGTGGTACTCCAGAGTACAACATCGCCCTAGGTGAGCGTCGTGCTAAAGCTGTGGCTAAATACCTTCAGGGTATGGGTGTACAACCAAGCCAAATGAGCATCGTGAGCTATGGTGAAGAGAAGCCACTAGACTTCTCTCGCACTGATGAAGGTTTTGGTAAAAACCGTCGCGCAGTTTTAGTTTACTAAGATTGAATTACGGAGAGTAACACCATGAAACGTGCCGTCTTAATTACGGCAATGTTCTTCGGCGCAGGAGCTGCAGTTGCAGCTCCTGCTCCTGTTGAAGACCTTGCTGGTGGTTCAGGTGATGACAGACTCGCTCGTTTAGAGCGCATAGTGAAATCGAGACAACAAAGCGAACTTGATATGCAGCGTCGTCTGGATACTCTGCAGCAGGAAGTTCTTGATTTACGTGGTTTAACCGAACAACAAAATTACCAAATAGAGCAGATGCAGCAACGCCAGCGTCAGCTTTACGATGAAATTGCCAATTTATCTTCTAAAGCTGCCACACCAGCCGCTGCAACCCCGACAACACCCGCTGCTGTCGCAGCTACCGCTAATGCGGCGGCAAGTAGCTTAAGTGAAACGGCAAGCTATGAGGGTGCCGTCAATCTAGTGTTGAAGGAGCGTAAGTATGATGATGCTATTCCAGCATTTCGTGCCTTCATCAAGCAATATCCCGATTCAGTCTATGCGGCAAATGCCAACTACTGGTTAGGACAACTACTATTTAATAAGAGTGAATTTGCGGAAGCGAAGCAAGCCTTTAATACTGTGGTGGTGCGTTTTAGCGACTCGAATAAACGTGGCGACAGTTTAGTGAAGCTTGGCATGATCGCCGAGAAAACGGGTGACAAAGCGGGTGCAACCCAATACTACCAACAAGTCGTGAAAGACTACGCAAACAGCGCAGCGGCACGGATCGCACAGCAGCAATTAGCCGCAATGAAAGCCTAATTAACTAAAAAACATACTCTTAGTCTGTTTTTCATGCAAACGACAAAAAATTGGGAATTTGCGCTTGCATGGGAAGATGAAAAAGGTATTATAGGCGCCCTCAGAGCGGCAAGGTCGTTCGGGGCGCAAAATACCAGTAAATGGGTCGTTAGCTCAGTCGGTAGAGCAGTTGGCTTTTAACCAATTGGTCGAAGGTTCGAATCCTTCACGACCCACCACTTACTCTAGTAAATAGAATAAGTTAGCGGTATTTGAAGTGTAGTAAATTAGTTGGGTCGTTAGCTCAGTCGGTAGAGCAGTTGGCTTTTAACCAATTGGTCGAAGGTTCGAATCCTTCACGACCCACCACTTATTATCAACATTACAAATGCCAATAATAAGTGAACCGTTTTATCGTAATACCTAAATGGGTCGTTAGCTCAGTCGCTTTTTTTATAAAGCTAGGGCAGTTGGCTTTTAACCAATCAGTCGAATGGTTCTAATCCTTCACGACACACCACTTTACTGAAAGTGCATAAATCAGCGCAACACCAGATGGGTCGTTAGCTCAGTCGCTTTCTTTATAAAGCTAGGGCAGTTGGCTTTTAACCAATCAGTCGAATGGTTCTAATCCTTCACGACACACCACTTTACTGAAAGTGCATAAATCAGCGCAACACCAGATGGGTCGTTAGCTCAGTCGGTAGAGCAGTTGGCTTTTAACCAATTGGTCGAAGGTTCGAATCCTTCACGACCCACCACTTTACTGAAAGTGCATAAATCAGCGCAACACCAGATGGGTCGTTAGCTCAGTCGGTAGAGCAGTTGGCTTTTAACCAATTGGTCGAAGGTTCGAATCCTTCACGACCCACCACTTATCAACGGTTAGGCTGTTGGCAAAGTAAAATTTAGAACATCGCAGTACCTAAATGGGTCGTTAGCTCAGTCGGTAGAGCAGTTGGCTTTTAACCAATTGGTCGAAGGTTCGAATCCTTCACGACCCACCACTTATCAACAGATTAAGATGTTGGATAAGTAAAATTTTGAACATCGCAGTACCTTAATGGGTCGTTAGCTCAGTCGGTAGAGCAGTTGGCTTTTAACCAATTGGTCGAAGGTTCGAATCCTTCACGACCCACCACTTATTAACGGTTAAGCTGTTAGATAAGTAAAGTTTTGAACATCGCAGTACCTAAATGGGTCGTTAGCTCAGTCGGTAGAGCAGTTGGCTTTTAACCAATTGGTCGAAGGTTCGAATCCTTCACGACCCACCACTTATTTCTTCAGTTGTATCTCTCTCGATTTTCCCCTGAATTTCCACGTTAAATTCCAATACTGAGTATCCAATTCTATACCTTCGTTTTACTTATTCCACTGCACATATTTTTCAAACATAATAGTGATAAAGACTAAAAAGGAGACCTTAGGTCTCCTTTTGCATTAAACGGATCACATATCTATGGCACTTAATCTAACAGATTGTTATCACGAACATATTGTTCGAAGTCTGTGCAGCCGCCTACGTGTTTTTCATCAACGAAAATTTGTGGAACGGTTTCTACTGGCTTACCCACTGTCTTTTCAAGATCTGCTTTAGAAATGCCTTCGGCATGGATATCGACATATCTAAATTTAAAGTCATCACGTTTTTCAACGAGCTGCTCAGACAGTTGTACCGCACGCACGCAATAAGGACAGCCGGGACGGCCAAAAATAACAACGAACATAATAGCTCCTTAGGATTACTTTATGGGTTTTATACCATAGGCACAGGTGAATTGATAATGTCAGATGTGTTTATTTTCAGTTTGATAGCGGCCTTGATAATCAAAATAGCTTTCGACTAAATCCCAGCCCTTTTTATGCTTTTTTAGCAGCAAGAGATCGGGTATGCGGAATTTATTCCCATCGCTGATTAACTCCGCCACCTTAGTGTACTTTTTCGGTTTTAATCCCGGCGTACGGCTATGGGGGAAAATAAACAGCGCATATAGCGCTCGCCACTGGGCTGGCGTTTGCAGCTTAAAACGCCGAATAAAGCTATTGCCATCGATATCAAGGTATTGGACCTTGAGATTGCCATCATCGTCAATAAGCAGCATATCTTGGCAGCGAAAGAGGTGATGATGCTGCTTATTCAACACTTGCTTAAGGCGTTTGTCGGGGTCGATTAATGTGGACTGGCAATGCTGACAAATACGCGCAGCGATATCATTTTCTTCACCGCAATCAGGGCAAGATTTAGCGCGAAATCGAAAATCACACTGCCGCTTCTGATCTTGGACCTCGACTATACCCTGACAGCGGCGACCATAGTGTTCAATAATGTCGCCATCATCGTCGGTGAGTCCCCAGAATATATTGGCAAAATGACATACAGGGCAGTGAACTTGGACTGGAACCGATTTGCTGTTTGGCTTAACTTGGCCGACCTCGGGGAAATATAAATCATAGCCATTTGCCGCATAATCAATGACTAAACAGTCTTTTTTCCCTTCGCTTAATCTGAGTCCACGGCCAATCATTTGTTGAAACAAGCCCACTGAGGCCGTAGGACGCAATATGGCGATGAGATCGACATGGGGGGCATCAAAGCCTGTCGTCAGTACGGCTACGTTCACCAAAAATTTAAGCGCCTGCGTCTTAAACCGTTCGATTAAACTATCGCGCTCACTATCTGGGGTTTGCGCCGTCACTATGGCGCTCTGCTGGTGATGTTCCTTACACAGCAGGGCAAAAATTTCTTCGGCATGGCGCACTGTGGCCGCAAAGATAATAATGCCCCGACGATGATGACTCAGTTCTATCAGTTGTTTAACGATAGCCGTTGTCGCTCGCCCAGCATGGTCAAGCAAGTTATTGACTTGAGTTTCGGGATATTCGCCATTTTCATTGGGCTTAATGCGGCTGAAGTCGTATTGGGCACTCAGACCATCAAATAATGTTGGCGGTGTTAAGTAACCTTGTTTTATCAACGGCCTTAGCGGCAATTCAAAAATACACTGCTCAAATACGCCAAGTTCAGGGGAACCGACTTTACCGTGGTAATGCTGCTTATAAATCCAACCAGTGTCAAGGCGATAGGGGGTTGCCGTGAGGCCTAACAAGCGCAGCTGTGGATTGTGTTGGCGTAAATGTGTGAGCAGTTGTTGGTACTGACTGGTTTTTTCTAAGCTGACCCTGTGACATTCATCGATAATCACTAGGGAAAAAGCCCCATCAAATTGGGATAGCGCCCTTGCCGCCGATTGAATACTTGCAACCACGGTTTTTCCATCGCTGGCTTTTTGATTGAGCCCAGCGGCATAGATGCTGGCCTCGGTGGTGAGCAAGCCGACTTTCTGGGCGTTTTGTGCAACGAGTTCCTTCACATGGGTGAGCACTAGCACTCGCCCTTTAGCAATGCGTGCAAGTTCGGCGATCACTATGCTCTTACCTGCACCCGTAGGTAATACTAATACTGCAGAATCAGTGCTTTGCCTAAAATGGTTCAGGGCAGCATCGACCGCTTGCTGTTGATAGTCTCTCAGAGTGACTGACATGCTGGGTTTGATGGACACGCTGGCGAAAAATCTATGCTGAAGATGAGTGAGTTGCCAAGCTTAACATATAAGGTAAAAAAAATGCCCCTTGGTTGGAGGGGCAAGCTAGAGAAAGGGGCAATCGGCACTTTCTCAACAGGGTTGGTTAACTCAAGGTTACCCATGGAAATCGGCTGCGCTTAATCAATATGGTGAGCGATTAAGCGCAGAGTTTGTAAGCATAGAGTTTGTAAGCGTAGAGTTCGGCTGGTTACTCGGTACGATTCAAACGGGTTTCAATCAAGGTTTCGATCACCGCTGGATCGGCTAAAGTGGATGCATCACCTAAATTTGTCACCTCGTTTGCAGCAATCTTACGCAGGAAGCGGCGCATAATTTTGCCTGAACGTGTCTTAGGTAAACCGCTTGCCCATTGAATAAGATCCGGTGTCGCGAGAGCACCAATTTCTTTACGAACCCATTGGCGCAGTTCCTGACGCAGCTCTTCACTCTCTTCGGTGCCACGGGTTAACGTCACATAGGCATAAATACCTTGGCCTTTAATATCATGGGGATAACCCACAACGGCGGCTTCGGCGACCAGCTCGTGTGAAACAAGGGCGCTTTCAACTTCAGCGGTACCCAATCGGTGGCCAGAAACGTTAATTACGTCGTCCACTCGGCCTGTGATCCAGTAGTAACCGTCTTCATCTCGGCGGGCTCCGTCACCGGTAAAATACATACCGCGGAAGGTTTTAAAATAAGTCAGCACAAATCTGTCATGGTCACCATAAACAGTGCGCATTTGTCCTGGCCAAGAGTCGAGTAAGACTAAGTTGCCCTCAGTCGCTCCCTCTAAAATATTCCCCATATTGTCTACTAGGGCGGGTTGCACGCCAAAGAAAGGACGAGTCGCCGAGCCGGGTTTAGTGTCGGTGGCGCCGGGCAGCGGGGTGATCAAAATACCGCCAGTCTCTGTTTGCCACCAAGTATCGACGATAGGGCAATGTTCATGGCCAATGACTTCGTGATACCAGCGCCAAGCTTCAGGATTGATGGGTTCGCCGACCGATCCCATGATGCGCAAACTGCTGCCATCAAACTTGTCGAAGTGTTGTTTGCCCTCCGCCATTAATGCGCGGATAAGGGTGGGGGCGGTATACAGAATATTGACCTTATGGCGATCAATCATCTCGCCTAGGCGAGCAGGGCTTGGATGATTGGGTACGCCTTCATGAATAAGCACTGTGGCAGCATTGGCGAGTGGACCGTAGACCATGTAGGAATGCCCAGTGATCCAACCCACATCGGCGGTACACCAGTACACTTCGCCGGGCTTGTAGTCGAACACATATTCATGGGTCATAGAGGCGTATACCATGTAACCGCCTGTGGTGTGCAACACCCCTTTAGGATTACCGGTAGAGCCTGAGGTATAGAGTAGGAAGAGTGGGTCTTCTGCGCCCATTTCTTCTGCGGCGCAATGCTCAGATGCGGTTTCAACTAATGCATGCCACCAGACATCGCGGCCTTCAACCCAGTCAACTTTACCGCCAGTACGTTGCAGTACAATGACTTTTTCAACACTGGTCACATCGGGATGCTTAAGTGCATCATCGATATTACGTTTAAGTGGAATAGCACGGCCACCGCGCATCCCTTCATCGGAGGTGATGACTACCTTCGACTTACCATCGATAACGCGCGATGCGATAGAGTCTGGAGAGAAACCGCCAAAGACCACGGAGTGAACCGCGCCGATGCGGGCACAGGCCAACATTGCCACGGCGGCCTCTGGCACCATAGGCATATAAATGGTCACTATGTCACCACGGCGAACGCCTTGACTGCGAAGGGCATTGGCAAATTTACAGACTTGGGTATGCAGCTCCCCGTAGGTAATTTTACGTTGCTCGCTAGCGTTATCGCCTTCCCAAATGATGGCGACACGATCGCTGTGCTCACTCAGGTGGCGATCGAGACAGTTGGCGGAGGCGTTGAGCGTGCCATCGTAAAACCAGTTAATGGAAAGGTTATGGTCGTCGAAGGAGGTTTTTTTGATTTTAGTGTAAGGCTTTATCCAATCGATGCGCTTGCCCTGTTCCCTCCAGAAACCCTCTGGATTGACAATCGACTCTTGGTACATTTTTTTATATTGTTCGTTGTTTACAAGTGCATTGGCAGCGATATTGCCGGAGACTTTGTAGAGAGACTGCGAGCTCATAGGGCTTCCCTTTTGAAAAATTGCGTGGTCTGAGTATGGTATGCAAGGGGGAGATAACTCCATTAGACCTTGGTCTAGTTTTAAAATTTCCTTTATATTTAAGCTGTTGCAGTTGAAATTCTGGCTAGATTTCAGCCACTATTTATCGCACAATAACGGAAAAAAGAGCAAAATATGAATTTAACCTTAGTCGTTTCCGTTATTGCTGTTTGTTATGTATCACTTTTATTCCTACTGGCTTGGGGGGCTGAACGTTGGTTCAGTGGCATAACCAAGAAACTGCAAGTGGGGATTTACGGCCTGAGCCTTGCTGTATATTGCTCATCTTGGAGCTTTTTAGGCACTGTGGGGCAGTCGGCTAAGGATTTTTGGTCCTTCTTGCCGATTTTTATCGGCCCAATTCTTATTTTTACCTTAGGTTTTGGTATGTTGCGCAAGATGGTATTAGTGTCAAAGGCACAAAATATCACCTCTGTCGCCGACTTTATCGCCGCCCGTTACGGTAAATCCCAAACCCTTGCGGCCTTGGTCACTTTGATCGCGCTATTTGGCATCATGCCCTACATAGCGCTGCAGCTTAAGGCCATGGTCTTTAGCTTAAACCTCTTTCAACCCCTTGATGATCCCCTCGATGGGGTGACTGTCCCTCTGTTGATCACTGCGTTGTTGGCTATTTTTGCGATTTTATTTGGTACCCGTAAACTCGATGCCACCGAGCATAATCCCGGTATGATGCTGGCTATCGCCTTTGAGTCTTTGGTTAAACTGGCGGCATTTCTCTTGGTGGGTATCGTCATCAGTTTTGGGGTGTTTGATGGTTTTGGCGATATCTGGCAACAGGCCAGTGCTAAGTCTTTAATTAATTACCCTAATCCGCGTATCGAAGCCTTAATGCCGGAGTTATTGGTCGGCATGGCAGCATTTTTATGTATGCCTCGTCAGTTCCATGTGATGGTGGTGGAGTGCGCCGATGAGTCTGTGCTTTCTAAGGGGCGCTGGTTGTTCCCTTTGTATTTGGCCTTGTTTGGCCTATTTGTGGGGCCGCTCGCCTTAGCGGGCAAAGTGATCCTGGGCGATAGTGTTGCCGCAGATACCTATGTGATTAACCTTCCACTGGCGTTAGATCAACCGCTATTGGCGGTCATCGCACTGCTGGGAACGCTATCCGCCGCCACTGGGATGGTGATAGTGGCGGTGGTGACTATTAGTGTGATGATCAGTAATGAGTGGCTGGTGCCTGTGATGCTGCGCACCGGGCATATCCGCGAGAAAAATTTTAGCCAGTTTTCCCAGTTGTTACTCAATGTGCGCCGTTTGGCGATTGTGATCATTCTCTGTTTGGGTTACGGCAGCTATCTTGCCCTGTCCGACAGCGACTCTTTATCCCACTTGGGCATGTTGTCCTTCGGTGCCTTTGCCCAGTTAGCTCCGGCGCTGGTTGGGGGACTCTATTGGAAGCACGGTAATCGTGCCGGCGTCTTTTTAGGGCTCAGTGTTGGCTTTAGCCTGTGGTTTTACATAATGCTCCAAGGTATGACGGATAGCCACGGTGCGGCGGCGTTAGTTTCCAGCGATCTTGATCTGTTAGATGCTATTACTCCCAATGTGCGTGATGCACTGACGGCATTGTTTGCCAATATTGTCTGTTATGTTTTGGGGTCAATTTGGTTTAGGGCTGGGGTGGCGGAGCGTATTCAAGCCAGTGCATTTGTCAGTCCCGGTAAATTAAGAAGCAGTGCTAATAAAAAGAATGGCCCGATTTCCCAGCAGGATTTACTGATCCTTGCCAGCCGTTTTGTGAGTCCAAGTCGCGCCTATGAAAGTTTTAGCCACTTTTCCAGCGATGCGGTGAAGAGTGATAGCTGGCACAAGGCGGCGCCTGCAGAGCTGATTTCCCATACTGAACGTTTACTCGCTGGGGTGCTTGGGGCCTCAAGCGCGGCACTAGTGATGGACTCTGTGCTGCAGGGGCGGGATTTAGCCTTGGATGAGGTTTTTAGTCTGGTCGATGAGGCCTCATCCAAAATCATGCTTAGCCAAGATATGCTGCGCGGCGCGATTGAGCATGCCTACGAGGGCATGAGTGTTATCGACAGTGATTTAAATTTGGTGGCATGGAATTATAAATATGTGGAGTTATATCAATATCCTGAAGGATTTTTACAACAAGGAATGCCCATTAGCGAAGTGATCCGCTTTAACGCCGCTCGGGGCTATTGCGGCCAAGGCGATATCGAATTGCAGGTCGAAAAGCGGGTACAGCATATGCGTAATGGCACGCCCCACACCTCGGAGCGGCAACGTAAAGATGGCAAAGTGATTAAAATTCAAGGCAACCCTATGCCGGATGGCGGCTTTGTGATGACCTTTACCGATATTACCCAATATCGCCAGCAGGAGCGGGCATTGCTCGAAGCCAATGAGACTTTAGAGAGTCGGGTCAAAGAGCGTACCTATGAACTGGCGATGCTAAACAGTGAGCTGCTTGAAGCCAAGGCCCTAGAAGAAAGGGCTAACGCCTCGAAAAGTCGATTTCTGGCGGCCGTGGGGCACGATTTAATGCAACCCTTAAACGCGGCAAGATTATTTACCGCGTCATTATCCCAGTATCCTAATCTTGACCGTGAGGCGCGTACGACCCTATCCCATGTGAATAGCTCACTGAAAACCGCCGGTGAGCTGCTAACGGATCTGCTCGATATCTCAAAACTCGATTCTGGCATGGTAGAGGTTAATCGCCGTGATTTTGCCATATCGGAATTGCTCAATGGCTTAGCCGTCGAATTTGAAGCTATGGCTGGGGATAATCAGATCCGCTTTAACATGTTGCCCTGCAGTGCCACGGTAAACTCGGATCCATCATTGCTTAGACGTGTGTTGCAGAACTTCCTCACGAATGCTTACCGTTATGCCCGTGGAGGACGAGTGCTTTTTGGTTGCCGTCACCGTGGTAGCGAAATTGAAATTCAAGTGTTAGATACCGGCTGTGGTATCGATGAACGTGAAACCCAAGAAATTTTTAAGGAGTTTAAGCGGCTGAATAATCCTAAGAGCAATAATGTCAGTGGCCTCGGCCTAGGCTTAGCTATCGCCGATAGGATCAGCAAAGTGTTAGAGCACAGTATTCATGTCTCCTCGCAGTTAGGGCGGGGTTCAGTGTTTTCGATCCGAGTACCAAAGGGTGAAACCGTGCGGCAGCCGCAGGTCAAAGCCTTACCTTCTCTGCTACAGCCGTTGTCGGGGATTAAAGTATTGTGTATCGATAATGAGGAGGCCATCCTCGCGGGGTTAGAAAGCTTGCTCAGTCGCTGGCAATGCGAGGTGATTTGCGCCAAGGATCTCGCCGATGCTCGGATAAAGCTTGGCCTCAAAGGGGTGGCTCCCGATATAGTGCTGGCGGATTTTCATTTGGATGATGGCCAAAATGGGGTCGATGCTATGGACGGTATTCGCGCCCTCTATGGGCAAGAACTACCGGGGATTTTAATCACAGCCAATACCCGTAAAGAGCTAGTCGAGGATGTACAGCGCCGCGGTTATCACTATATGGCGAAAATGATTAAACCTGCGGCCCTGCGGGCATTGATCTCCAGTCTAGTGAAGTCAACGCGTTAATCACCAAAGCGCAGTTGGCTCTAAGCTTAAGCTGCGCGGTTTTCTGTGGCCAAGATTTTTATAAGGGCTTAACCGTGACTGATAAAGGCGGCCGTTGCCTGTGTTGGCGTTATGTCGCCAGTTAAGGGTATTCTGGCGGCCACTTGCTTCATTGCAGCTGTGAGTTGGCTTAATTGTGCAGGGGTGATGATATAGGGCGGCATAATGTAAATCAGATTGGCAAAGGGCCTTACCCACACGCCTAAATCGACAAATTGCTGTTGCAGCAAGGCGGTATCGACAGGTGCAACCATCTCTAATACACCAACGGCGCCGAGCACCCGCACATCCTTCACACTGGGTATGGCTATCGCGTCCCTAAGCTCAAGGCGCATTTGTTGCTCAATGGCGGCAACCTGCGAGCGCCATTCATGCCTATTGATGATATCAAGACTGGCGCAGGCGGCCGCGCAGGCGAGGGGATTACCCATAAAAGTGGGGCCATGCATAAACACCCCAGCAGGAGATTGGCTGATCCCTTTGGCCACTTTGTCAGTGCAGAGGGTGGCGGCAAGGCTGATATAACCGCCTGTGAGTGCCTTACCTAAACACAGAATATCTGGGGTGATATCGGCATGTTCATAGGCAAACAGTTTGCCAGTGCGGCCAAAGCCAGTGGCGATTTCATCGAGGATAAGTAGCACATTAAACTCATCACACAATTTGCGCAGGCCTAATAAATACTCTGGGCTGTAAAAACGCATTCCCCCCGCGCCCTGCATTATGGGCTCGATGATCACCGCGGCAATATCGCTGTGCTGCGCGCTGAGTATGCCGCGCATTTGCGTTAAATCATCTGGGTGTAAAGCCTCACCAAAGAGGGTTTTTGGGGCATCGGCAAAGCATTGTTTGGTGACGGCCTCGCCAAACATAGTGTGCATGCCGCCCTCGGGATCGCACACACTCATGGCGGCAAAAGTATCGCCGTGGTAGCCCTTTTTAACGGTAAGAATGCGTTGCTTTTGAGGTTTTCCCTGGCCTTGCCAATATTGCAATGCCATCTTGATGGCGACTTCGACCGCAATGGAGCCTGAATCGCATAAAAAGACTTTGGTGAGCGGTTCACAGGTCATCGCAATCAGCTTTTTGCAAAGTGTAATGGCGGGTGCGTGGGTAATGCCGCCAAACATCACATGGCTGAGTTGATGTAGCTGTTTTTCCATAGCCGCGATAATCTCAGGGTGCCCGTAACCATGTACACAGGCCCACCAAGAACTCGTGCCATCGACGAGTTTGCGACCATCGACCAATTCCAATTCGCAGCCCTTGGCACTGTGTACCCCAAAAACGGGAAGCGAGTGGGTCATAGAGGTGTAGGGATGCCAGATATGGGCACTATCAAAGTCAAAATCGAGTAAATTGCGCATCATAGCTCACAGTGTTGGTGATAAAATCGCCAGTGGTAAACCTGTATCACTGGTTGGCGTTGACAGTTTAAGGGCTGAGGTTATCCTAGCCAAGGCAAAATACAAAAATAAAAGGGTGTTCAATGTCGCAGTTGCAAGTTCGTCATGATTGGAAGCGGGAAGAGATCGAAGCCTTATTTGCGCTGCCGATGAATGACTTATTATTTAAGGCTCACAGTATTCACCGTGAAGTGTACGATCCTAATGAAGTGCAAATCAGCCGCTTGTTGTCGATCAAGACGGGAGCATGCCCTGAGGATTGCAAGTATTGTCCCCAAAGTGCGCGTTATGATACTGGCCTTGAGAAAGAACGATTACTGGCGATGGAAACCGTGTTGACCGAGGCGCGCAGTGCTAAGGCGGCGGGGGCTTCGCGTTTTTGTATGGGCGCCGCCTGGCGTAACCCCAAAGAAAAGGACATGCCTTACCTTAAGCAAATGGTGCAAGAGGTTAAAGCCTTAGGCATGGAAACCTGTATGACCTTAGGAATGCTCACCCAAGGGCAGGCCAACGAATTGGCCGATGCGGGTTTAGACTACTACAACCACAATTTGGATACCTCGCCCGAGTATTATGGCGATGTGATCACCACTCGCACCTATCAAAACCGTTTGGATACCTTAAGCCATGTGCGTGCATCTGGCATGAAGGTCTGCTCCGGCGGGATTGTGGGCATGGGCGAAAAAGCCACCGATAGAGCGGGCTTATTGCAACAACTGGCGAATTTACCCCAGCATCCCGATTCAGTGCCGATCAATATGTTGGTTAAAGTGGCGGGCACGCCCTTTGAAAAACTCGATGATCTCGATCCCTTAGAGTTTGTCCGTACCATAGCCGTGGCGCGTATTTTGATGCCACGTTCCCGTGTGCGCCTGTCCGCTGGCCGTGAAAACATGACCGATGAGTTGCAGGCCATGTGCTTCTTTGCCGGGGCGAACTCCATATTCTACGGCTGTAAGTTGCTGACCACGCCAAACCCAGAAGAAAGCGATGATATGGGGTTATTCCGCCGATTAGGTTTACGCCCGGAGCAGGGTGCAGTTGCCACCCTAGATGATGAACAGGCAGTGCTTGCCAAAGCTGCCGCCCATCAAGATAAATCGACGGCGCAGTTCTACGATGCGGCGGCGTTATAATTTGGCTAATGCTATGATAGTGCTAGCTAAATTACTGTTTAAGAGTGAATAAAATGAGTGTTGCCCTAGAGGCTAAAATTGCCGCCCGTCAGCGGGCCTTGTCTGATCAAGGACTGCTTAGGCAACGCCAAACCCTATTCACTGATCGCGCTTTGGATGTCAGTCCGCGGTTTTTATTCGAAGGGCGAAGTTACCTTAATTTCAGCAGCAATGATTACCTCGGCCTAAGTCGTAACCCTGAATTGATTGAGGCACTGCATAGCGCGGCGCAGCAATATGGGGTTGGTGGTGGAGCCTCCCCCCTAGTGACAGGTTACAGTGAGGCTCACTTTGCCCTCGAACAACGGCTCTGTGAATTAACGGGTCACCAAGCGGCGCTGCTATTTAGCTCAGGCTTTAGTGCCAACACGGCCTTGATGAAAACCCTGTTCGATAAGCAGGATGTGGTGATTGCCGACAAGCTCGTTCATGCATCCATTATCGATGGTTTACGTGACAGTGGTGCTGAATTAAAACGCTTTTTACATAACTCCCTCGAGAGTGTCGAGCGGTTACTTAGCCGCCACTGTGCATCGGCGCTGATCACCGAAAGTGTATTTAGTATGGATGGCGATTGTGCTCCCATAGCTGCATTATCGGCACTATGCCGTCAACATCAGGCGTGGTTGATTGTCGATGATGCCCATGGTTTTGGCGTACTAGAGGGCTTTGACTATGGCAACGCCGCCGAGCGGATTGACGTGCAAGTGGTGACCTTTGGCAAAGCCTTAGGTTGTCAGGGCGCCGCGGTTTTAGGTAGCAAAGCCTTGATCGATTTTTTGGTGAGTAACGCCCGGGAATACATTTACTCCACCGCACTCTCGCCCGCTAACGCAGCGTTGGCGCTGGCCGCGACGGAGTACTGCAGAACCCACCCTGAACTGCGGCATAAGCTAGTTGAAAATATCAAATTATTTAAAGAGTTATGCCATAGTGCGAATGTGTCATTACTCGGTTCCGATACCGCCATTCAGCCATTGATCATAGGTGATACCCTGCAAACCTTGAGGGTGGCAGATGCACTCAAGGCGGCGGGGATTTGGGTTGGGGCAATCCGTCCGCCAACAGTGCCCGTCGGTTCCGCGCGGCTTCGCATTACCTTAAGTGCATCCCATAGTGCTGGGGATATCGCCCATTGCGTCAATGTGTTAGCACAGGTGCTGCAGGATGCGAAAGTGCCTAGGGTCAGTGAGCGCGAGCTTAATACTAGTGAGTTGGATGTGCGGGCAGACAATATTGCCGAGCGTTTTTCTGCTGCCGCCAATAGTTATCAAGAACACAATAAGTTACAGCGGCTTAGTGCGGCAAGTTTACTCAATGGATTTTCAGTTAAAGGTAATCTTTTAGATATTGGCGCTGGCCCCGGCACTCGGTTCGATAGCCAACACACGGCAGATGATCCTCCTAAAGTATTTGCCCTCGATATCGCGCTGGGAATGCTGCAAAAACTTAAGCAGGCTTATCCCCATTACCAGAGTATTTGCGCCGACGCTGAGCAATTGCCCTTTGGCGATAACACTATGGATTGCATCTATTCGAATCTTGCGCTGCAATGGTGTGTGGATTTCCCCGCCGCCGTCGCCGAAATGGCACGGGTGCTAAAGCCAAAGGGGGAATGCCATATCACTGTGGTGGCCGATGGCAGTCTCAAACAGCTCGCGGCGTTAGGTTTGCGAGTGAATGCGTTTTCACCTATGGATGAGCTACGCAGCGCCTTTGATCTTAAGCAGTGGCAGTTATTCGACCTTGAATTAGTGCCGATAACGGTGCATTTTGACACCCTCAAAGCCCTGCTTTACTCGATAAAAGGCGTCGGTGCTTCGGTGCAATCCCATCAGGCTTGTGCATCACAAGCGAATGAAATACATAGGCTTCGTGGTCGAAAGGATTGGCTGGCATTAGTCTCGCACGCCGAAACATTACGCCAAGCCGAAGGCTTGCCTTTGACCTATCAGATTGCACAAATTCGTGCCCGTCGATTAGGCTAGGCCCTATCGATATCTGCTCAATAAAGGATTAACGATGTTTTTTGTCACAGGCACAGATACCGACAGCGGTAAAACCTTAGTTACATCTGGCTTATTAATGGCCTTTAACCGTGAAAGTGCGCGTTTAGGCTCCCAGTGGTTAACCCTTGGGGTAAAACCTATTGCTTCGGGCTGTGAGATAACGCCATCAGGCTTACGTAACAGTGATGCCCTACAGTTAATGGCTTGTTCCACCCTCAAGTTGTCCTACGAACAGGTTAACCCCTTTAGCTTTTTGCCCGCCATTGCGCCGCATATTGCCGCTAAAAACGCGGGCATTAATCTATCCCCCGAGGCGATTGCTGCACAATTAGATTTGCCCGCCTTTGCTGCGGCGGATCTGTGTTTACTCGAAGGGGCGGGTGGTTGGCGTTTACCCTTAGGTGATGGACGTTATCTCTCTGAACTCGTTCAACAATTGCAGCTACCTGTGATCCTTATCGTGGGAATGAAGCTGGGTTGTTTAAATCATGCCCTGTTAACCCAAGAGGCAATACTGGCTGATGGACTTGAGATAGCGGGCTGGGTTGCTAACCGTATCGACCCACATATGAGTGTGTTTGACGAGAATTTAGCGACACTTAAAGAGATGATGTCAGCGCCATTCCTCGGTTGTATTCCCCACCTGAGTGAGCCGACGGCAGAAAATGCAGCAATTTATTTAGATATAAAACCATTGCTCAGCTTGAGTTAATTAAATGTGAAATGATTAAATGGATAAAAATATTTTTATTGATTTTTAAATAATCAAATTTAATCTAAATTCATGTTTGCCGATGTTAATAGACGCTATCAAATTTGTTAATACATTTTTTGTTTATGGCTAGATTAACGCATAAAAAAGTAATACCAGTGCAAGCCATAATGTTCGCCCTAAAAATGGCAGCAAAGCAAAGGAGAGTATGAGGCTTGATATTATAATCATAGTAGTGGGCTTACAAAAATAAGCGCTATTAAATGTGGGTAATTTCATGGTGATTTCTCTAACACAATCATGCATGTCTATTGAAAGCGGTTAGGCTGGGGCAGATTAAACTATGAATAAGGAATAAGACAGTATTGTAAAACCTTACAGATAAAGTTGATATTTCCCAGTCGTAATAGTGGGTTAATATACCTTTATGGCAAATTAGAGTAAACGTAAGTGCTGGGTTTAGTTCCCAATATAGAGGGTAAATATTGGAACTGAGGGTTCATCTTTTTGTTAGATTTATATAGTCTTATTTAAAGTTAAATAAAAACGCCAATATATATTGGCGTTTTTTTTATTAAAAGGGGCCATCATTCACGGCTAAATCATGTCCGTGAATGGGAGGCCCGTTGATAGGGCGTGCATTAGCATTATTTAGGGCCAATCGTCACTATTCCAGCGATACAGCCATGTGGCAGCGAGTGGTTTGTTATCCTTTTTCAGCTGTATACGCAGTTCGGCCAAATTAGTGCTTTCAGGATCGAAGGTGACGAATACTCGGGCGCCATTGATATCAGGGTGGGCGACAATGCGAGTCGATAGGATTTTGCCTTTACTAATGCTGGCATCAATCACCATTTTATCTAAGTCCTGGGCTTTGATATTGCTGTAATCGATTTGCAGCTCTTTACCTTTTGTCAGTTTTTGTCCCTTTGAACTACGTACAATGCGCGCCTTAGATGCGGTATTTGGACTGTCATTCGCGGCGGTAATGCGATAGGAATAATGGTAGGACTGATCCTTTTTTAGTCCTCCAAGGGGTTCCCAATAGGTCACTATATTATCGTTAGTTTCGGCATTCGATGGAATTTCAAGCAGTACCAGTTGACCTTTTCCCCAATCATTGAGCGGCTCTATCCAAGCTGAGGGGCGCAGGTGGTAATTCGACTCGAGATCTTGATAGTCATTGAAGTTGCGATGGCGTTGGATCAAACCAAAGCCTTTAATGTCTTCGTCACCAAAGGCACTGATCTGTAATTTGTTTGGATTGTTTAATGGACGCCATAGGCGTTCGCCATTGCCGCGATCGATTTGTAACCCCTCGGAATTATGTACCGCAGGACGATAATCAGGTTTGTCCGGCGTGTCTACACTACCGTATAAAAACATTGAGGTTAGCGGCGCGAGCCCCACATGGGCAATATCGCGGCGAGGGAAAAGCGTGACATCCACTTCAACCCGGGTTGGTGAGCCGGGGTAAATCCCAAAACGATAGGCACCCGTTACACTTTGGCTGTCTAAGAGGGCATGAACCACGATGGCGGTTTGATATTTTGAGGGTCGTTCAACCCAAAAGCGCTTAAATAAGGGATATTCTTCTCCCTTAGGTTGGGCGACATCAATGGCTAGGCCACGGTTGGATAAACCGTAGGTTTGGCCCTTAGAGAGGGCTCGAAAATAGCTAGCGCCTTGAAACATGATGAATTCATCTTTGGCATCATCGTCATTAATCGGGTAGTGGAGACGTATACCCGCATATTGGCCCACCTGGGTCAGCAGTTTCTCAATGGCATCACTGGGTACATCAAAGGAAGCTTCTGTTAACTCAAGGGGGTAAGCGTGGCTATTTTCGACCACATCGATATCGACGAGGTTTTTATATAAAAACCCCGGAGCAAATAGCTGCACGGAAAACTTGGTGGGCGTGCCGCCCCAAATGGCGGCATTTTCTTGATAATTAATTTTGCCATAGGTGGCATAATCCAAATCAATCAATTCTTTAGGTGCTTTTCTCGCCTCTTTAAAGGGTGTTTGAGCCAGCTGTTGGGCGAGACTGATAACGGTCGCTTGGGAGAATGTTTGGGCTTTTTTAGCGTCATCTGGGGTCGTGGCTAGGGCTGGGCTCAGACTATGGGCGCCGATAAAACAAGCGAAAGCTGTGCCTAGCAAGCGTTTATATGTGTGACCTGGTTGCTTTGCTGTAAAAGCGGGATTGTGGTTTGGACGGTTGAATGTTAAATGCGGTCGCAAAATGGAAACTCCTCACTTTTATGATCTTTGAATGCCAATGCAGCATTTTTTGATCACTTAAATCCTCAATGATAAGTGGCTTATCTGGCAAATTTGCCATTAATGGGATCTTCTACTTGGAATGGATATCAGTTTCACTTTGTATATCAAACTGATCGCTAACGAAATTAGTGCAGATATGCGAGTGGCGCAAGCCTTTTCTTAGTTTTTAACCCATGCATAACATTAACGTTATGCATGGATACAAACTCTGCGCTCGCAACATTCCCCTGATTTTTAAGCCTAGCACGCTTGTTTTGAATAAAGCGTGCTTAAAGCGTGAATGAAGCGTTTAGTCGATCTTATTTGAGTAAATGGGATAAATCGCTTCCAAGGGGGATCGGGATTTCCTGCTGTTCGCCACAGAACAAATAGGCAGGACTGTCACCTAAGAGCGAGAGTGTATCCCCCTGACGCCAGAGTGCGCTGCCTTCGACAATGCCGATAACGGGCGTTAAGGGGTCGACTCGAGTGAATTCAAATAAACGTTGGGCACGGGTTTCACCATTATGACCGGGCGTACGGTAATTGGAATAATGTGGATTGAGTTGAAAAGGCACAATATTTAATGCGGTGAATGAGGGCGGCTCAATAATCGGCATATCATTAGTGGTTCTAATGCTTAAACCTGCGACGTTAGAACCTGCGCTCCAACCAATGTAAGGTTTGCCCTGGGCGACTTCTTCACGAATAAGGTGCACCAGATCGTATTTGTAAAGTTCGTGTAGAAGGTGGAATGTATTGCCACCCCCCACCATAATCCCATCGGCATCTTTGATCGCTTGGCGGGGATCGCTGTGTTGGTGGATGCTACTGATATCGAGTTGCAGCTCACTCAAACCGGCGACGACTGAGGCTAAATAAGTGTCATAGCCCATGCTGATCCCCGCGTAGGGGATAAAGACCCACTTTTGGGCTTTTTCCGTTAGTGGCTTAATAAAGCGAATGGCATGGTTAAGGTAAGGAGTGTCACCGACACGAGAACTGCTCAGTAGTAAGGCATTGATTGTCATTTTTTATCCTGAAATCTCGGGGGAGTGCCGGTATGTTAACAAAGATTAATCACGATAAACATACAGAAACCCACAGGAGTGAGTCTATAGCTTAGGCTGCGTGTAGATTTAAGTTTCGATTAATCTACTGTCCCTAGACTCACGACCCATGAGAGACTGTGCCTGAATAAGAGAGAGTCTGAATAAGAGAAAGCCTAAATAAGCGAAAAATAGCCCAATAGAAAAACTCTTTACATTTATCACTTGAATTTCGATTATTTGGACATATTATGTCTTTGAGCAAAGTTAAATGGCAATTATTGCCCTAAAGGAGCTGAAATGAAGCGTATTTTTTTATTAATTGCGACTAACCTAGCCGTGTTGCTGGTAGCCTCAATTGTGATGTCTATTCTCGGCGTGAATACGTCGACCATGGGTGGACTCTTGGTATTCGCGGCGATTTTTGGATTCGGCGGGGCCTTTATCAGCTTAGCCATTTCCAAATGGATGGCGAAAAAAGCCATGGGTTGTGAGGTGATCACCACCCCACGTGATAGCACTGAACGTTGGCTCGTTGACACTGTTGCCCGTCAAGCGCAGAAAGCTGGGATTAAAATGCCAGAAGTGGCCATTTATCAATCACCAGAAATGAATGCCTTTGCAACGGGTCCAAGCCGAGATAACTCGCTAGTGGCCGTGAGCACGGGTCTACTCTATGGCATGAGCCAAGATGAAATCGAGGGCGTATTAGCCCACGAAGTGAGCCACGTGGCAAATGGCGATATGGTGACCTTAACCTTGATCCAAGGTGTAGTGAATACCTTCGTTATCTTCGCTGCCCGTGTTGTTGCAGGGATTATTAACAACTTCGTTTCCAGCAATGATGAGGAAGGTGAGGGTCTAGGCATGTTTGCTTATATGGCCGTTGTCTTTGTGCTGGATATGTTGTTCGGTATTCTGGCCTCGATCATCGTTGCTTACTTCTCACGTATTCGTGAGTATCGTGCCGATGAAGGTGCTGCGCGTTTAGCCGGCAAACACAAGATGATTGCTGCGCTGGAGCGTTTACGTCATGGCCCAGAAAGCACGGCGATGCCTGCTCAGATGTCGGCTTTTGGTATCAATGGCAAGCGTTCAATGGCGGAGATGATGATGAGTCACCCTCCACTGGAGAAACGTATTGCAGCACTGCAAGCCCGTTAATCACCCGTATTAACTAAAATGCCGTCCCAAATGGGACGGCATTTTTTTATGCTATGGATAAGCGCTTAGCCTCGCGCTTTAATCCGCCAATAGACCGCGACTACGTAGCAGCGGCTCTATGCCGGCTTCTTTACCGCGGAAGTTTTTATACATCAACATAGGATCATCGCTGCCGCCCTTTGACAGGATATTATTATGGAAGGCATCTGCGGTGGCCTTGTCGAAAATCCCATTTTCTTTAAAGGCTTCGAAGGCATCCGCCCCTAAAATATCCGACCAGAGGTAGCTGTAATACCCAGCAGAATAGCCGCCCGCAAAAATATGCGAGAAGTAAGTGCTGCGATAGCGTGGGCTGATTTCTTTAATTAATCCCATCGCCGTTAATGAGTCGGCCTCAAACTGAGCCGCATCCTTGGGAGTGGTATCCGTCAGTGTGTGCCAGTCTAGGTCGAGTTTGGTCGCCGCCACATATTCAACCGTGGTAAAACCTTGATTGAACTTGCTGGCCGCTTGGATTTTCTTCACCAATTCCTGCGGGATCACTTCTCCAGTTTTGTAGTGTTTGGCAAATTGCGCCAGCACTTCTGGCTGAGTCATCCAGTTTTCGTTCACCTGTGAGGGGAATTCCACATAATCACGTGGCACTGCGGTGCCGCCCTGTGAACGGTATTCCACCTTCGATAACATGCCGTGCAGGGCATGACCAAATTCGTGGAAGAGTGTGCTGGCTTCGTCGAAGGTCAGCAGTGCGGGTTCATTACCCACTGGGCGAGGGTAGTTGAGTACGTTAACAATAATAGGTTTAGAATCAACACCATTCATATTGTATTGCTTGCGGTAGGAGTTCATCCAAGCGCCGCCACGTTTGCTGTCGCGGGCGAAATAGTCACCCATAAAGATGGCCATTAACTTGCCGTCTTTATCGTAAACTTCGAAGGTGCGGACCTCTGGATGGTATTTGGGTAAGTTGGTACGTTCTTTAAAGGTCAGGCCGTATAGACGGTTCGCCGTGTAGAACACGCCCTTTAATGTGCTGTCGAGGGAGAAATACGGACGGGTCTGTTGCTCGTTAAAGCTGTACTTAGCCACCCGAATTTTGTCGGCGTAGTAATCCCAGTCCCACGCTTGCAGGGTAAACTTGCCCCCTTGGCTGTCGATCAGGGCTTGCATATCCGCCACTTCCGCTTTGGCTTGGGCGAGTGCCGCTGGCCATACTTTATTCAGTAAACCGTAGACATTTTCTGGGGTCTTGGCGGTGCGTTCTTCGAGGACAAAGTCCGCATGGGTTTTGTAACCCATCAACTGGGCGCGTTCGGCACGCAGGGCGGCAATCTTAGCGAGGATAATCTTGTTATCGTTGGCGTTATTGTTATTACCGCGCTCGATATACCCCTTGTAGAGCTTTTCACGTAACTCACGATTATCGGCGTAGGTTAAAAAGGGCGTGATTGAAGGGCGTGAAGTCGTAAATACCCATTTGCCTTCATGGCCGCGTTTGGTCGCGGTTTGGGCGGCGGTGGCAATCACATCATCGGGTAAACCGGACAAATCGTCCTTGGAGTCGATCACAAGTTCAAAGGCATTGGTTTCGGCGAGTAGGTTGTCGCCGAAGGCTAAATTCAGTTTACCGATTTCCTCATTGAGTGCTCGCAGCTTAGTCTTATCCTGCTCGCTTAAGTTAGCGCCGCCGCGGGTAAAGGATTTATAGGTATCTTCCAACAATTTGGCCTGCGCCGTATTGAGCCCTAGGCTGCCTTTGGCATCGTAAACGGTTTTAACGCGCTGAAACAGTTTATCGTTAAGCAGAATATCGTCTTCGGCGGACGATAGCATGGGCGACACTTCTTTCGAAATGGCTTGCAATGCAGGCGTAGTATCTGCGCCCGTTAGGTTAAAGAAAACGTTAGAGACTCGGGTGATGAGATCGCCAGAAAACTCCATGGCTTCAATGGTATTGGCGAAGGTGGGCTTATCTTTATTATCGACAATGGCCTGAATTTCTTCGTGCTGTTGGGCGATCCCCGCTTTAAATGCTGGGAGGAAATGCTCAGGCTTAATTTTGTCGAAGGCCGGAATTTCCATAAAAGTATCATAGGGTTTGAAGAATGGATTGCTTGCATTTTCGCTAATGATCTGTGCCGACATCGCATTCGGCGCCGCGATAGCTTGCACAGCCGTGTCGCTTTGCTGGGCGCTGCAACCGCCTAAGGCCAAAGCGAGTGCGATTGCACTGAAGGTGAGTTTAGCTGCGCGCGGTTTGAGGGCTTGTGGTTTGAGTATTAGTCCCTTCATTATTTGTTTCCCGTTCTGTCTATGGTGGTGATGGAGGTTGCAATGGCAGATAGCCAATAACCCTTAAATGGATGTTAAGTTGTCTGTTTTACATGTATCGAGCGAGGGGTTCCATCGATTTTGTATTTTGTTTGTAACAAATATTGAGTAGCAGACTTTTACGCAAAAAACTATGGCAAACTTGGCGCTGCTTCTAAGCCCAATATGATAGCCGATGCTTCTCAGTCGCTTGTTGCACGTTCCTAAATCCCTAAAATAATAAATAGGACCCCTATGGATCTGCCTCTTTTTAACTATGCCAAATGCAGTAGAGCTTTTTCTTATTCAGTGTTAGCTGCTGCACTTTTTGTGTCGAGTCAAAGTGTTGCCTCTCAAACCGTTCAAAACCAAGCCGTTGAAACCCAATCCGTTGAAATCAAGGTTCCCTCACTGAGTGCAAATGCGCTCAAGGTCGCCGATTATGCGGTCACTCAATACGATACGGCTATGGTGCAAAGTTTAACTCAGTTAGTGAGTTTTAATACCGAGGCGATAGCGGGGCAGACTCCTGATACTAACCCCGCCTTTGTGGGTTTTAAGTCGAGTTTGAAGCAACTGAGCGAAGCTCTCGGGCTAGATTATGCCGACCATGGTTATGTTGTGTTGATAGGTCTTAATGCCAATGCGGCGGATAATCAAACCAAAAAATTGGGCATAGTCACCCACGGCGATGTGCAGCCAGCCAATCCGGCATTGTGGGCGCAGAGCCCTTATCTGCTCGATACCCAATCTGAACCTGGCAAACTGATTGGCCGCGGCACTGAGGATGACAAGGGCGCGATTGTCACCGCCATGTATGCGATGAAGGCGATTAAAGATAAGCAAATTAAGCGCGATAGGCGCATCGAACTCTTAGTGTATTTAGCCGAAGAGTCCGACTGGGACCCCCTAAAAACCTTTTTAGCCAGCTACACACCCGCGGACATAAACATCACTATCGATGCAGAATATCCCGTGGTTACCGCCGAAAAAGGCTGGAGCAAGATTAGTTTTACTGTGCCTAACTTTGCGATCCCCAATGGTGAGATTAAAGCAGAGGCTTCAACTCAAACGCCCATATTAACCGCTTTCTCTGGCGGCTATTTTGCCAGCCAAATACCGCAGCAGGCTGAGGCGGAAATTAAAGCCCTAACCCCTGAATTATTTGCTAAGTTACAGGATCGCGCCACGCATCAACAGGGGATGAAGTATCGCTTCGAGCATAACTGCGCCAACAGCCAATGTGATGTGCATATTTTTGCCGATGGCAAGGCGGCTCACTCTTCGACGCCGGAAGATGGTGTCAATGCCGTAACTCACTTAGCGGCCCTGCTTGACGCGCACTCTTGGCCAAAAACGACCGCCTCTTTAACCCTTGCCGCCATGAATGAACTGGTGGGATTAGGGATTTATGCCGAGCAATTTGGTGATTTGGCCTATAAAGATGACTTTATGGGCGCATTGACACTGGCGCCCACTGTGGTTGCGCAAACGCAGAAGGGCACTGAAGTCACCATTAATTTGCGCCGCCCAATCGGTAAGACCCCTGAGTTATTGTCTGCCCAAGCGCAGGCGGCATTAATAAACTGGCAGGATAAACATCAGGTAAAATTGAACGATATTGAAAGCTACTGGGGTGAGCCTATGGTGATGAAAGATGCGCCGCAGCAACAAACCCTGCTCGATGTATTTGCCCACTTCACTGGCATAGTCGACCCTAAACCCTTAGCCATTGGCGGTTCGACCAATAGTAAACTGTTCCCCAGTGCCTTAAGTTTCGGCCCCGCCATGCCGGGCGTGGAATACACGGGTCATACCGAAAAAGAGTTTATTACCCATAAGCAATTTATGCTGAACCTAAAAATGTATACCGCGGCATTTATCGAACTATCGGCGGTGAAATCTTAGGTTTTTGCCATGAAAAACTTCGTTTAAATTCTTTAATCAAAATCAAAGTCGTGGGGTTTCACCCCTGATTTTTAATCAAGATCCGACCAAGGAGGGCTGCTCGTGGTCATGCCCGCAATGCTACTTGTAGTTTATTGGGGGGATAAGACAATAGGAGTTTGTTCCTGAAAATTAATGTATTGAAAATATTATGTTTTTAATTATGTGTAATTTACATACCGTGCTAAAACGCTTCTTGGTATGTAAGGTCTCGATTTTTCTGAATGAAAAAATGTTGAAAACTCTTCATAAGCGATGCTAAGTTACTGCAATATTTAAATTATTTATTCGGATTGTTCGAAGGTTAAGCCATTTACGGCTTGGGTTTCGTTAGAAGTCCGGGTAATACACTGTTAGGCAATTAAGGAGGTCACTGTGGCAACCAGAAAGAAAACAACAACTACGGAACCCAAGGTCCCTGCAGAACTGTTGATCTCAAGAGACGATGCCAAATCAAAACTTCAAGAAAGAATTCAAAAAGGGCTTGAGATAAAGCAAGTCCAAATAAGCTCAAGAGAAGCACTCGACACGGCAAACAACGAATACAGCAAGTGGAATTCATTCAATACTGAACTCCTAAAAAGAATTTTCACAACAGATGAGCTTTCGGAAGAATACTCCCGCTGGAGCGGCATCAGCACCATAGCAATGCACGAGCCATCTCTTGGCGAAAAAATTTCAGACCTATACAAGAATATCGATAGAAAAATTCATCGCATAGATTCGATTATTGAAAGGCTAGAGCTTATTCCATTGAAAAACACCACCTCGTCGGACACAGCGGCAGAGGAAAATTCGTCACACACTCAATCTAAGACCAAGAAGGTATTTATTGTCCACGGGCACGACGAAGTTGCAAAAACCAGTTTAGAGGTTTTTCTTCATGAAATAGGGTTAGAACCCGTTGTTCTGCATAGACAAGCAGACGAGGGCTTAACCGTTATCGAGAAATTTGAGAAGCATAGCGATGTAGGTTATGCATTTATTCTATTAACGCCAGATGAAATCGCCTACATTAAGTCCGAACAAGCAAAACAAGACAATGAGCGGGAAAAAGAATTTCGTGCAAGACCAAACGTGATTTTTGAGTTTGGCTATTTTGTAGGAAAACTAGGCAGATCAAGAGTTTGTTGCCTATACACCGGGGATGTTTCTTTACCGAGCGATGTAGGCGGAATGATCTACAAAAAATTTACGAGCAATATTGAAGAAGTGGCATATAGCATCATTAAAGACCTCAAGGCATCCGGTTATGCAATTGCCTAACAAATGGTTCAAATCGCTCGCTTCGCTCACTGGGACCGGCTAAAGCCGGCCCCTTAACCAAACGTTAACTGCAGAGAAACGCATGCGGGACCTTCTAAAAACACAAATCGTTGCAGAGGATCTTAAGCGTCTGTACTACGAAATAAATAATTCCAGACGGTACCCTTTTCGATTCCGACAGGCATTTGAACAGTACATATACAAAAGCCAGCAGTTAACAGAAACAATGCGCAAGGAGTACCACGCTCTAACCGGAGAGAACTGGATAGCAGGAGAATTTACTGGCTGGAATGTATATACAAATATTCTAAAAGCACTTCGGAACGCCACTTATCATGGTTATCCTTTAGCCCTCCATGGAACGGCCCTCACATTGTATCCGGGAGTTGAATTCGCTACCGATAGTGAACCCTTATCTGAGTTAGATTTTATTCGTGGCTATCGAGTTATGGAGTCAACTTTATTCATTGAATTGCCTTTCGATGAAGAATTCCTTCCAATTAGCGCTGGATTTCCCATAAAAAACATAACTCCAGGCGGCCCTACACATGCATTCCCAATTAAAGAATTCATAAGCTATAAGCTCACTTGGCGCCTTCTTGAAGAAGGCGTGCGAAAAGCCACAGATAAGGCTGGAACCACGGACGTAGTCAAAATTACGCTACACAGCTATCCTGCTCTAGTCGCGTACAGCAAATATTACGCAAGTGTTCTAAATAAAAATCGTGCAAGCAGCTAACAATAGGTTCAAACCGTTCGCTTCGCTCACTGGGACGGGCTAAAGCCCGCCCCTTAACCAAACGTTAGTTGCACAACTATAATCGAGCCGTTGATGAAAATAAATATGTACGCAAGACTCTTAAAGTATAGGGAAAATGGCTTTACGCTCGCAGGGCAGTACAGAAGGCATATACCATTAATGCTTTTCCGTTTAGTGGTAATTCTATTTGTAATTTAACCTGAGATCGGTTTAACAAGCCATAACTGCAATAGCATTAAACTCTGCGTTAGTGATGTTCAGTTGTGGCTTATTGTCTTTCAATTTATAGGCGATAAGTCCCGCAATCATATTGAGCATAAAACCATGCACACTGCGGTGTCTGGAGTGCTCTATCTGTGAGATATTTTTTAACCGAAACAACAGAGAACAACAGGAACAACAGAAAAACAACAGAAAAACAACAGAGACACCCATCCTAAATGGCGTGCTAGTTAACCTCCTACTATGCTTTGGTTAAGCATTAAACAAGGAGGTTGGTATGCCGCGTCCTCGCAGAACTCAGATAAGTCTTGAACTCTCACCTTAACATCAGTCCCTATTACCATTGCTGTAGCCGCGTTGTGCGGCGTGCGTTTTTATGTGGCGATGATGCTTATTCGGGTAAAAATTATGACCATCGTCGTGCTTGGGTAGAATCGCTACTGTTTGAACTTGAAGCGGTTTTCGCTATTGATGTGGCGGCCTTTGCGGTGATGTCCAATCATCTGCATGTGGTACTACGGGTCGATATCGACAGCGCCAACCGTTGGACTGACCGCGAAGTGCTTGAGCAGTGGCATAAGCTATTTAAAGGCGATGAATTAACGCAAAAATTCGCCAAAGGTGAGTTAGTTGAAGCGCATGAGGTCAACAGATTAAGGCATTCAATCGCCATTTATCGCAGCCGTTTGTGTGATATTAGCTGGTTTATGCGCTGCCTTAATGAACCCATCGCAAGGCAAGCAAATCAAGAAGATAACTGTACTGGCAGGTTCTGGGAGGGGCGGTTTAAATCACAGGCCTTACTCGATGAAGCTGCCGTTTTAGCTTGTATGGCCTACGTTGATTTAAATCTGATTAGGGCCCAACTGGCTGATACGCCAGAGCAATCCGACCATACCAGTATCCAGTTGCGTATTAGGGCGGCGCTAAAAGGTGAGCAGCCCAAAAATCTACTGCCTTTTATCGGTAATGAGCGCGATAACCAGCCCAATGGCATTGCGTTTTCATTATCGGATTACCTCGAATTGGTAGAGGATACAGGTCGAATTATCCGCAATGACAAACGGGGTGCCATCAGTGAAAATAGCACCAAGTTACTGACAAGATTAAATATCCCCCATGACAATTGGCTTAAGCTCACTACTGAGTTTGGCAAATTATTTCATGGTCCAGTGGGTACGCTGCAAGAACTGACTGATTACTGCGAACATTTAGAAAAGCGACGACGGCACTTTGCGGCAAACTGTCAGCACTTTCACTGCAACTGATAGCGATTTATATCGCTTCGAAAGCAACCCTTGTTGAGTATCTCTCAAGCACTATGGGCTGACTTGTCACGCCTGAAATACACTATTTTGGAATAAATTAGCTCAAATTTTTGCCTCAGATGCTGCCTCTGCGACTTTTGATGATTTTCATACAAGCCATTTTAGCCAGTATAGGTTGTAGGCAATCTGAAAGTGCATTATGTTGTTGATTTAAAATGGATGGCTAGTTTTTACTGATTTAAAATGGATGGCTAGTTTTTATTCTCAAGCACTATGGGCTGACTTGCCACGCCTGAAATACACCATTTTGGAATAAATTAGCTCAAATTTTTGCCTCAGATGCTGCCTCTGCGACTTTTGATGATTTTCATACAAGCCATTTTAGCCAGTATAGGTTGTAGGCAATCTGAAAGTGCATTATGTTGTTGATTTAAAATGGATGGCTAGTTTTTAAGAGAGCTTTCTACAAATGTAAATAGTAACGTCATCACATAACAAGGCGTATTGTCACCGCTAGCTCGGCTGGGATGGCTTATGCTACGCAGCTGCCTTAAAGCTTCGCGTTACCCCATAGATGTATTAATCTGAAACTCACCAATTAGAGCTAAAAATCTAATAAGGTGATGTCTCTTTTAGCTTTTTTCCCGAAGTCTGCACAATAAAAAGCCCTGATACATGCAGTGATGAATGGCAGGGCTGTTTAATCGACAGCATAAATAGGCTAGTAGCCTATAGCTTCGCTACCCGAGTGGCGCGGATCTGAAGCGCCAAAAATCCCTTGTTCGGTCACCATGATTGATTGTGTGCTGCCCATAGCGGACTGTACTTTCACTTTGTGGCCTTTGGCTTCGAGCAGGGAAATGGTATCGCGGTTAAGGCTAGATTCGACCCGCAGTTCATCGGGTAGCCATTGGTGGTGCACCCGCGCCGCATTGCTGGCTTCGGCAATATTTAAACCGTGGTCTATCACATTCATGATGATCTGTAAGGTTGTGGTGATGATCCGCGAGCCGCCAGGGCTGCCGGTGACTAAGAAAGGTTTACCGTCTTTCATCACTATGGTTGGGCTCATGGAACTCAGCGGGCGCTTATTGCCTTCAACCGCGTTGGCATCGCCGCCAACTAAACCGTAGCCGTTTGGCACGCCGGGTTTAGCTGAGAAATCATCCATCTCGTTATTGAGTAAAATTCCCGTTCCCTTTGCCACTAACCCTGAGCCGTAGCTGAAGTTTAGGGTATAAGTGTTTGACACTGCATTGCCCCACTTATCCACCACCGAGAAGTGGGTGGTTTGATCGCTCTCATAGGGCGCGAGTTTACCCGGTTTGATCTCCTCGCTTGGAGTCGTTTTATTGATGGCGATTTTGCTGGCAATTTTTTGGGCGTAGTCCTTACTGGTTAAAGCTTTGACGGGCACCTTATAAAAGTCGGGGTCGCCTAAGTATTCGCTGCGATCGCTATAGGCTTGTTTCATGGTTTCCGTCATCAAATGGAGTGTTTGGGCGGTATTATGGCCGAACTTATCGATGGGGAACTGCTGAAGCACATTGAGCATTTCAATGATATGTATGCCGCCCGATGAAGGGGGGGGCATAGAGACTATCTCGTAGCCTCGGTATTCGCCGCGCACGGGTTCTCGTTCGACAACCTTATAATTTTTAAGATCGTCTAAGGTCATAATGCCGCCAGCTTCCTGCACAGCATTGACGAGCTTGGCTGCTGTTTCACCCTCGTAAAAACCTTTAGTGCCTTGTTCAGCGATAAGGCGTAGCGAGTGGGCGAGTTCGGGTTGTTTTAAAATATCATCGACTTGATAATCGCTGCCATCGGCTTTATAGAAAATCGCGGCAGTGCTTGGCCATTGGCTCATCCGGCGTTTTAAGCCTGTGAGGGACACTGCCAAATCGGGGGTGACACTAATACCTTCCTGTGCCATTTTAATGGCGGGGGTTGTGACCTCGGCAAGCGTCATAGTGCCATATTTTTCAAGGGCTAAACTCATGCCCATTACCGTACCTGGGACGCCCACCGCAAGGCCGTGCTCGCGGCTTAGTTTCGGCACGGCATCGCCATTTTCATCGAGGAAAATCTCTTTTTTCGCCTTGGATGGGGCCATTTCGCGGTAATCGATGGCGATGGTTTTGTTTTCTTTGGCAATATGCACCAACATAAAGCCGCCACCGCCAATATTGCCCGCCCGGGGTAAAGTGACGGCTAAGCTGAAGGCAACCGCCACGGCCGCATCGACGGCATTGCCGCCTTGTTTAAGAATTTCTACCCCCGTACGACTGGCGAGCATTTCTTGACTGGCAACCATGCCATGCTTAGCCCACACAGGTTGTGCGGTGGCCATTTGGCTGAAAATGGAAGGTTCATCGGCATAAAGCGTTGGGGAGGATAACAGTGGTAAAGCCATGGCAATGGCAAGAAGAAGCGGTTTAAGCTGCTTTGTTGGACGCATGTTCAATCCTGAATTTATTTTTGTTATGGCTATGCAATGTGCCGAGAATTAGGCTTAATTGCAACCTCATATGTTTGCTTATCACCCTAAGGATGAGAATTTACCTGATGACGCCGCTGATTTTGGCCTTTGCAAGTTCAATCGCTGATATTGCATCCCATGGGTGGAATGCCGTGATGGGCAAGGCTAACCCCTTCTGCCGCCATGAGTTTCTGTTGGCGCTTGAACAGAGTGGCTCAGCCAGCGCCGCAACGGGCTGGCTCCCTAAACATCTGTGTGTATTTGATGCCAGTGGCATGACTCACCTTGAATATGCAGAGGTGATTGACGATAGCATTAGCTTGAGTTCGCAGGGCGCAAAGCATTTTATCGATTTGCCGCTTTTAGCTGTGATGCCCCTATACCAAAAGTCCCACTCCTACGGTGAATATGTGTTCGATTGGGCGTGGGCAGAGGCCTATGAGCGCCATGGCTTGGATTATTATCCTAAGTGGGTGAATGCTGTCCCTTTTACCCCAGTACAGGGGCGGCGGCTGGGCATTCAGCCCGAGTTAGCCAATGTGGAGCAAATACGCATAGCCGAACTCTTGCTGCAAACATTGGATAGCCAACTAATGGGAGCGCGGGATGATACCCCGCTGTCCTCATGGCACTGTTTATTTGTGTCACCCTCACAAGTTCCCTTATTTGAGCGCGTGTCGGCGCCGCTTATAAGGCGCTTAGGCACACAATTCCATTGGCATAATCGGGGTTATCGGGATTTTGAGGATTTTCTGGCGGGTTTTAGCTCGCGTAAGCGTAAAAATATCTTGAAGGAGCGGGCGCAGTTACAGCCGTTTAATCTTAAGTTTCATTTTGTTGAAGGTGAACAGATTAGCGCTTCGCAGTGGCAAACATTTATCCAGTGTTATCAATTAACTTATCTTAAGCGCTCAGGCCATCGGGGTTACTTAACCCCAGCATTTTTTCTACAGTTGGCGGGGCAATTAGCCGAACACCTCCTACTGTTAGTGGTAGAAGATGCAAAGGGCGAGATGATCGCAGGGGCTTTGTATCTTAAAGGCGAGCATACCTTAGGGCAGAAATGCTTATACGGTCGTTATTGGGGCACGACGGTCGAACTCGACGGCTTACACTTTGAAGCCTGCTATTACCAAGGCATTCAATATTGTATTGAACATGCGTTCCAATTGTTTGATGCGGGAGCGCAGGGCGAACATAAGGTGCTGCGCGGCTTTGAGCCCGTTGAGATGTATTCCTACCATAACATTGCCCATTCGGGATTTAAGGCGGCGATTGCGGATGTTGTCATGCAGGAAACGGAGCAAATGCAGCAATATATAGTGCAAATGCGAGATATGCTGCCCTATAAAAAAGCGATCTAACGGATTTGTAGATCGCTTATCAAGCTTGTAAATCGCGGTGCATTTAGCTCTTCGTTATGCATTGAGCTTGGCCAATTAGCTTATGGCTAACCAAATACCTACGCCTATCATAAGGCTACCCGCAATACGATTTAACCAACGGATATTATCACCACGGCTTAGGAAGAGTCGCAGGCTTTTGCCACCACTGGCGTAGGCGAGCATGGAAGTAAACTCCGTCATCATGATAATGCTCAGCAATGCGATAAGTTGGGGGGCAACGTCGCGCTCGGCATTGATAAAGGGGGGCAGCAGCGACACCATAAATGCCCAGCCCTTAGGATTAGCTATAGCAGTGATAAAGCCTTGGGATATCAAGGTGAAATTACTGACTCTTGGGTTAGTTTTATCATCGCTTAAAATGGCCATCTTGCCGCGGGCACGCCACATCTGCACACCGATATAGCCTAAATAAATGCCGCCAATCCATTTAAATATTTGAAATACTTCCGGATAGTTAAGCATGATGCTGGCAACACCCATCACGGCAGCGGTGGCAACTAATGCTACTCCTACAAGTTCGCCGAGCATCATCCACAGGGTGCGACGCACGCCTATGCTCATCCCAAGCGTCATGGCTAGGGTCATACACATGCCCGGAGTGATAGCAACAAAGAAGAAAGTCGGGATAAACACCGCGAGTAAGGCAAAATCTGGCATGGTTCGGTTCGTTTTGAGTCTGTACTAGAGGGCCGTTAGTGTAATGAAAATGGGGGATTTAGCCAATGCATGACACCTGTGTTTAGGCAAGTAACTGTAACTTAGTGTGTAAATTCTGTGACTTCACTCCAGCTATGTTTCCATTGTCTAAGATGGCGAGTTGATAAGGTGTTCATTTCCTTATTGGTAAATTCTGTTACAACACTCATAATCTAACCCTATTGGATACCAGCCAAGTGGACAAAGACATCAATAATTATAATGTGATGAAATCGCTCGTTCGAAGCTGAATTTTTGCACCGAACCTGCTGAGTTGCCTAAATTGGCATTTCATTCGCGATAGTGATCTCGGCGCATCAACGGAGTTTATATACGGATTGAAGACACTTTTATCAAGACACCTTCCCGCAAAGGAGGGGTTGTTATCGCTTATTCTCGCGGCAGTTCTGTACTACTGTGCAGGTTTTATGGGGCAAACACTCTTTAGTTTGCAACCATCAAATATCACCCTTATCTGGTTACCTTCAGGCATTGCACTAGTCATGTTGCTCATCTGGGGTTTTAGGGCCTTGGGGCTGATTTTTATCGGCAGTTTTTTACTCAATATTGAGGGCATGTTACTTCAAAACTCTGTGGCCTTATCTGTGCTGCATACATCGGTGGCGGCTGTAGTCGATGCGCTGGCGCCAACCTTATCTTTATTGTTACTGCGCCGTTTTTTACCCTATGGTGCCCGTAACGCCAATGATTTACTCAAATTTGTTGTCCTAGCTGGGATAGTACCTATTTTATGCTCTAGCGGCCTATTATCGTGGAACTTAGTGCTGGGGCATTACATTGAGCCTTCGGCTTTTTGGGATATGGGGCAAATGTTCTTTTTCGCCGACATACTGGGTATCGTCTTGGTATATCAGATCTATGCCGGTTGGATGGAAGTTAATGCCCTAAAGATTGAACGCAAGCGCCATATACTGCTACCACTTATCGGTTTGCCCCTATTTTGCATTGTGGGCGTATTGTTTGACTTGGGTTGGTTATTCTATATTGTTCCACCGCTTTTAGTGGTATTAGCCTTTGAAGTTACTCGCTTTTACCTCGCAATATTTAGCAGCTTATCTTTGTTGTTTATGATTTTAGCGACGGCGCAAGGTGTTGGGCCATTCATTAACCAAACACAAGTACAGACGAATGCAGAGATGATGGCGTTTGTATTGTCATCGGCATTGACCATTTTTGGAGTTTCACTGCAGCGGGCACAGTTGCGTCGTTCTGAAAAAGATAAGCAAACGGCTGAAAAAGAAGCACAATATGATCCCCTTTCAGGTTTGATGAACCGACGTGCCTTTATGCCGCAACTTGCACAATTGACGACAGAAAATGCATATCAAGGTCGCTGCAGCGTGGCAATGTTGGATTTGGATAACTTTAAAGCGATCAATGATACCTATGGTCATAGAGTGGGTGATAGGGTGATCCAACTGCTGGCGCAGATCATTCATAATCATTGCCGTAGCCAAGATATTGCCGCGCGTTTAGGTGGGGAGGAGTTTGCCTTAGTGCTAAAGGATATCGACGCAGCGCAAGTGTTTCCTTTGCTTGAGAGTATTCGCAGTAGGTTGGCGAATATGTCCATTGCCGCAGAGGATCGCACTATTTATTGTACTGTGAGTATTGGGTGGGCGGAAAGTGGTATTGGAGTAGAAGGTGAGGCTCTATTGCACTTAGCCGACAAAGCCCTTTATCAAGCAAAGGCGAAGGGGAAAAATTGCATTGTTAAATTCGAAGCGGCAACAGACCTAGTCTAAATATAGGGCGGAGTCTAGGGCGGAATCTAGGGGAGCATGGCGGATAAGTTGAAACAAATATGCGTCAATGTATAGGGCAGTCCCTGTGCGCTGGTTAACTTGCTCGAATGGGTTATGTTACTCATATAAAAAAACGGTGCGCAATGGCACCGTTTTTTTATCTGGTAAGCTTTACAGTACGCCGCGGCGCATTTGATCCCGTTCAATCGACTGGAACAGGGCGGTAAAGTTGCCTTCACCAAAGCCTAAGTTATTCTTACGTTGAATAATTTCGATGAAAATAGGCCCGAATAGATTCTTAGTGAATATCTGCAGTAAATAACCGGAGTCATCACCATCGACTAAAATTTGATGGTGTTTGATACGATCACGATCCTCAGTCACCTGGGGCAATTTATCGAAAATGGTGTCGTAGTATTCGGGAATAATGTCTAGGCATTGAATCGAACTGCCTTCCATTGCATCTAAGGATTTGACGATATCGCGGCTTCTAAAGGCTAAGTGCTGCACACCTGGGCCATTGTATTCCTTAAGATATTCATCGATTTGGTTTTTATCGTTGCCTTTACCTTCGTTGATGGGAATACAGAAACTGCCATCGGGTGAGCGCAGGGCATAGGACACTAGCGCGGTTTGTACGCCGCTGATGTCAAAGTAGCGCACTTCCGTAAAACCAAAAATGTTTTTATAGAAGTTAGCCCAATGTTCCATTGTGCCTTTGTAGACGTTGTTGGTTAAGTGATCGACTTCAATAAAGCCTTTCTCTTGGGTGATGATTTGCTCATCTAAATCTTCAAAATCAGTGGCATAGATATTGTTATCCGCACCGAAGGTGTCGATAAAATAAATTAAGCTGTCACCAATGCCGTAGATAGCCGGATAGGGCAGATCTTTGTTGGCATCATCGGCGGGTTTTGCGCCGCGCTCAACGGCAACTCGATAGGCAAAGTTTGCATCTTCGACACGCCAGCCCATAGAACAAATTGCAGGACCGTGGGATTTGGCAAATTTAGCCGAAAATCCGTCGCGCTCAGTGTTGAGCAGGAAGTTAATATCATTCTGTTTATAATAGAGAATGTCTTTATTTTTGGCTTTTTTCAGCAGGGAAAAACCAAAATCGATAAAGACCTTATGCATAAAATCACTATCGGGGCTGGCGAATTCGGTGAATTCGATACCTAATAAGCCCAGTGGATTGAGTTCGCTTGCCATGATCCTTTCCTCATTTATTGGTGCAACACGCTATCACTCTCATTGCTCCAGCGGGAGCCTTGGTGACTTAGGGCTAGTTTTCTAGCCAAGAGCGGTTGTAGTCTTTGCTCATGCAATTTTGTACATGTTCGGTTAATTTCAGTGGGGCGAAGGTGTCCACCATCACTGCATATTCATAGGTGTCTTTTTTGCCGATAGAGGCTTCAGTACGGCCCGGTTGTGGTCCGTGGGCAACACCTTTTTGATGTAAGGTGATATAGCCCGCTTCTATTCCGGTGCGGCTCATAAAATCGCCGTCCACATAATAGAGGACCTCGTCACTGTCGATATTGTTATGGTAATAGGGCGCTGGAATCGCCTTGGGATGGAAGTCGTATGGGCGTGGCACAAAGTTACACACCACAAAGTTATGGGCGGTAAAGACTAAGTGATCCGACGGTGGCAAATGGATTTTACCCACCTTAGGGGCGTATTCGGTAATATTGAATGCCCAAGGGTAGACACAACCGTCCCAACCCACTAAATCAAAGGGATGCCACTCGAGTGTGGTGAGTTGGTACTTATCACCAAACTTACACACTAAGGGGAAGGTACCGCGTTCAACTACAGCCGCTTGTAGGCTAGGCACACGAATATCCCGTTCGCAGTAGGGGGCGGATTCGAGCAACTGGCCATATTCATTACGAAAATGTTTAGGCACTTCCACCATAGAGAATGCTTCGATCACAAATAAACGTACATTACTGTAATCATTGAATTTAAGCTGATAAGTGGTGCCGCGGGGAATGACTAAATAATCCCACTTTTGTACGCTAATAGTGCCGTATTCACTCAGGAGAGTGCCTTCACCTTGATGAACAAAAACCACTTCATCGGCGTAGGCGTTACGGTAAAACTCAGCGGTATCTGTGGTTACTTTGGCGGTATAAAGGGCCACATCATTGTTATAAAAAATCTTGTTACGGGCGCTAAAGAAGTTGCCTTCACGGTCGGCTTCGCGGGAATCGAGTTTATAGTTCTGTACGAGTGAATCTTCCCAGTTTGCACCATGGCCTAGGCTGTAGGGCGCGACTTCTAACGCCTTGGTCGGCATATTGTGATGATATTTATTGGAATAAATATTGGAAAAACCATGGGTGGAGAAAAGCTCCTCGCGGTATAGCTCGCCGTTTTCCTTTTCAAATGCGATATGGCGCTTTTGGGGGATTTGGCCTTGTTTCACATAAAATGGCATGGTTATTCCTTCAATATTGCGTTGCAGGATTGCCTACATCGCTGGTCGTTATACTGCAAGTTGCATAAGTGTGATCTTGTTATCAATTTAGTTGCTTAGATGAACAAAAAAAAGAATAATAAATCTGTTATCTCAATCTAAAAAATAGATGGTATTCTAATCTTTACGAATCGTATTGTTTACGTGACATTTTCATTAGCGCCAAGGAGTCACCATGCGCATTGATATTGAGGCCTTTAATGTACTGCAGGTGCTGGTGGAAGAGGGCAGTTTTGCCAAGGCGGCGGAGCGGTTACACAAGGCGCAATCGGCGGTGAGTTATCAAGTTAAAAAGTTGGAGGAGCATTTAGGCGTATCGCTTTTTAGCCGTGAGCAATACCGCGCAGAGTTGACCCCAGAAGGGCGAGTGATTTTGGCCGAGGGGCAAAGATTACTGCAACATCTTGCAAATATTGAACATTTAGCCAGTCGCTTTAGTGAAGGCTGGGAGCCCAAGCTGGAATTAGTCATAGATGGTGCCCTGCCTATGGAGCCGATAATGACGGCGCTTAAGCGTATGGCGGAGCATCAGATCCCCACAAAAATCCAACTCAATATGGAGTTTTTAGGCGGCGTACAGCACAGATTCGAGCGGGATAATGCCGACCTTATGCTGGTGAAAGACTACCGTACAGGCCCCTACTATCATCCGCAGCCGTTACCCGCAATCACCAGTATTCTGGTGGCGAGTGCATCCCACCCCCTCGCGGTCATTAAAGAAATTAGTTTGCCTGAATTGCAGCAGCATGTGGAATTGACGATCGAAGACTCGTCACCGAATAAAAGTTATCGGGATGAAATGCAGTTTGGCGGCGATAAAGTGTTTTATCTTTCTGGTTTTATTATGAAGAAAAACGCCTTACTAAAAGGCTTGGGTTTTGGTTGGTTGCCGGATTTCTTAGTGCAAGAAGAGTTGGCCAAGGGGGAATTAGTTGAAATTGATTTTGTGGGTGGCAGCCGCTACACCTTTATTCCACAGTTAGTCTCGACGTTAGAACGGCCATTAGGGCGTGCAGGGCAGCTCTTTACTGAATTGATTTTAGAAGAATTTGCTAAGGCAGAGCAGTTTAATGGTGTGGGTTTGGGGTGATAAGTCTTTGCTTGTCATCGTTTGATATAAGTTACCGCATAAAATAATTGCATCTTAACTTTTTATGGGCGATGGCTCTGGGCCTGAGTCAGGCTTTTTTGGTTGCAGCTTTAGGTACACGCGTGACGATGAAATTGAATCGCCGCTTAGGTACGGGATTTTTCGGTGGCGAAGGATTTATTCTGCAAAGCTTACAGGGTGATGGTATGGCGTTTATCCATGCGGGCGGCACCTTAGTGAAAAAAGAACTAAAAGGTGAAACCTGTCATTTCCTTCAACGTTTCAAGCGTCTTTAGTTGTTGCTAAGGCCGCGTTTGGTTGTTAAGGCTTTGCTGAATGCGTCTTTCAACTAGTTTAGATATGAGATACATCATCAAATAGCCCGTGCCTAAGGCTAAAATCACCGCGACGACATTCTCCGTATACAGGCGGTAAGCGTAGAAAGTACCGACCAGTACTGCGATACCAGCAAGGCGAATAAGTAGGCTTTGAGTAAAGTAGCCATGAGCTTTGATATAAGCTAGCTGGTAGCCATTGAGCATCATAAATATAAAAAACATGGAGAAATGCATTAATACTGGGGCCGCTTTAATATATTGCTCGGGGAACAACCAAGCGACTAACGGCTTGCTCGCAAAGACCATAACGACAAAAAAAATACCGCTGATCCACAAAGAAACTTTCGTCAGCCATGACTTTATTTGTTGGACTTCAGCAAAACGGTTTTCTCGTACGCACACTGCAACTTCGGGCAGTACAAACCGGTAGATGGGAAAGACAAAAAGTAGGGTGAGGTAAGTGATCATCGGCCGCACCACTACTTGGAAATCACCCAGTTCATCTATGCTGAAATAGGCAATAGTCAGCAGTACAGTGATGTAAATCATCAAGATACTGGCACCCGCTTCCATGGACGCCGTCAGGCTTTTCTTCATAAAACTGCGTAAACCCGTATCAAAATGCACTGCACTTAAGGGCGGAGTGGCAATATCTTTGCGCCGTTTTAAGTACATATATAAGGCAATGATGAGCGAAGACAGTGTCATGCTGTAAAAGAGTGATGCAATGGCGGTTTGTTTTAAGCCATAGAAACATAATAAAAAGCTAGTCACTTGCGCGAGCGGCTCTAACCAAGTGACTCGATTGGAGATGGCATATAGCCGGTACATGGCAATTTGATTGGTAAAATAGACCTTGAGCCCCATACTCAAAATAATCCCAACCAATTGAAAATATTCTACATTAAGATGCAATTTGTGCTTGATATAGGGTAAAACTAAGCCCCATGTCAGTAGTACCATAGCGATCAAGCTGTAGCGGAATATATTGGTGATATCCACATCTTGCTTGGTCTGGGAGTAGGTCACCACCATAGAGGAGCGAAATCCCGTCATTAGGATTAGCGACAGTGAGATAATGTCGATCACTGTGTGATAGAGCGCTAGATCGGCTTTGGCAACCCATTGTGCTAGCCAGAGTTTAAATAGAAACCCCACAGAAATACTGGCGAGTGATGCCCAGAACCCCGCAATAATTGCCTGCTTAACCCGTTGAAGTGAGGTGCTTTCCATTATCAAAATCCAGCGTTAGTCTACGGTCATTATCGGGATGCTATGAATTCAATTAAGATTTTGCCTTAGTCGCATGAGTATTTTTAGGTGACACTTATCTTGTTCTGTTCAATATCTTTTCACCCTACATGAGTCTAGCATTTAGCCAATTTACGACCAATAGCCAGATAGTAAAGATATGATAAATATCAATATGTTGCTTTATTGTAAGTTAGAACGTTATTGAGTGAGGACTGGGGTGATAAATTGTCTTACAGACAATGTTTTTTGATAGATCAAAGCAGTATTAGGAAGTACAACTACGCCCAGATAAGAACTGGGCGTAGTTGTAAAAGTGTCAGTTATAAATACCATTTTGCCATGCGAAGTTAATCGGTAATGATATTGACTATATCGAGAATTTGACGGCTTTTTTCATCTAACTTAATAATAGAATCTTCGACTTGAATGCTGATCCGGCCATCTTTATCTAAAGGAACGACAATACGGCCGCGGTCATAGATGTCATAGTCAAGCACATCGCCACGGCGAAGTTTTTTCTGCCAACCCGGTGGTAGTGGCTCTCCTCGCTCAACTTTTTTCTGTAATCCTGGTGGTAAGTCTTTGTCTTTTTTAACTTGATCATTGTCAGGTTTAGCAAAGGCTAACATGGGGGCCATTAGGCTGAATGTGAGGCCTGTGATAATCACTAAGGTTAATTTATTCATCTATGCTCCTAAAAGCGTTTAGTTGATACAGTGACAATAGTTTAGCTTAAATGAACCTTAGCTGAACGTACTATGTCATCGGGTTTATTGACGGGTTAACATGAGTACCGCTTGCCATTGTTCGGCCGTGACGGGTTGAATACTGAGCCGAGATCCCTTAGAGACTAAATACATATCCGATAGTTGTGGCAGGCTTTTTATCAGACTTAAGGGAATAATATCATTAAATTTTTCGACAAAACGAATGTCGACCCTTAGCCATCTTGGTTTAGCGGGATCTGACTTAGGGTCGAAATATTTTGAGTCGGGATCAAAGGCGCTACTGTCGGGATAGGCCTGTGTCACGACTTCGGCAATCCCCACAATTCCGGGGACTTTGCAGCTTGAGTGATAAAAAAACACTTTGTCGCCAATTTGCATGGCGTCACGCATAAAATTACGCGCCTGATAGTTGCGAATGCCAAACCAAGCTTCGGTCTGGTTCGGGCAAGCCTTAAGATCATCGATGCTGAATTCATCGGGCTCTGATTTCATAAGCCAATAGTTCATCTTGTTTCCTTACTGCTCATTTCTGTTAATTGCTTTAATGCCCTTGAGTTTAACTTAATCTTTCCTCATCCCCTAGTTAACCACCTGTTATGGCTATTGTTGATTTGATTAAGTTGCTGTTCAGATAGCGCGGCTTACCCTGTAGGCATCAATGATGTTTGGTATGCCTTATGCAGCTTTCAGTGCATTAGGCAAAGCGTCAATTTCGAGCGTGTTCACTGGCTCTTTGATAACCCAAATCAGTGGGGTGCACTATATGGTAACTTCAACAATGTCGACAACTTCAACCATGACGTCTGACTGTGGTTTGTACACTAAATATCTCAAAGATCTCACCGCAGGTGACGTGAGTTTACACCATGATCGCATGTTGGAATTCATCAACGATTTGACCACCCAAGGCTGGTTGTTAGCGAATTTCACCTGGGATTATTGGTACAATAACAGCTACTTAGTCGACAAGCCTGCCTATATTCGCGATGCAAGCATTGCCCAATGCAAGTTGCTGTTGACCGCAATGACGCGCTTAGAAGTCTTTAGCCCCGGCGTGTTAGAAAATATGCGTCGTCAAGGTATTTTGCTGGCGATTGTTGAACGGCTCCAAAGTTTGAATGTATCTAAATCTGATACACATTTTGAATTTATAAGTCGTTAAACCTATGGCGAATGACTTGCCATATTCTTTAGTCTAATAAGGCGTTTTTTTACTTGTGACCTAATCCGTGGATTGGTTAGTTTGGAGTTCGCTAACCATAATAATAAATGCACGGAGGCCTAAATGTCTGTTTCAACTCGCCAAGCAAGCGATTCCCTCAAGCCCGCCCCACTCAAATACAGCGAGTTTCGGGGGGGAACAACCCCCGAACTCGTTGATAAAACCATAGGCCAATATCTGGATGATATTGCTAAAGCTTATCCCGACCAGCTCGCTGTCGTGGTTCATCATCAAGATGTTCGCTGGAATTATCGTCAGTATCTTGCGCAAATCGACTCGCTTGCCACAGGATTATTAAAACTCGGTATTAAGTCTGGTGATAGGGTGGGGATTTGGTCGCCTAACAATATTGAATGGTGCCTAACCCAATATGCGACCGCTAAAATTGGCGCCATTATGGTATGTATTAACCCTGCTTATCGCCCTGAAGAATTGCAGTATGCCTTAACCAATGTGGGGTGCCGCGCCCTGATTTGTGCCGATAGGTTTAAGTCCAGCAATTATCTTGAGATGTTATACCAATTGGCGCCCGAGTTAACGACTTGCCCTGCAGGTAAATTACAAGCCAAAGCCGTACCTGAGCTTGAGTTTGTGATCCGTATGGGCGCTGAAAAATCCGTCGGTATGTTGAATTTTGATGACTTGATCGTTGATGTGACCGCCGCTGACAGGATAATGCTCAAGAGTATTGCTAAGGAATTAAGCCCCTTTGATGCCATTAATATCCAGTTTACCTCTGGCACCACGGGTAGCCCGAAAGGTGCGACCCTATCTCACCATAACATTTTGAATAATGGTTATTTAGTCGCAGAGGCGATGAAATTTACCTGTCACGATAAACTCTGTATTCCGGTTCCCTTATACCATTGTTTTGGCATGGTGCTTGGTAATTTAGTGTGTTTAGCGAAAGGCGCTGCGGCAGTATTTCCAGGGGAGTCCTTCGATCCGCTCACAACCTTGCAAGTTGTTGAAAATGAGCGCTGCACAGCTTTGCATGGTGTTCCAACCATGTTTATTGCCGAACTTGAACACCCTGAGTTTGCGCGTTTTGATTTGCGTTCACTGCGAACCGGTGTCATGGCGGGGGCAACTTGCCCAGAGGAGGTGATGCGCCGGGTACAAAACCTGATGTATATGCAGGAGGTACTTATTGGCTACGGTCAAACTGAATGTAGCCCGCTTAACCACATCACTGAGATTGATTCCCCCGTCGAAAAGCGGGTATTGACTGTGGGGCGAGCATTACCCCACACCGAAGTGAAAATCGTTGATGAATTTGGTGAGGTGTTGCCGATTAATCAACCCGGTGAAGTCTGCAGTCGCGGTTATTGCATTATGCAGTGTTATTGGAACGACCCCGACAAAACGGCGGCAACCATTGACAGTGAGGGTTGGCTGCATTCGGGCGATATTGGCCAAATGGATGAGCAAGGCTATGTGCAAATTGTTGGCCGAATTAAAGATATGATTATTCGCGGTGGCGAGAATATCTATCCCCGTGAAATCGAAGAGAAGCTCTATACCCATAAAGATGTGCAGGATGCGGCGGTCTTTGGGGTACAAAGCGATAAGTACGGTGAAGAAGTCTGTGCTTGGATCAAAGTTCGCTCGGGAGCTTCGATTTCAGAGGCGGATATTCGGCATTTTCTTACCGAGAAGTTTGCCTACTTTAAGGTGCCGCGCTATATCAAATTTGTGGAGCAGTATCCTATGACTGTCACAGGTAAAATTCAAAAATTCAAAATGCGCGAGCTTATGTATCAAGAACTGCATCAAGATATTAATGGCTAAACGCTACTGTGTTTAGCCTGATACTATTTTGTTAGTGCCTTCCTCAAGCCGCACCATGCGGCTTGATTTCTATCATTTGTCATAAATCTTCACTTTTCCATAGTGACTTCAGGCATATACTAAACGAGGATGTAGTATTTTACGGCGTTAACGGTTATTTAAAGTAGATAGTTCCATTATGGTCAAGGAGTCAATATGGTCAGATGGTGTGTAGCACTCCTTTGTCAGGCCTTGTTTTTCATTGGCTTGTCGATGACTCCCGCTAGGGCTGACACCTTAGTACTGACTTCTTTACTTTGGCCCCCTTATTCCGGACAACAATTAGCGCAGCAGGGCGCGAGTATTGCGGTTACCCGTGCGGCACTCAAAGTGATGGGGCACGAGTTGAAAGTGGACTTTTACCCTTGGAGCCGCGCGGTTAAATTGGCCTCTATGCCTAGCGGCGATTACCAAGGTTATTTGCCTGAATACTACTATGATACTGAAAAATTTGTATTTTCTAGCTCCATTGGTACTAGCCCATTAGGATTGGTCGAACAAACATCCCATCCCATCAGTTGGCATTATGTGGCAGATCTTAATCGCTACACTTTAGGTGTCGTGAAAGATTATGTGAATACTGATGTGCTCGATAGCATGATTGTATCGGGTGCCCAAGCCGTAGAAGCCGTCACTTCGGATGAACATAATATTAAAAAGGTGGCCGCAGGCCGTATTGATGCAGCGGTAATAGATGTGAATGTGTTGCAATATTTATTGAAACAGAAAACCCTGCAGCCACTGGCTGATAAGCTTCAAATTAATCGACAGCTTCTCGCAAATAAGCAGCTTTATATAGCCTTTAGAAACAATGATGAAGGCCGTCGTTGGCGGGACATAGTCGATCGCGGGCTAGCACAAATTGATGCCGAAGCCTTAGCCAATGATCTGCTCTACCATGATGACGCTGTTACTGAATAGTTCCTGTCATACAGCTGTCGTAATTTGCCATTAGCATCAGTTTAACGGTATGAGTCATTGCTCATCTCACTATTCTGGATGATATGGATAAACTTCCCTTTGAGTTAGATACACTGCAACAACTTATTGATACTCATCATCTTAAGTTGCAGTACCAAATCCTCGCTGACATTCCCTTTCGAAATGAGCATTTCCCCCTTTATAGCGTTGAACTTGGGGTGATTGCCGAGCCTTGTCCAACTGTGCTGTTTGTTGGTGGTGTACACGGTGTCGAGCGCATTGGTGCTCAGGTGATATTGGCACTGCTGAACAGCTTGCTGCAACGCCTTGTATGGGATAAACATTTACAGCAACTGTTGAGCGGAATTCGGCTCGCCTTTGTCCCCGTGGTCAACCCTGTTGGTTTGTTTCTGGGAACTCGAGGTAATGGCAATCAAGTGGATTTGATGCGCAATGCCCCGATAGACTCCGCTGAAAAAGTGTCTTTTATGGTTGGGGGCCAGCGTTTATCCCCCCGTCTGCCATGGTTTCGAGGCATTGGTGGTATGGAGCTTGAGACCGCAGGTGTGGTTGCCTATGTACAGCAACTACTCAAGCGCAGTACGAGTCTGATTTCATTAGATGCCCATTCGGGTTTCGGCTTGACCGATCATATTTGGTTTCCTTATGCCCATACCCGCGCCGCCTTTGAAAATGCCCATTTTATCTTTCATCTTAAGCAATTGTTTGAAATAAGTTATCCCCATCATGGCCATTATCGATTAGCGCCGCAGAGTCAATTTTATCGCACCCACGGTGACATTTGGGATTATCTCTATTGCCAGCATCAGGGTGAGATGTCGAACGCGGCAGTGCCCTTTTTGCCCTTGACTCTTGAAATGGGATCTTGGGCATGGATAAAGAAAAACCCAAGGCAGATTTTTAATTTTGCAGGTTTTTTTAACCCGCAGAAAACCCATCGTCACCACAGGATTTTGCGCAGGCACACAGTGCTGATGCAATTTTTAATGGAGGCGGCCTATGCTAAAGAATTAGAGCAATTATCGTCTGAGCGTTTAGCCGAATTGGCCCAGAGCGCACAGCATTTTTGGTATCGGGAGGCTAAGTCATGACGACTTGGGTGTTATTACGCGGCTTAATGCGAGATCAGCGCCATTGGCATGGCTTTGATCAGCGGCTTCGGCAGAAGGGATTGAGAGTCTTAACCCCCGATCTCCCCGGAAATGGCCGCCTTACACATATTACGAGTCCGCTGAACATCGCCGACTATGCCGCGGCGGTCTGGCAGCAAATTGACGAGCATTGCAGTGAGGCTGAACCTTTTTATCTGCTCGGTTTATCCATGGGCGGCATGCTAGCAATGGAGATGGCTCGCCAAAGGCCATGGCAGATAAAACAGGTATTTATCCTTAATAGTAGCGCTGCTAATTTATCAACTTGGTTTCAAAGATTTAATCCAATTCATGCAGTTAAAGCTATTTTTTTGAGAAAAAAAGGCAAAGATTTAAATGCGATAGAATCGAGCATTGTGCGTTTGACCAGTTTTCGCCACCGCAATGATAGGCAGCTTATTGCCCATTGGAGTCAGTTGCGTAGGGCATCTTGCCCTAGTTTGAGTAACACATGGCGCCAGCTTTGGGCGGCATTGATATATCAGTGCCCAGCCACACTTTTTGTCCCAGTTAGCGTACTTTGCGGTGACCGTGATGCGCTCGTGAGCATTGAGTCCAGTCGTGCCTTGGCAAGGCATTTTCAAACTGAATTAATTGTATTGGCCTATTGTGGCCATGATGCGGCCATCGATGTACCAGCTAAGTTGGCACATTACCTGTTGGCATTGGCGCAGTCGGTTAAGATCCCCAAATCCACTTTACAGGCTGAAACAAGCGTCAAAAATGTTCACATACTGGATGAAGAGCGAAGGCAAGATGAGGCTGGGTTGCTGGAGTGGGATAAAAAGGCGCTATCCAAGGTTGAGTGTGAATAGCGCCGATCCACGTTAAGTTGCGTTGGTCGTTAAGCTTTAGCCACGACGGTTTGACCTATTGGGGTGAGGCTTAACAGTGCCAATTTAATATGTTGGATCCCAAATGGGATGCCGATTATGGTCACAAAGCAGGCGAGGGCATGGGCTAAATGGCCTATGGCTAACCAGATCCCAAAGAGTAAGAACCAAATGATATTGCCTATCATACCAAAGGCGCCGGTGCCTAAATCTTCACGCCCTGTTAGATGGCGGCGATTCATTTGCTCTTGACCGAAGGGCCAGAAGGTCATTTCGCCAATCACAAAACAGGCGCGGCCAAAGGGAATACCGATAATACTAATAAAGCACAAAATACCGGCGAGCCACCAAGCCAGTCCCATCACAAACCCTCCTAGGACAAACCACGCAATATTGAATACTAAGCGTAAAAGCGCCATGGAAAACTCCTTATTATCTTACAGACTTATTTTATTGGCCTACGGCTTGGGAAATACCTCTGCCACCACCGAGCGTTAATTTGATATTGCGAGAATTGTGCCAGTTATTTTGTTCTTAATAATCAGTCTATTGTCTTGTTTTTGTTGAGTGCTGATTGTGAGTTTCACCAAAAAGTCGTGAAATTACTAACTTCTTAAGGGCATGTTTTATAAAGGGGCTTTATACCAATCACATTAAATATCTAATCAGTTCAGAGCCTCACAGGCATCTCAATCCAAGGCGCATTGACGCAGAAATGGTCATTCCCTTTTAAGTCAATGCAACACGGGAGTGGGGTGCCTGTGTGGCTCCCGAAGGGCGGCTGACGTTCACTACATGGCAACGCGCTTTATACTGCGTTCAAGGCTTTCGACAGAGCACCATTATGCCTTCAAGCCTTCGCCTTGTCTAAAGCGCGTTGAACTCCCGCTGAATGAACAGATATTTAATACGATTGGTATTACACTAGCCCATACCTTTGAGAGACCAAGACGTTTATTGTTTGAGTGCACCTATGTTTGCTAATACCCCTGTCGAAAAGATGTTTTTTGCTGGCCGTGATATTTTTCTAAAACGTGATGATTTATTGCATCCGGCCTTTAGTGGTAATAAGGCCCGTAAGTTTGCCTATTTTTTAGCACACGAATTTGCTGGCATTAAAAAAGTGATTGGTCACGGTTCACCACAGGCTAACTCCCTTTATTCGCTCTCGGCCCTTGCAAAAATCAAAGGCTGGCAGTGTGATTATTATGTCGATCATATCGCTAGTCATATCCTTAACAACCCTTCGGGAAATTATGCTGCAGCTGTGGCGAATGGCACTAATATCATCGATTTGAGTCAGTTAGGGGGCAGATCTACCCCGGATACGACTATTCGGTGCCAAGGGTATATCGAACAGCAGGTATTACCCAATGAACCTGCAGCACTTTTTATCCCCGAAGGCGGACGCTGTAGTTACGCCGAATATGGCGTGAGCATACTTGCAAACGAGATAGTCATGTGGTCAAAAACGCATAACATCTCAGATTTAAAGGTGTTTTTACCCTCGGGAACGGGGACTACCGCGCTGTTTTTAAATCAGTATTTTATTCGGCAACAGACGGATATTCGTGTCGTTACCTGTGCAGTTGTTGGCGGGGATGCCTATCTGAGACAACAGTTTACTATGCTGAATCCAGATTTAAGTGAACACCCACAGATAGTGAATGTGGGCAAGAAATACCACTTTGGTAAACTTTATGCTGAGTTTTATGCCATGTGGCAGCGGGTCTGCGCCTCAGGGGTGCAGTTTGAGCTGCTCTACGATCCCTTAGGGTTCATTGTGCTTGAGGATTATTTACAAGGCTGTGGTTCTAGTCCTGTGATGTATATCCACCAAGGTGGGTTGTTTGGTAATGACACTATGCTGCCGCGTTACCGGCGTAAATTTGCGAGTGATATTTAAGAAGGCTGCGCAATAAAACGCGCATATATTTTTAGGGTACTAGGTGATTTCTTTTCAGGATCTTATAGGTTCGAAGGCTCATTTTTTCGAGATTTTTTAAGTCCAATAAACTCGGATCGGATTCGCTATACTGCCAGTAGCTTATTTCTGCATCGAGCATTTCAAGCATTTTTTTCGAGCAACCTAAACATTCTCCCTGGCACATTTGCGCCTCATCCAAATGAAATGGAATACGCTGTTTAATTACGCTAATCATGTTTTGCATAGCGACTTTGGTGTTGGGTTTTGGCATGACTCAGCGTTGAATGGGGGTTTTGGGGGGGAATATTAGTGGATGCGAAAATGAAAAAAGGTGATCTAAATCTAATATACACATTTGGTTCGGCAGATATCTGTGTGAGTAAGATATAGCCAGAACCAAATGAGTTGCGTCAAAGAGACGTAGTGGGATAGCAAGGCGTGACATTTAGCTATCGGCTGCTTAAGTTATCGGTACGGCGAGGAAAATGGAAACCGAATTAACCTAATTTAAGCAAGCGGTATTACAGTATTAATTTGACTTATTTGTTTGCTGACAATAACCATTTCATAAAGCTAATGGCTTCTGTGCGCTTCGAAAAAGTCTGTCTGTTTTTACCTTGTCTATCGGTAAAAGCAATAGAGGTTTTGTTTACTGAGATTGAATCAACAGGGAAGTTCACTGTGATTTCATGTCCGTTAATTTTGTATGACATAAGCCACACTCCTTTTATTTAATTCACCCTTAGGTGAGAGAGTTATAACAATAAAATATCCTTAGCAACAGTGCGAAAGATGGTTCTAATAGTGTCGAGGTTACCCCATCTCTTAACGGTTGAGCAAGAGATGACTTATCGATAATTAATGTATCTCATCGATTATGTCAATGGATTCACTCAATTAAACCAGTTGAACATAGCTTAATGACAAGACTATGACAGCAATAAATTTAATAAGTTCATTAGACAAAATCAAATACTGTTAGCACTAATTGATTGAGTTTACGGGGTTTTGCTTGTAGTAGGCTTTCTTCGTGAGGACCAAGGTTTGATACATATCGATCAAACTGGATTAAAAAGGTAACAACAAGGTGGATCTCAAAACGAAGCGCAGTATATCAGCAAAATTCACTTAAGCAAGTTTATTTTTTACCCAGAGAGATTATAAATTGCGACATATTAAACTTATGTTAACAATTTTAACCCATTTGTCGGGTAAACATAAAAAATAAGGCCGTTAGCGCTTCAGTTTTAGCGTTAATAAATCAGTTCACCTATAGGGTTAAGTAGCTTACTCAGGCCCTTAGTGAAATGCAGGGGAGCATCTAATACCGTGTAACATAAGCAACCTGTTTTTGTTTTTGGGGCATGATGGGTTTGATGGTCTAATAAAATAAAATCCCCAGGGACATATTCACCGTTAATATCGGTAAATTCACCCGCAAGTAGTAGGGTTAGCTCATATCCTTTATGGGTATGTTGAGGTATTTCCCCAAGTGCATCTATGTGTAATAAACTGGCGCGGGTGTTTAATTCGTCCACATCGAAGCGCATGCGGCTGACTTTGCCAAGTTGTTGCCATGGACGGGTTAAATGCTGGCGAAATACCGCTGGAATATTGTAGATTGCCGTTTTTATTGACAGCGATATAGGTGAATAGCTAAGCGTAATATTCGCCTCTGGCTGACTAAAAATATGTGCCAACATGGCTTGTAACTCATCTGGAAGCGGATCCGCCACTAAGGTCATGTCCGTCTGGGATGCTGTTATTACATCCTCATTGCTTTGTGCGTTCAACACCTGTTGAGCCTGCTGTTCGGTCAATGCTGCGACAATAGCGGCGCATTTATCACACAGACTACAGTGGGCCGATATCGCAATAGCCATAGAGAGTGGGAGTTCACCCTTTGCATGGGCAAGCAGTAGCGCTTCCTGTGGATGATGTTTAATCATTATGTGTCTCCAAAAAGCTTTTTAGCTTCTCTAACCCCAGTCGTAGGCGGGATTTGATCGTGCCAATGGGGACATTTAAGGTGTCTGCTAACTCTTGCTGGGTGAGTTCCTGCATATAAATGCCCTGTACCACTTGGCGCTGAGTGAGGGGAAGGGCATCCACATGTTCGAGTAGTTTTGCGGTAAGTTTATGATCGGGCTGTATCTCTTGGCTTACCGTATCGCAAAGGGGCCATATATCATCACCAAAAACATCTTCTTTATTGTGTTGGACTCGCCTCAACATATCAAAGCACTGGTTACGCATTATGGTAAAAATCCAAGTGGTCACCGAACCTTTGTCTGCATTGTAAAGATGGGCTTTTGTCCATACGCTGGTCATGGTTTCTTGTACTAGATCCATTGCCAGGCCCTGTTGATTTAGGCGCTGTAAGCCGAAGGCTCGGATCTTAGGCATAAAATGAGTGAACAAATCGCCAAAGGCGGCTTTGTCTCTTTGATTGGCAACTTTTAACATCGCTGCGGTCAATCGATCTATTTCTACCTGCTGCTCAGTTAAATCTTGAGCATGAGTTTCATTATCCATAGCCGTGTTTATCAGGGATGAGATGGGTCTATGATACCGATTTTGCTCAGGTAGTGATTGAATATTTTCCATTATTTTGCCCTTATCCCCTAAACAGATGTCGGTAGTGGACCATTTCCCCCTTCAGTGTTGAGTAATACGTCAGTGGCAAGATAAAAGATCACTGGATTATTTATTTTATTACGGCTCGGAGTAAGTTTCGCGCCACAGTGTGATCTTGGCTATTGATACAAGTGTATTTTTCCGCGGCCTGTACGGGTAATATTTCTAACCAGCGCTGGCAAACCCAGGCGATATCTTCAAATTGTGCCGCTTGGTAATGCTGTAAATGTTGAGGATATTCCTTAAGAATATTTTGTAGCATTTGGCTAAGGTAGCGTTCGTCCGTGGCGATGGGGACCGCAGGCCAATTATCGATGAGGGTGATATCTCCGCGTTTTAATCCATCGTTTTCAATCTCAATATGATTAAGTTTAAAGCGTTGACTACCTTGAATGCTGATCCCTAGGGTGCCATCGGCTAAGGTTTCAAAATCGATGATATGCACTAAAGTACCAATAGGTTGAATGGTTTTTCCATCGTCTGCCATCATACATAGGCCAAAGCCTTGCTCGGTTTTTAACGACTCTGCCACTAAGCGTTTATAGCGAGGTTCAAAGATCCGCAGTTGGGTGTATCCCTCGGGTAATAAACAGATAGGCAATGGGAAAAGAGGTAATTTCATAGTGGCCTCGGGTGAACTAATGTCTATATCATTACGTAACATAGCGGAAATTTGATCAGTTATTCGTATAAGAGTTTACTCACACTAAGGGGATGATATGAAGCTAAATCCATTTGAGAAGCAGATAGTCCGACATCCATTGCGATTTTGGCTACAGAACCATATCGAAGCCCCATTGTTGACGTCCATGATGCCTAAACCTATGGCGTGTTTTGAGCAGGCGCTCGAAATCGGTTGTGGTTTTGGTAACGGTATTCACCTGATCCGTGAGCATTTTGGCGCCGGACACGTTACCGCCGTGGATATTGATCCCGAAATGGTCGCTGCGGCAAAGGGGCGCTGGCAACGCTCACCCCATGGATTAAAGGATCTCGATTTTGCCATTACGGATGCGACTCGGCTCCCCTTTGCCGATGCCCAGTTTGATATAGTGTTTAACTTTGCTGTTTTCCACCATATTCCCGATTGGCAAATGGCCATCGAAGAGGTCGCCAGAGTGTTAAAACCCGATGGTTTTTTTGTGGTGGAGGACTTGTACCGCGCGGCTATCTGTAATCCGCTCAGTCGCAGGCTATTTGAGCATCCACAACAAAACCGTTTTAATCACCGGGAATTTTTGGCGGTATTACGCCAAGCGGGGTTTTTGATCGTCTGTGAGCGAAATGCGTTTAATCTTGCGGGTATGGTGCTTGCTCAAAAAACACTGCGTTTATGAGGCTATATTTATCTGTGACTCCGCTGGGGAAATTTGCGCTTTGGGTGGCTCAAATAAGCCACAATGGTTCCTCTATTGTGCGAGAGTGATTGTAATTTTTAGATAAAAGCGCGCCTTGGCATAGTTCTCATCCTTAGTTTGCCGCTATAATTTAGCTTAATCCTTAGCATGCGAGGAAAGGTTTTCCTCCAGAGTAGAGAAGCAGCATTATGGCAAACGTACTTGCAACCGTAGATCAACGTACCAAACTCGTCGGTGAGAATCGGCTTGAGTTGTTGCTTTTTCGGATTAACTCTACACAGCTATTTGCTATTAACGTCTTCAAGGTCAAAGAAGTTGTCAAGCTGCCGCCACTCAATGCTATGCCGGGGAGCCATCCGCATATTTTTGGCGTGGCCAATATTCGTGGCATGTCTATCCCTGTGATTGATTTACGCTCGGCGATAGGCTTTAGCCCCATTCCTCCTGGGGATGATGCCAACATGATCATCACAGAATATAACCGCAGCGTGCAGGGCTTTTTAGTCGGTAAGGTTGAGCACATTATCAACATGACTTGGAGTGACATTATGCCGCCGCCGAAAACGGCTGGGCGGAATAATTATCTGACGGCCATCACCCGCATTGAATACCAAGGGCAATCCCATTTAGTCTCTATCATCGATGTGGAAAAGGTGCTGGCGGAGATCATTCACTACGATGTACGCCTTTCCGAAGGGGTGCTGGATGAAAACTTAGTCCATGAAATGCCTGGACGAAAAATATTGATTGTCGATGACTCTTCCACCGCAAGGCGACAAGTGAGGGAAACACTCGGCCAGTTAGGGATTGAAATTATTGAGGCTTCAGATGGCCTACAGGCCCTAAATTTGCTGCAAAAGTGGCGTGATGAGGGCAAACAAGTTTCCAAAGAATTGTTAATGATGATAACCGACGCTGAAATGCCGGAAATGGACGGTTATAAACTGACCTATGAAGTGCGTAACGATAAAGCCATGGCGGATTTATTTATTACTCTCAATACCTCCCTTAGTGGCAGTTTTAATAATGCCATGGTTGAGAAAGTCGGTTGTGATCGTTTTATCTCTAAATTCCAACCCGATTTGCTGGTGGAGGTCGTGCAGGAAAGATTAAGGCAAGTCATTAATAACTAAGCTATGTCGTTAATAACGAGGTTAAGGCTTAATGGGGGCAGTTTAGCCGGCTAATTCGGCTTTGATATCGGCTAATACTTGCTGTTTCATTTCCTTGGCGGCGGCAATATGGATGCGAGCAAGCCTTAGGGCATAGCTAAATCGCCCCCGACCGAGGAGCCTAACCAATTCGGCAAAAAAGCGTGGGTCTAGGGTAAATTGGGTGCTGTAATAGTGGATGGCTGCGTGTAGCGAAGTATAAATGACCCCATCAAATTCAAAGCCTGCGCCATGCCCTTGATCATCAATAGCGACGCCTTCGAGCACAATCGGCCAGCCGGGAGCATTTATCCTGTCGCGGGCAATTTGATACATCATCCAAGCACTTTTCTTAAATCCCTCAAAGACTTTACAGGAGAATTCCGACTCGGCGAGTTCTTCTTCAGTCCAGTTAATCCCTATAGCCAAGTGTTTGGCATAAATGCGCATCAAGGCATCCTTTACCGCCATGCGGCAATCCCAAATGGAGGTCAGCCTATGTTGCTTAGCCAGAGTTAAACATTCGCCACAGGCGGGCACGGCGAGGGAAGGATGGGGAGTATGTACTTGACTGTGATATTCAAAATAGCGATCACAGGGCTCACCACAGAACCAGCAGATATGACGTTTATCGAAGGGGATATCAATGGGCGTGATAGCTGACATCAAGGTTTGAGAGCCCCAGACCTTGATGCCACATCACTTAAGCTAAAGGGCTTAAACTTCTTCAACATCAACTAAATCTTTGGCTAAAACGATAGGATCTAGCTCTAAACATTCTTCATCGGTTTGCCAATCCACACCGATTAATACACCGTCATCATTCAGATCAGAAACCCAATATTCCAAGAACTCTTCGAGTGAAATAGAAACGGCTTGGTAATCATGCCATTCTTCACTGCAGTGGGACTTTGCCGCCGCTTCGCTTGACCATAATGGCATCACGTCTGTGTCTTCAAACTCACTGGAGTCACAAACGACCCAGCCTTCGCCAGTTTCATCCATTAGACCCCAAAGCGTCTGATGTTGTTTTACATTTTCGATAAAGCCAGCCAAAGCCGCATTGATTTCAGTCATGATAGGTCTCTTTGAAGTGTGCTGTTAACATACCCATTATACGGTAACATCGACATAGGCCAAGGGATTCTTTGTTAAGATTTTTCTTGTGTTGGTTAACTGAGCAAGTAAGTCAGTTTATCCCAGTATTTGTCGTCATAAGGATTGTGTTAACTGGCGCTATGGGTCAGGATTGCTATTGTTTTAACGCGTATTGCTATCGTCTCAACGTGTATTTTTACCTTGGGAATCAAATATTGGAGTGATAGGTTTGATTAGAATTAAAGGAATTACCTACCTTGTCGCTAGCCTTGCTGCCAGTGTGAGTTTAAGTGCTTGTTCAACTGCCCCGACATCGAGCCCAAGCAGCAATAGCGCCGTTGCCGATGTCAAGTCCCAGTCCCAGAGCAGTGAGCTAGATATTAATGCCACAATTCAAGCAAATGCCGATGCGTTTGCGGGGTGCATCACTACTTTACAGACGCGGGCGCGCAGCGAAGGCCTATCGGACGATACGATTAATTCTACCGTCGCCAACCTGCAATTTGTGCCTAAGGTCATTGAGCTTGATCAGCAGCAGCCAGAATTTAGCCAAACCTTTGCCAATTATTTTAATAAACGCGCCACCGATTGGCGGGTTAACGAAGGCCGGCGTTTACTGCAAAAACATCGAGTATTACTGGATAAACTCGCTCAGGAATACGGCGTACCGCCCCAGTATATTTTGTCGTTTTGGGGATTAGAGACTAATTACGGTTCTTACAAGGGTAAAATGTCGGTACTCGACTCCCTTGCAACCTTGGCCTGTGAGCCGCGTCGCAGCAGTTACTTCACCACTGAATTGATGCAGGCACTTAAATTAAAAGAAAAATATAATTTTGATAAAGGCACTATGGTGGGGTCTTGGGCGGGGGCGATGGGGCATACACAATTTATGCCATCGGCCTATGCCAAGTACGCCATTGATGGTGATGGCGATGGCAAAGCCGATCTTTGGAATAGCACCGCCGATGCCTTAACGTCGGCGGCAAATTTTTTACAGCACTTAGGTTGGCAACGCAATCAGCGCTGGGGGCGTGAAGTGTTGCTACCAGCGCATTTTAGTTACGATCATCTAGGGGCTAAGCAGGCATTACCACTCTCAGCTTGGGCGAAACAGGCGGTTGTCCAGACGAATGGCCAGCCGTTACCCGCAGTGGATATCAATGCCGCGCTGTATTTGCCCGCAGGTCATACTGGACCTGCGTTTTTAGGCTATGAAAACTTTAATGTCATTATGCGTTGGAATCGCTCCGAGTTTTACGCGATTACCGTGGGGCATTTAGCCGATCGCATTAATGGCGGGGAGCCACTTAAGGTAAGTCCTCCGGAGCAGCCGCGTTTAAGCCGCGAGCAGGTTAAGCTATTGCAGGGCAAACTGAACGAGGCGGGTTTTGATGTGGGTAAGCCTGACGGTGTTTTAGGGCGCAATTCTGCCGCGGGGATCCAAGCCTTCCAGCGTAGCCAAAATATGGTTGCCGATGGTTTTCCAAGCCCAGAGGTCTTTACCGCCCTAGGAATCACACTTTAAGCGGGGCATTAAACTGCTGGTGGGATAAAAAAGTGGAGTGAATAGGTCAGTTTTGTTAAGCTCGGCCGACATTTGAAATCGAAGTAAATCAAAGGATATTCGATGAGCATTAAAGACGATATGGTGGTGCAGTTTAATTACACACTGCGCGACGAAAAAGGCGAAGTGATTGAAACCAATGAAGGCCGTGAGCCTATCGCTTATTTACATGGCCATGACAACATGATGCCAGGTGTTGAAAACGCCATTGACGGTAAAGCGATTGGTGAAAAATTCACTGTGACTCTACCCGCAGCCGAAACCTATGGTGAGCGCGTAGCCGATGCCGATGCGCACCAACGCGTGTCAGTAAAGCACTTATTAGGTGCGACTGTGTGGAAACCGGGTATGACGGCTGTGGTGAATACCGACCATGGCCAACGCCAAGTGACTATCGTTAAAGTGGGTAAATTTATGGCGACTGTGGATGTCAATCATCCTCTGGCTGGCCGTGATTTAACCTTTGATATCGAAATCGTCGGTGCCCGCGAGGCATCCGCTGAAGAAATTGCCCATGGTCACGCCCATGGTGCTGGTGGTCATCACCACTAATCTTAGGCTTCGGGCTCGACTCTTATCTGAACTATTGGTCCAGTATACGTTGAATGAATCGAGGCTGCAGATTGAATAGCAAAAGCCCAAACCTAGGTTTGGGCTTTTTGTTTTTATGGCGCTAACGGCTATGTTGATGCTCGATTGGCTTGTCGGCAAACATCATATCTAGGCTTGCTTGGGTTTGTGGATGGTAGCCATCGCGGACACTGAGATACACGCCTTTAGCCCAGTTGTAATGTTCTGTGCTGGCGAGTTTTTGGTATAAGGGCACAATAAGCCGGCGGCGGCCAATATCGGTAAGATGCTGTTTTAAATTGGGGAGTACTCGATAATAGCCATTATCTAGCGCGAGTGAATACCAGGCAAAGGCGATCTCGTTGTTACTCGTTCCAGTAAAATGGAATGCGCTATCCAGCTCCAGCAGTTGGGTTTGGCTTAAATTGAGCCGAGGCATTTCATTAATAAAGCGCAGCCATTGATGCACAGTCCAAGTTTGAGTGCTTAAGGCCGCGGCCGCCACTTTCCCCTCCAGCCAAGCTTGTCTCTGGTTGTCGATATCATCAAAGGCGTGGGAATTAGGGGGCACTAAGAATGAGGGTAAGCCTTGGCCTTCAATCCAAGTATCCACCTCTGCTTCGCTGACCACATTCGGGTATTTCTGGAGTAAATTTTGTGTGAGGTATTCACGGAACTGCGCCGTGGTAATGCTTTGGAAGGCAAAATGATTAAAGTAGTTTTTGACGAAGGCATCGAAGCGTTCGCGGCCAAATTTGTGTTCGAGGAAACGTAAAAATAGTTGTCCTTTCACATAGGGCACGCCGCTAAAGGCATCGTCAGGATCCCGCTCGCCAAGTGCTATATGCAGCACTGAATCCTCGGGGGCGAGCACCTCAAGTTCGGCAAGTAATTCTGAGTAGCCAATGGTTTGCTCCATCAGCGCACGGTCACGGCCGTAGAGATCTTCCATAATGCGGTTTTCGACATAGGTCGTAAAACCTTCATTGAGCCACAGATCGCGCCACGTCGCATTAGTCACTAAATTGCCGGACCAAGAATGGGCAAGTTCGTGGGCGATAAGACTCACTAGGCTTTTATCACCGGCGATCACCGTTGGCGTAATAAAGGAAAGCCGTGGATTTTCCATGCCACCGTAGGGAAAGCTTGGGGGCAAAATCAGCAAATCATAACGTCCCCAGCGATAGTCACCGTAACGTTTAGCCGCGATGCCGATCATCTCTGGGGTATCGATAAATTCTTTGCTCGCTTTATCGAGGATTTCTGGTTCAGCCCAAATGCCAGAAATGTTATCTAAGGGCGCAAACTGTAAATGTCCGGCCGCAATGGCGATCAAATAGGCGGGAATGGCCTGCGGCATAGTGAACTGGGTCTGAGTGGGTGAAAGTGATGTGCGATCGGCGCTCATCACCACGGTAATGGCCTTGTCGGCGGTGATCGTCGCGCTATAGGTTTGGCGCACCGCTGGCGTATCTTGCAGTGGGATCCAGCTGCGGGCATGGATAGCCTGACTCTGGCTGAACATAAATGGCAATTGTTTGCCTTGGGTTTGAGCGGGTGTTAACCATTGAATACCCGAAGGATTTTCGGACGTATGGTAGTTAATTTTAACCTTTTGGGTATTTTTATCGGCAAGTTCTATGGTCAGCGCCGCGCCTTTAACTTCATCCTGTTTCGCCAGATTGAAAGGCACCTGCTGCCATTGACCTTGATCATTTAATGAACTGACCTGGTGAATGGTGAGATCGCGCGTGTCTAATATGAGGATTTGACCCGCACTATGCCAATCTAAGCTGAGGATCACATCCCCGGACAGTTTATTGGTTTCAAAATCGAGACGTAGGGCGAGATCCACATGGCTGACACTCACTTCATCGTAGTTGGCATAGGTGAGTGTATCCCTGTTTTGCTGTATATCGGCGGGATTGGGCGCTGGCACTAAGCTGACAGTACTTATTGTGTGACTGCTTGCTGTGTAAGCACTAGTTGTGTAAGCACTTGGGATACCTGCGTTTGTGGTGTCAGTATGCGCCGCAGCATAGCGATAAGGAGAGCAGAGTAGTGTCAGCACTAATGCGCTGCTTAGGATAGAACGATAACGGGGATACATAGTTAAACCTAATTAAATGATTATTTTTGTTCGGGTTAGGGCAATAGTGTGTCCATGCTTGGGTTTATCTTCACCCCGCAGGCTAAGGGCGAAAGTGTACCTGAAGTTTTGTTATCCTTGTCAAATTTTGCCATCGGTTAAATGCAGCAAGTTTGTTATCATGGCGCGTTTTTCACAGATGGTGTCCGATATGGTCATAGATTTCTCGCAGGGTAAGTTAATTGTCACTGAGTTTGAAGTGCAGGTAAGGCTCAACGCCGCCAGCATTGTGCTGCTGGCGGGCGCGGAAGATATCGCTTTACGGCGGGAACCGCCCATGTTGATCGCCAACGGGGGCGCCGTGTGCTGGAGTGTAAAATTGGATAACGAAATGCAGCTCCAAGCAGTACAAGAGATTTTAGGGATTGATTGCGAGTAGCTTTCATCGGCCTTTTTAGCCGCCATGGATTTTTATTGGATTAGATTAGGAATAGTTAAGTATGTCTAACACACTTGAATGTATTGTCGTTGAACCTAAAACGCCCGCAACGGCCGCAGTGATCTGGTTACATGGTCTCGGGGATTCGGGCGCCGGATTCGCACCTGTGGTGCCTGCGTTAGGGTTACCGAGCGATCACAGCATTCGATTTATATTCCCCCATGCTCCAGAGCAGGCGGTCACGATCAATGCGGGTTATGTGATGCGGGCCTGGTATGACATTAAAAGTATGGATCTTCACGACAGGGCCGATATGCAGGGCGTTATTGCATCGGAAGCCAGTGTTAAAGCGCTTATTAATGCACAAATTGCCGCCGGTATTCCAAGTGAGCGTATTGTACTAGCAGGATTTAGCCAAGGCGGGGTGATGAGCCTTTTCTCTGGGCTACGTTTTGAGCAAACATTAGCCGGCATTATGGCGCTATCCTGTTATTTACCTACGGGAGATGCCCTGCCTGCCCAATTAAGCCCTGCGAATGCGCAAACGCCAATATTACAACAACACGGTATACAAGATGATGTAGTGCCATTATCCGCCGGCCTATTAGCGAAAGAAGCGTTAATGGCGGGAGGATATAAAGTGCAATGGCAAACTTACCCAATGCCACATTCCGTGATCCCTGCACAGTTAAAAGAGATTAGTCAGTGGTTATTACAGCGTTTTGAAATGTAGCCAAGTCTAATTGCTGATAAAAACGGCATGCGGTAAATAAAATATCACCCATGCCTGTTTTTTATAGTGAACAATCACATTCTCTCCCAGTTAAATCTAAATTGTTTATATTGAATGATTTAGCCCGCTTTTTTTTATCATCAGTTATCTATATTTCAATATTTAAAAATCGGTCTTTTAGCTTATTTTTTATTTGAAACAAAAGTGTCTTAAATAATCCAAAAATTCCACATTAAAATCACGTTTATTAATAAAATTGACACAATTTAGCTTTATTATTTGATATTATGCATGGCGCGAACTTGATGGAGTTTGCGCCAATATTTTTATGATAAAATAATTAAAATCAAGGGGTTGATGTAATGAGAAATAAGCTTATTAAAGGACTAGTCGCCACTGCAGTTCTCGCAGTTCTCGCTGGTTGTAATAGTGATGATGACAACACTAAAGTGCCAACAACTTGTGCCGAAGCGGGCAGTGCTTGTAAAACGTTTACCGTATTACACACTAATGATAACCATGGCCGTTTCTGGGAAAACAGTGATGGTGAATATGGTATGGCTGCTCGTAAAACGTTAATTGACCAAATTCGTGCCGAAGTAAGTAAGAATGGTGGTCAAACTTTATTGCTCTCTGGCGGTGATATTAATACCGGTGTGCCAGAATCGGATTTACAGGACGCAATTCCTGATTTTACGGGTATGAACAAAATTGGTTATGACGCTATGGCGGTCGGTAACCATGAATTTGATAACCCATTATCTGTCGTAGATATGCAGCGTCGTCTTGCTGAATTCCCTATGCTGGCAGCAAACATTTATCGTAAAAATGCTGATGGTACTCAAGGCGAGCGTTATTTTGAGGCTTATAAAATTTTTGATGTTAACGGTCTAAAAGTGGCTGTTATTGGTTTAACCACGGAAGATACCGCTAAGATTGGTAACCCAGAATTTATTAGTGATTTAATCTTCACCGATCCTAAGACCGAAGTCGCCAAAGTCATCAAAGAAATTAAAGACGCAAAATCTGCCGATATTATTTTCGCAACCACACATATGGGTCACTACGCCGATGGCCAGAACGGTAGCAACGCCCCTGGCGATGTGGCTATGGTGCGTGCTTTAAATCAAGGTGATTTGCAGGTTGTGATTGGTGGTCACTCGCAAAATCCAGTGTGTATGGAACCCGGCAGCGATAACAAAGCCTATGCTTCTTTTGAACCGGGCGATGATTGTGCACCGGATCAGCAAAATGGCACTTGGATTATGCAAGCCCATGAATGGGGCAAGTATGTGGGCCGTGCAGATTTTGAATACTTCAATGGTGAACTTCATTTAGCCAGCTATAAGCTTGTGCCTGTTAACATGCGCAAACTCGATGAGGCGGGTAAGAAAACGGCTGATTTAGCCGGTGCGAAGATCGAGCCTGATGCTGAGTTGAAGGAATTACTGTCTTACTATCAAGAGAAAGGCCAAGCTAAGTTAGATGAAGTGATCGCCACTACAGATGCATTGCTTGATGGTGAGCGTGCAAACGTGCGTAATAAGCAAACTAACCTAGGCCGTATGTTAGCCATGGCGCAAAGCGGTAAAGTGTCCGCCGATTTTGGGGTGATGAACTCTGGCGGTGTGCGTGCATCGATTCAACCTGGCAACATTACTTACCGTGACGTTCTGACTGTTCAGCCATTTGGTAATATGGTCACCCTGAACGAAATGACCGGAACTGAAGTTGCAGCATACTTAGGGGCTGTGGGCAGTATCCAAATTGGCTCTGGCGGTTATGCACAAATCACCGGCGTGAAAATGACCATTGACTGTGTGGCTAAGACCGCCAATATCAGTGAGATCAACGGTAAAGACTTTAGCCCAACAGGAAACTACAAGTTTACCGTTCCTAGCTTTAATGCTGCGGGCGGCGACGGTTATCCAAAACTGGCAAGCCCAATCCAAACGGGTTATGTGGACGCTGACTTGTTGTACTCTTTCTTAAAAGAGAAGCAAGCGATTGTTGCGGCTGACTATAACCCTGTCGGTGACATAGTTTACGAAAACTCTTCTAGTGTTGAAGGTTGTAAGCTCTAACGCTGAGTTTATATTGTCTAGGTAAACCTCAATGCCACTCATTCGAGTGGCATTTTTATTTTCTTTTTGTTGTTAGATTCACACTATTTTTATTCTAAAGATACATATCGAATCAATTGTTTATTTTTATGGTTGTAAATTTTTGATTTAAAAAGTTAATAACAAATAAATTATATTGTATCGGCCTTTGCCGTTATCTATGTATCAAATTGTTTTAATTGTGTTGTTTATTACTTTTAGTTGTTGACTAAAAATTACTTAATTAACACTATCTCTACAGCAAGAGGATACTTGCTATATCCATTATAAAAATAACAACTATAGGTTTTTAATATAAACCTCAAGGAGAGATAGATGCGTTATTTAACCCTTACAGCAAAAGCTGTTCGCACTAGTTTAATGACGGTTGCAACAACGGCTGTGGTCTTTTCTGGCTCAGGCTTTGCTGCAGAAGGAAATACAGCTGAAGAAAGTGCTAAAGTCGAGCGTATTGAAGTAACTGGTTCGCGTATTAAACAAGTCGATATGGAAACCGTTTCACCCGTAACTGTAATTAATGCTGCCGATATTGCCATGACAGGTGAAAAAACCGTTGCGGATGTTTTGAATAACTCTGCGATAAACAGTTTTGGTTCTTGGCGTGGTATTTCTGGATATGGTTCGGGTGCGAGTTCGACAAGTAATGTGAATTTGCGTGGTTTAGGTTCATCGGCCACCTTAGTGTTACTCGATGGTCGCCGTATGCCTGGCACCAGTTCAAGCTCAGGCTCGGTAGCGGATACCTCTTCAATCCCTATGGCCATTGTTGAGCGCATTGAAATCCTGCGGGATGGCGCATCGGCGGTATATGGCTCCGATGCCGTTGCGGGGGTGATAAACATTATCACCAAGAAAGAATTTGAGGGTTTACAATTAGATTACAGCACTGAGCAGCCAAGTGTTGAAGGTGGCGATGCCAACCGTTTGTCGATTGCTACTGGGTACAATACCGATAAAGGCAATATCACGTTAACCTATGAGTATTACGATACTAAAGCTGTGATGGACCGTGATATTTGGAATATGGATGATCCTAGCTATTCGGCTTATAGTGGTTTTAGTTCGGTGCCAAATGGTAAATATGGAACGGGCAACGGTAGTTGGTATAGTAATTCAGACATGTGTGAGCAAACCGAAAACACTGTAGACAGCACAGATGGCAATAATAATGGTCGTTGTTTATATAATCATGGCAATGTGACTAAATTATTTGGCGATCAAACCCGTAATTCTGTGCTATCTAATTTCTCCTATGAAATATCAGATGATATTAAGTTTCGTGGTCGTGCATCTGCGTCACTTGCTGAAACTGAAACCCGTTATGCCGGTACACCAGTATCCACTAATTACCCTGTTATGAGTGCCGATAATAAATTTAATCCAGTCGGTGAAGATTTAACGCTCTCGATGCGAGGTGCACAACTCGGTGAGCGTGATACGTTAACTGAAACTAATAACTTTGATATTTTAGCGGGCTTTGTTGGCACCATTGATTATGGCAATGGTATCGACTGGGAATTAAATGCCCAGCATGCAACATCAACAACTAATAGCTTTAATTACAATTTACTCAACGACGATATTATTCAGCAGGAAATTGATTCTGAGAAATATGATATTTTCAATACTTCTGGTATGAGTTACGAGCAGTGGAACCAACAGATGACGGATCTGTATCGTAAAGCTGCCCACACAGGGGTGTATCAAGGTAAATTTGAAAGTACTCAATTAGATGGTTTGGCGTCGACGCTACTTGTCGATAACGGTGATTTTTCGGTCGCTATGGTCGGTGGTCTTGAATATGAGATGATCAAATTCAAGCAAACTAGCGATCCAGAATCAGCGGCGGGAATTATTTCCGGTGGTTCGGGTGGTGATGATGTCGATGCCACGCGTGACCGTAGCGCCGCGTATCTCGAGTTTCAAGTGGGTTTACCTGCCAATGTCGAGTTTTCTGCCGCAGTTCGTTACGAGCGTTATGAGCAGGAAGGTTCTCTGACTGGGCCACAAGGTGAAGTGGTTAATTCATCGACCTTCGATGCCGTGGTGCCTAAGTTCGGCTTAAGCTGGCGCCCAGTGGATAGTTTGTTACTGCGTGCCAGTTACGGTGATTCGTTCCGCGCGCCGAATATGAGTGAAATGTTCTCGTCTCAGTCCTTGAGTTTTGAGAAGGCGGTGGATTCCCTGTGGTGTAATGAACCCGGTAATGTGGATGCGATATATTGCGCCACCAATAACCAACATAAAACTTGGTACGGTGGCAACCCGAACTTAGAGGCTGAAGAGGGCAACTCGTTAACCTTAGGCGGTGTGTGGAACGTTACTGACGCTTGGAACCTAGAGTTATCATACTATTCAATCACCTATGACAACAAAATTGAGTCGATTGATGTCGATGATATCCTGCGCGATGAAATCAAGAATGGGTCATCTCCCTATGTGACCCGTGGTTCGGATGGCAAAATTGAGTATATCGAGGCGGGAGTTCGCAACTTAGCGACTGTAGAAACCTCGGGTATCGATTTTGTGACTGCCTATAACTTAGAGACGGGCCTTGGCGACTTCAATTTTAAATTGGACTTGACCCATGTGCTCGACTTTAAGAAGCAAGATAATGCCGAAGCAGAGATGATCGACTATGCGGGGCTGACGGATTCACCTGATTGGCGCGGTAATTTCGCGACCAGTTGGAAATATGATGACTTCTCAGCGGCATGGACAGTTGTCTATATCGGTAGTCAATCAGCGGGCTATTACAATGAGTTAGAAGAAACCGACCGTTATGTTGATTATGATAATTACTTTAAACATAACATTCAGTTTGCCTATAACCATGCCTACAACGGCACTATCACGGTAGGGGTGAATAATGTGTTTGATGCTGAAGCGCCCAATTATTATACCTATGCGGATTATCGTGATGTAAACGTGGGTTTATATGATGTGTTAGGTCGTACTTACTACCTGAGAATAAACCAGAAGTTTTAAGTTGTCCCCTCCCTGGATAACTCAAACCTCCGCTTGCGGAGGTTTTTTTGCTTTTGTGGATAAAGCATTACGCAAATGGTTGAAACTGGGCTCACTCAATGGGTGAGGCGTAGTTCATGGCGGTGCTCATGTAAGTAGTGCTCGGCGCACGCACTGCAGCGCTGTTCGGTCGGATCTTGGTTTAAACGCCCGGATTCAATTTCAGCCTCACAGTCTGAGCAGAGACCGTAGAGTCCTAAGTCAAGTTGGCAGAAGGCGGCATCGAGTTTATTTAAACGGCAAAAGAGTGGGTGTTCAGCCAAAGGCGTTAGGGCTAATTTATCGATCAACTCACCCAAACTTAGGTTGGCAAAATGTGCCCCTAGCACTCCGATAAACTCGGGGTGCGTGCCGATTTCTTTCCTTAGATCCGCTTCAAGCTCTGACAATACTTGTCTGATATGGATGGTGCTCACGTAAAATCGCCTGTTTTATCTGACTCTAGGCGTTTAGTCTAATAGTTCCACTATCAACGACTATGATAAAGATCAAGTATCAGCGCGATTTTTCGTGTTGTTGAGCCGTTTAAAACAAAAAAGTAATTCATTTATATTGAATTATTGCTGCAACACCCTTTGGGAGCTTTCTAACACTCGCACTATTTCTTCGGTCGTTTTATAGATCCGCAACTCCCGAAACAGGGTATCAGCTTCGGGATATTGACGATTGAGATAGCTAAACCATTGTTTAATCCGGGCGGGATAATAGTCGCTCTTACGGCCGCTTAGCTCCCTTTGGGTGTAACTTAGCATTAACCCTAAGGTTTGCGCCCAGGTGTAAGGCGTCGCACCGGTTTTGATGGTATCGGCTAAATTAGGCAGTGAAATCGCGCCGCGGCCTATCATGATGCTGTCGCAGCCCGTGACTTCGATGCAGCGTTTGGCATCATCACTGTTCCAAATTTCCCCGTTAGCGATCACTGGGATAGGCAGGCGTTTTCTCACCTCGGTAATGTATTCCCAATAGGCTGGCGGTTTATAACCATCGACTTTGCTGCGGGCATGGATAGCCAATTCCGTTGCTCCGGCCTCATAAACGGCGAGGGCATTTTCCATAAACAGCGACTTATCTTCATAGCCTAAACGGATCTTTGCCGTAACAGGTTGCTCGCTAGGGACGGCTTGACGCATGGCGCGGACAATATCGTGAATACTATCAGGGTATTGTAATAAAACGGCGCCTCCTTTACTGCGGTTAACCATTTTGGCAGGGCAGCCAAAATTGGCATCGACGCCGTGGGAGCCGAGTTCAATCGCACGAAGGGCATTATCACCCATGCATTGGGGCTCTTGCCCAAGCAACTGCACCCGCACTGGGGTGCCAGAAGGTGTCTTGCCACCATTGAGCAGTTCAGGGCAGAGCTTGAGAAATACTTTTTCAGGCAGCAGTTGGTCAACCACTCGAACAAATTCAGTGACCAGCAAATCGTAGGGATTGATAGTCGATAGGATGTCACGCATCAGATCGTCTACTACGCCTTCCATTGGAGCCAAAATCACACGCACAGCCGTTAACCCGCATCAGTTCTCAAAGGGCGTGCATTCTACTCTATTGCCCCAGAGTTACAAAGCGCTGGCGTTAAGCACGCTGACGTTAATCAGATCCGATAGTGTTAAACCCCAATAAGGCCAATAAATAGTTTGCCCTAACAGGATATTTTGATTATTTCTGTGATTTAGTGATATTTTTTGAAATAGAATTGAAGCTGAGCTGGTCTTTTGCAGTAAGCCAGCGACTCAAACAGTGGTTGGCCATTATTCATCAATAAATAGGAAGGGACCGGATATGAATTCAGTTAAAAAAACAGCGGTAGCAGTTGCACTTGGCACTGTAGTTGTGAGCTCAGCTTTTGCCGTCAATGCACAAACCAACCCGTTTGGATTTGAAGCCATGGATGCGGGTTATCAAATTGTGGGTTCTGAAGGTAAGTGTGGTGAGGCGAAATGCGGCGCCGATATGAAGAAAGCGGCAGCTGAGAAAGCCAAAGAAGGTAAATGTGGCGAAGCTAAATGCGGCGCCGATATGAAAAAAGCCGCCGATAAGGCCCACGAAGGTAAATGTGGCGAAGGCAAATGCGGCGCCGATATGAAAAAAGCCGCCGATAAAGCCCATGAAGGTAAATGTGGTGAAGCTAAATGTGGCGCCGATATGAAAAAAACGGCCGATAAAGTAGAAGCTAAAACCGAAGCCGTTAAAAAAGAAATCAAAGAAGTTAAATAAGCGCTCGAGTAGCGCCTGTTTATTTCGCGCTTGAGCGATATGGCCAGCCTATGCTGGCCTTTGTTTAGCGGTTTTCCCTTAAGGATGTCTCTAAGTGAAACTCGCTAACTAAGCTATCTAAGTGAAGGGTGGTGCAGATGCAATATCAAGGATTAGTTGGGCTAGGTTTACGGCGAGAAATGCTCGATGAGTTTTGCCAGCATGTCCCCAGTGAGATCCATTTTTTCGAAGTCGCCCCAGAAAACTGGATGACCCTCGGCGGTAAATATGGTCGACAATTTCGCCAACTAACTGAGCAGCATGAGTTTTATTGCCATGGTTTGAGTTTATCTATAGGTAGCCCTGCGCCTTTAGATGTCGACTTTGTGCGCCGTATTAAAGCCTTTATGGATCTACATCAAATTCAAATTTATTCCGAACACTTAAGTTACTGCTCTGGTCAAGGCCATATGTATGATTTGATGCCAATCCCCTTTAGCGACGCGGCGGTCAAACATGTGGCCTCGCGGGTAAAACAAGTGGAGGATATTTTAGAGCGACCGCTTATTCTCGAAAATGTCTCCTTTTATGCCGCGCCGAGTGCACAAATGACAGAGCGGGAATTTGTCACCGCAGTGCTCGAAGAGGCTGACTGTAAGCTGCTGTTAGATGTGAATAATATTTACGTTAATTCGATAAACCACAGCTACGATGCCAGTGCCTTTTTAAGCGCCATGCCAACCGATCGTATTGCTTATTTGCATATTGCAGGACATTACCAGCAGGCCGAAGATCTGCTGATTGACACCCATGGTGCAGATATCAATGACCCTGTATGGGCGCTGCTTAAAGCCTGTTACGCCCAGCATGGCGTATTCCCCACCTTACTCGAACGGGACTTTAATTTGCCAAGTACGGCCCAGTTGCTCGGGGAAATAACCCAAATCCATGATCACCAAAAGCAGGCGCTTAAGCCCACGTCACCTCGGAGGATGGCCTAATGGATTTTAAACATGTACAGCAATCCTTTATCGATTATATCCGTGATCCCCAAAAGCCATTGCCCACAGGCGTGTCCCTTGAGCGGATGCAGGTTTACCGTGAACTGTTTTTCAATAATGTGATGGGCTTTGTCTCCAATGGTTTTCCTGTGCTTAAGAGTTTGTACACAGAGGCTGATTGGCAGGCATTAGTACAGGCCTTTTTTAGTCAGCATGACTGCCAATCGCCAATTTTTATTGATATTGCAGGGGAGTTTTTACATTTCCTGCAACAGGAATACCAACCCAAGGATATCGATCCACCGTTTATGCTGGAACTGGCCCACTATGAATGGCTCGAATTGGTGGTGGCCGTTGCCCAGCAAAAGGGCGATGAGCAGGTGATCCAGGCCGAGCAAATCCCCCATGTTCCCCTGTGCTTAGCTGCGACGGCGAGGGTGGCGCAGTATCATTTTCCCGTACAACATATACGTCAAGATTATCGCCCTGAGCAGGCGCTCGAGACGCCCGTATTCTTTTGTCTGTATCAAGACAATGATGGGGAAGTGTGTTTTCTGCAATTAACCCCCTTGAGCGCCCAAGTCTTGGCCTATGTGGTTGAGCGAGGGAAGGTGATGTTTAATGACATACTCACATGGTTAACAAACACTTATCCGCAGATGGCGCAGGAGATACTGGCGAAGGGATCTTTAGAGTTACTCGAGCAATTAGCCATAAAAGGGATAGTGCGTGGTCTTCGTCAATAAGGTGGTATAAATCATCAAAATAAATGCAATAACCTTACATAAAAAGGGTTTTTGTTGTTTTGACAAACCGCTACAATGTCGCCCGTTTTGTGATCTCCATCACCATTAGATCCCGCGCACTTATACTTGCACATACTTGAGGAGCTGTAATGAGTAGTCAGCCATTTAAAGACCCATTTAACTTTATGTATTTTATTGGTTTTATTTTAGTCTTATTGTTGCCGACACTGCCAGCAAGCCTGACTTGGTTAAAACATCTAGGTTTAATTTAAGCGGGTTTTAAGCTCGAGTTGATATACAATTGCCACTCTTTGAGTGGCTTTTGTTTTTTAGAGAAGGGCATTATCAGCTTATGGTATTGAAGCGCGGATTCTTTTTAGTCGTGGGATTAACGGCTTTAGCCCTTGGGCTACTCGGTATTGTGCTCCCCCTATTACCGACAGTGCCATTTATCTTATTGGCCGCCTTTTGTTTTGCTCGCTCGAGTGAACGTCTACACAACTGGTTGATGGCACATCCATGGTTTGCCGATGCATTAACCCAATGGCAACAGCAGGGAGCAATACGTAAGGGATTGAAGCGAAAAGCCATGATGCTAAGCGCCCTTAGTTTTAGCCTCAGTATTATGCTGGTGCCACTCCTGTGGGTAAAGGGGCTATTATTCACTATGGCTTTGTTTTTACTCTGGTATCTTAGCCGTATTCCTGAAATTGACTAATAGCCTGTGTTTTGCCCTTTTGTGATGGGTTTTACCTTGTGTGAATAGGGTTTGATCTAAGGCACAAATTGATAACCAATTCATCACTTGAGCACAGTGCCTGTTGCAACTCAAACCAAAGCGGCATAAGCTTTGTGCGACTTTTCAACGCTCGTCCACACTCGATGTGGACGTTTTGTTTTTACCGTCAGTATTGGCGAACAGATTAAGTAACTTATTAAGTAAATATGATGGCTATGAATACAGAAACCTTATCCTTGATAAAGCAAAGCATTAAAACGATTCCGAATTATCCTAAGGAAGGGATCCTATTTCGTGATGTCACTAGTTTGCTCGAGAATGCCGCAGCCTATAAGGCGACTATTGATCTGCTCGTGGAACAATACCGTGGTAAAGGCTTTACCAAAATTGTTGGTACCGAAGCCCGCGGTTTCTTATTTGGCGCGCCATTAGCACTAGAGTTAGGCATTGGTTTTGTACCGGTTCGTAAACCGGGCAAGTTGCCCCGTGCGACCATTAGCCAGAGCTATGAGCTTGAATATGGCCACGATAGCCTAGAAATCCACATTGATGCCATTGTTGCCAATGATAAAGTATTAGTCGTTGACGATTTACTGGCAACGGGCGGCACCATTGAAGCGACGGTTAAACTTATCCGTCAACTGGGCGGCGAAGTGAAGGATGCAGCCTTTGTTATCTCCCTACCTGACTTAGGTGGTGAGGCACGTTTAACGGCATTAGGGCTTGAGTTGGTTAAACTTTGTGAGTTTGAAGGCGAATAATTCTTCAGCCAAAGGCGCCTTGGGATAGTTTAATGGCATGTCACACCCTGACATGTTATCTTTCAAAGTTCCCGGGGCGCATGCTCCCATTTTTGTATCACACACTCTGGGGAGTTCCATGTCATATCAGGTGTTAGCCAGAAAATGGCGCCCTGCCACATTTGAACAAATGGTTGGTCAAAGCCATGTATTGCATGCTTTAACCAATGCGTTAAGTCAGCAGCGTTTACACCATGCCTACCTGTTTACAGGGACTCGGGGCGTGGGGAAAACCAGCTTAGCGCGACTCTTTGCCAAAGGCTTAAATTGCGAACAAGGTGTCACTGCAACGCCCTGCGGCGTCTGTGGTAGTTGTGTTGAAATCGCCCAGGGTCGCTTTGTCGATCTGATTGAAGTCGATGCCGCCTCCCGCACTAAGGTCGATGACACCCGCGAGTTACTCGACAATGTGCAGTATCGTCCGACCCGGGGTCGTTTTAAGGTTTATCTTATCGACGAAGTGCATATGCTGTCGCGCAGCAGCTTTAACGCACTGCTAAAAACCTTAGAAGAACCCCCCGAGCACGTTAAATTTCTCCTAGCGACAACTGATCCACAAAAACTGCCTGTGACTGTGTTATCCCGTTGTTTGCAATTTAATTTAAAAAGTTTGACCCAGCAGGAAATTGGCACTCAGCTTAATCATATCTTGACCCAAGAGCAGTTTCCCTTCGATGCTGAAGCCTTAAAACTGCTGGCAAAAGCCGCCAATGGCAGTATGCGGGATGCCTTGAGCTTAACGGATCAGGCCATTGCCTTTGGTGGTGGCACTGTAATGCTCACTCAAGTGCAGACCATGCTCGGCAGTATTGATGAGCAGCATGTCCTGCGCTTGCTGAAAGCCTTAACCGATGCTGATATCGGCGTGTTAATGCAAACCTGTGGTCAAGTGCTTGCCTATGGCGCCGATGCCCAAGAAGTGCTGCGCAGTTTGCTCGAGTTATTACACCAGATCACCTTAACGCAATTTGCTCCGGCTGCGGCTCAGCAATCCTTATACAGTGCGCAAATTCACGCCTTTGCCGAGCAGCTGGCCCCCGAGCAAGTGCAGTTGTATTACCAAATTCTATTAACCGGACGCAAAGACTTACCCTATGCACCGGATCCTAAATCGGGTCTGGAAATGGCATTACTGCGCGCCGTTGCCTTTGTACCAGAAAAAAGTGTGAAACGCTGGCAAGTCGATGCACCGGCCGAAGTGAGTTTGCCTTCGGGGCAAACTCCGCTATCGACTGCGGCTGTCGCTCCAGTCGCTGAAGAAATGGCTGAAAAAAAAACAGCATTAATTGAGCCGGCTGTAGTTAAGTCTAAAGTCGCTGAGCCCATTGTCGCTGAGTCGATAGTAACTGAGTCGATAGCCACTGAACCCACTGAAGCAGGGCCCGCAGTCGCAGGCTCCCTTGCCACTCAAGTTCAAGTGACTCCCCAAGCTGATATCGCTCCCCAAGTTAAAGCTGCTCTCGAAGTTAGCGTTGCTCCCCAAACTGAAGTTATCGTCGATGAAACTCTGTCCTATGCCGCCGAGAATGCGGCACTCGTGGCGGAGCAAACACTGATCATCAGCCAAGCACAGAGTCAGGGTTTTAGCCCGCAAATCGAACAACTCGATGCAAATAGCGATAGCGGCGCGAGCATTAGCACAGAGGGTTCGAGGACTCCTAGTTCAGTAGAACAAGGCGTTTCAGGGCAGGCTATTGCAGATAATGGCCCTCTTGATTATGCCTACGGTGAATATGCATATTATGCGGAAGATCCCGTATCACTCGACGGCTATCAAGATGGCTATCAAGATGCTCACCAAGATTACGATCAAATTGATCATGCTTACTTTTTTAATGGCGATAGCGCAGCGTTAGGGCAAGAAAGCACGTCAGTGCAAGGGGCGAGTTCAACCTCTGAAACGCCGCTATCCGCTGCATCTAACTCGGCAAGTCAGCCATTAAGTGTGCAAAATCCCCCCAATCCAGTCGTGACAACGCCCCTAGAGGATGACGATATTTTATCGGCGGTGTTGGCTGCACGGGAATCGCTGCTGTCAGATCTCGAGGCCTTGAGTGCTAAGGACGGTGATGAAAAAAAGCCATCACTGGATCCAAAGCTGAAAGTACCGGCCCTCGGTAAGAGTACTGCTGAGCCCAGTGTCAGTGCTCGGCCCGTATTGAACACCCAACCAACGCCATCGGTAATGCCTGCGGCTAAAGTGACTGCGGGCTTTGATAAGACCTATGTGGATGAAGCCGATTTTGATGAGGCTGCTTTTGATAAGGCTGATTTTAGTGAGCTTAGTATCGATAAGCGTGGCTTTGATGGAACAGGTTATGATGATAAGACAAATGCGTCCACGAAATCCCAATTAGAGAGTAACGATCGTCCGCCTTGGGAAGAGGCGCCCACTGCGGCAGCTAGCACAGAACTTATTGTGTCTGGCACTGAGCTTGTTGCGACCAGTAATGAACTGATACCAGCCAGCACTGAGCTTGCGCCACAATCGTCCGTTGACGCGAGTGCTTTGCAGTCACCACCAAGGGCGAGCGAAGCCAAAATGCCGTCAGCTCAAGCCCTTAGCGTACAAACCAGCGCTGCGGGCGGCCGTGAAACGGGGCTCTGCGTGGCTGAGCCCATTAGCGGCGATCCGCTGGATTTACACTGGTATAAATTAATGGCGAGTTTAGACGTGGGCGGCCGCGTGCGCCAACTGGCCGTGAATTCTGTGTGTCAGGCACTCGAAGATCCCTTGCCATTATTATTAAAACCCGATCAGAAGCATTTAGCGGCCGATATCGCCATTGAACAACTTGAACAGGCCCTTACCACGACGCTTGGGAACCCAAGGCGGGTAAAAGTGGTCATAGGAAGCGATCCAAAACGGGAAACGCCACTCGAACTGCGTAAGCGTTTCCACCAAGAGTTATTGCAGCAGGCGCAGCAATCTTTAATTAAAGACGATAATGTTCAATGGCTTATTCAGCGTCTTGGGGCAGAGCTTGATACCGATACCTTAGTGTATCCACCAGAACTGTTAAACCAACGCAGCCAGCAGATCCAAGCGTTGCCTGAGCCTACGTGATGCTGGCACTTCAGCCGTCAAGCGAAGGCTATGGCCTGTGATGGGCTTGAATAATGCCTAAAACTGCGTATCGAGATCATAAGTTTATTAACGGGATAACGGCATAGATTGCCAATCCTATTTATTTCAGTAAGATTAGCCAGCTTTAAAGCTTGCGACTCACCCTAATAGAAGAGAAATGACTATGTTTGGAAAAGGCGGTATGGGCAATCTGATGAAACAAGCCCAGATGATGCAAGAAAAAATGGCGAAAATGCAGGAAGAAATTGCCCGCATGGAAATGGTGGGCGAATCGGGTGCCGGTCTGGTCAAGGTCACTATGACGGGCGCACACACTGTGCGTAAAGTCGAAATCGACCCAAGCTTGATGGAAGACGATAAAGAAATGTTAGAAGATTTGATTGCTGCGGCCTGTAACGATGCCGCCCGTCGTATCGAAGAGAATCAAAAAGCAAAAATGGCTGAAGTCACTGGTGGTATGCAGTTACCCCCAGGCATGAAAATGCCGTTTTAACTGAGATAAACAATGAAATTTAGTCCACTGCTTGACGAGCTAATTCAGTCCCTGCGTTGTTTACCTGGGGTTGGGCCTAAGTCGGCACAACGTATGGCGTTTCAGTTGCTTGAACGGGATAGAAAAGCGGGGCTGAAATTAGCCTCGGCACTGTCCAGTGCCATGAGTGATATCGGCCATTGTCAGTCCTGCCGAACCTATACTGAAGAGACTCTGTGCCCCATTTGTGCTAGCCATAAACGCGGCTCATCCACCACTATCTGTGTGGTTGAAACCCCGGCGGATGTGTTAGCCATTGAGGCGGGTGGACATTTCAGTGGTCGCTATTTTGTACTGCTAGGCCATTTGTCTCCCCTCGATGGTGTCGGGCCAGACGAGTTAGGGCTTGCCTTGCTCGAACGTCACTTAGCCTCGGGGGATGTTTCTGAGCTGATCCTCGCCACCAACCCCACGGTTGAAGGGGAGGCAACGGCGCATTTTATCGCCGATATGGCCAGACGCCATAGGGTGATGATCAGCCGTATCGCCCACGGCGTTCCCGTTGGCGGTGAGCTTGAATATGTGGATAGCACGACCTTGGCGTTGTCCTTTAATGGCCGTTTGCCGTTGTAACTGACGGTTTCTCAAAAAGATCATTGTCTATTAAACCCGTCCAGCGACAGCTTGTGCGGGTTTTTTATTGGCCTTTACCCCTCAAAATGCCTTATTTTTCACCATTCACGACTCGTTTTATTCCTTGCCCTTGAAAAGCCAATTTGCAGCCCCATTTAAGTAAGCACTGAGCGTTATTTTTAGTAAATTGCGTAACAAATAAGGAAAATTTCATGTCACAACAAGAAACTCATGGTTTTCAAACTGAAGTCAAACAGCTGTTGCATTTGATGATCCATTCTTTGTATTCCAACAAAGAAATTTTCTTGCGTGAACTGGTCTCTAACGCTGCGGATGCGGCCGATAAGCTGCGTTACCTCGCGTTGACCAATGACGCATTATACGAAGGTGACGGTGAGCTGCGGGTACGGATCAGCGCAGACAAAGACAAAGGCACTGTGACCATTGAAGATAACGGTGTGGGTATGACCCGCGATGGCGTGATTGAGCATTTAGGCACTATCGCAAAATCGGGCACCGCCGAATTCTTCAAAAACCTCTCTGGCGAAGCCTCAAAGGATTCGCAGTTAATCGGTCAGTTCGGTGTGGGCTTCTATTCTGCCTTTATCGTGGCGAAAAAAGTCACAGTCCGTACCCGCGCGGCAGGCCATCAGGCCAATGAAGCCGTGCTGTGGGAATCGGAAGGTGAGGGTAGCTTCACCGTTGAAACCATCACTAAGGCGAGCCGTGGTACCGAAATCACCCTGCACCTACGTGATGACGAAAAAGAATTTGCCGACGATTGGCGCCTGCGCTCCATCATCACTAAATACTCAGATCATATCTCTGTGCCCGTCGAAATGTGGCAGGAGGGCACGCCTGAGCGTGATGGTCCAGATGGCGAAAAAATTCCAGCGACCGAGGGTTACTGGAAGGTCATGAACAAGGCGACCGCCCTGTGGATGCGCAATAAATCTGAGATTAGCGACGAAGAGTACCAAGAGTTCTACAAGCATATTTCCCATGACTACACAGATGCACTGCTGTGGAGCCATAACCGCGTAGAAGGTAAGCAGGAATACACTAACCTGTTGTATATTCCATCAAAAGCGCCGTGGGATATGTGGAACCGCGACCGTAAACATGGCCTGAAACTCTTTGTTCAGCGTGTGTTTATCATGGATGACGCCGAGCAGTTTATGCCATCTTACCTGCGTTTTGTGCAGGGCCTGATTGACTCAAACGATCTGCCGCTGAACGTGTCCCGCGAGATTTTACAGGACAACCATATTACCAAAGCGATGCGCACCGGTATCACTAAGCGCGTGCTCGGCATGTTGGAAAAGCTGGCAAAAGACGATGCGGAAAAATATCAAAAATTCTGGGCTGAATTTGGCCAAGTGTTAAAAGAAGGTCCAGCGGAAGACTTTGCTAACCGTGAACGTATTGCGGGTTTACTGCGTTTTGCATCGACCCATACGGGTAGCGCGGCACCGACAGTGTCACTCGATGACTATATTAGCCGCATGAAGGAAGGCCAAAGCAAGATTTACTATATCGTTGCCGACAGCCACGAAGCGGCGGCCAACAGCCCGCATTTAGAACTGCTGCGTAAGAAAGGCATCGAAGTCTTATTGATGTCTGAACGCATCGACGAGTGGTTAATCAACCACTTAACTGAGTACAAAGAGAAACAACTGCACTCAGTGACCCGTGGCGAGCTGGAATTAGGTGAGCTGGAAGATGCGGCCGAGAAGGAAGCACAGGAGAAACTCGCCGAGGAATCTGCACCATTAGTTGAGCGCATTAAAGCGGCATTGGGCGCAAGTGTGGCCGATGTGAAAGTGACTTCACGTTTAACCGATACCCCAGCCTGTGTGGTCACGGGTGAAGGTGAAATGTCGACTCAGATGATCAAATTAATGCAGGCAGCGGGTCAGCCTGTACCAGAGGTTAAGCCGACGTTTGAGATCAACCCAGCGCACCCATTAGTGTCGCGTTTGAATGATCTTCAAGATGAAGCCACCTTCGCCGATTGGTCGAATCTGTTATTGCAACAGGCGCAATTGTCGGAGAAGGGCAGCCTTGCCGATCCATCGGCCTTTATTAAGCTGATGAACCAAATGTTACTGGCGAATCTGAAGTAAGAAACGTTTGGGCCCATAGGAATACATGCTATGGGCCTTATTTTTAGCACTTATTTCAACCTTAGATGCTTTTAATATTAAGGGAACATCATGGACAATATCCTCGATCTGACTAGAGACAATATTCAGCAAGTGGTTGATGCTTCGATGCAACAGATCGTGGTGTTAGCCTTTTGGGCACAGCCTCAAGCGCAAAGTGTGGCCATGGTGCAGACGCTGGAACAACTCGCAGCGGCGCATGCCAACCGCTTTATACTTGCAAAAGTGAATTGCGAAACTGAGCTGGAAATCGCTAACTATTTCCGCATACAAAGCTTACCCACCACCTTAGTGCTCGATAAAGGCCAACCTATTGATGGTTTTGCCGGAATGCAGGAGGCGGCGCAGGTGAGCGCTATGCTGGAGAAGTATTTACCACCCCTGTGGCAATTACAGCTTGAGCAAGCTAAAGCCTTACTGGCCTTAAGCCAAGTTTCCAGTGACGATTTAGCCACGGCTGCTGTGTTACTCAAAGATGCCTATAGCGCCTCAAATCATGCGGCCGAGGTGAGTTTAGTGCTCGCCGATGTGTATCTGATGCAGGGGGAACTTGCCCAGGCACAAGCCTTACTCGAGCAAATCGGGCTTGCGGATCAAGACGGTTATTACCAGAGCTTAAAGGCAAAATTAACCCTAGCTTTAGATGCGGCGGATACGCCAGAAATTCGCGATCTACAGCAAAAATTTGAGCAACATCCACAGGATTTAGTGTTACTACTCGAATTAAGCAAGGCGCTCCACGCGACTCACCGTGATGATGAGGCGTTAGCACTGTTGTTCACTGTGCTCAGTAAGGATTTGGGTGCTGAAAATGGCGCTGTAAAACAAGTGTTTATGGAGATTTTAACCGCGCTTGGCCAAGGTAATACCTTAGCAAATCAATATCGCCGTAAGCTCTATACCTTGCTCTATTAATGCGTAAAATGGCCGATGATCCGCAGTTTATTTGCAGTTTCTGAGGCTAAAGTCGAAGCTAAAACCCTTCTCAATGGCGGCCAGATGTGCGAAGATCGCCGCCCTAAGAAGAATATCAATGCGAAAAAGAGGACTCTTGAGATGCGCATTATCCTATTGGGCGCCCCAGGTGCCGGTAAAGGTACCCAGGCCCAGTTCATTATGGAACAGTATGGTATCCCACAAATTTCTACTGGCGACATGTTACGCGCCGCCGTTAAAGCCGGTACTCCGCTGGGTTTAGAAGCGAAGAAAGTGATGGATGCAGGCCAGCTGGTTTCTGATGATCTGATCATTGGACTGGTTAAAGAGCGTATCGCACAGGACGACTGTGCTAAAGGGTTTCTGTTAGACGGTTTCCCACGTACCATCCCACAGGCGGATGCGATGGCGGCCAACGGTATTAGCATTGATCACGTGATTGAAATCGATGTGCCAGACGAAGAAATCGTTAAGCGCATGAGCGGTCGCCGTGTTCACCCTGGTTCTGGCCGTGTTTACCATGTGATTTTCAATCCACCGAAAGTGGAAGGTAAAGACGACGTGACCGGTGAAGATTTAGCGATTCGTCCCGATGATGAAGAAAGCACAGTACGTAAACGCCTTGCAATTTACCACGAGCAAACTAAGCCGCTGGTTGAATACTACGGTAAAGTGGCTGCTGCTGGTCAAACAAAATACAACAAATTTGATGGTACACAATCGGTTGCGGCCGTGAGTGAACAGCTTGCAAGTGTATTGAAGTAACCAAAAAAGCGCCATTTACGAGAACAAGTTCTCATATTAGAAAAAAGCCTGCCAATGCAGGCTTTTTTTATGGGTATCTGAATGTTAGCCTGCGAAGGAATGTCACTAACTATGGGTCTTATCTTGAATCCTCCTTCCCCTGCTTTCGGTGTATTATTGGTCAATCTTGGCACCCCCGATGAACCTACCCCTAAGGCCGTTAGGCGTTTTCTAAAGCAGTTTTTAAGCGATCCTCGGGTGGTCGATCTTTCGCCTTGGCTTTGGCAGCCCTTACTCAATGGGGTTATCCTCAATACCCGCCCCGCGAAAGTGGCTAAGTTATACCAAAGTATTTGGACCGATGAAGGCTCACCCTTAATGGTGATAAGTGTATGTCAATCGCAAAAGCTAGCGGTCGATCTGAGTGCAACCTTTAACCAAACTATCCCCGTAGAACTGGGGATGAGCTATGGTAGTCCATCAATCGAGGCAGGATTCGATCGCCTGAAGGCCCAAGGGGCAGAGCGGATTGTAGTCTTACCACTATATCCGCAATATTCCTGCTCGACGGTGGCGAGTGTGTTCGATGCCGTTGCCAGTTATGCTAAAACCGTACGTGATATACCGCAGCTGCGCTTTAATAAGCAATATTTTGACCATGAGGCCTATATCGCAGCCTTGGCCCACAGCGTCAAACGTCATTGGAAAACCTATGGTCAAGCCGATAAATTGCTGCTGTCATTCCACGGAATTCCGCTGCGTTATGTGAATGAGGGCGACCCCTATCGTGAGCAATGTCTTACGACGGCTAAGCTCTTAGCGCAAAAACTCGAGCTAAATGAATCACAATGGCAGGTTTGCTTTCAATCGCGCTTTGGTCGTGAAGAATGGCTTACTCCCTATGCCGATGAATTGCTGGCTAAGTTACCTTCACAGGGCGTTAAAAGTGTCGATATGATTTGTCCTGCCTTTGCGACCGATTGCCTCGAAACCTTAGAGGAAATCTCCATTGGCGGCAAAGAAACCTTTTTACACGCGGGTGGTGAGTCTTATCGATTTATTCCCTGCTTAAATGATGATGAGCTGCATATCGAATTACTGAGGCTGCTTGTACAAGAGCAAGCACAGTCATGGGATTGAGGCCCGAATGACAGTTAAAAATCTCTACTTGAAACGTTAACACGCCCCTAGTTTCATGCTGATTTTATGGTAGAATCTGCGCCCTTGTGGCTAGGGAGTGGATTTTTTGCCTCGCTAGCCTAGACTCATTATTTTTAGGACGCTGGCGAGTGTATGCTCGTCATAACGCCAATTAGCATGGATGCCAGGAAAAGAGAACCACTATGAAGTTTCCCGGTCAGCGCAAGTCGAAACATTATTTCCCGGTCAAAACCAGAGACCCACTGCTTGAGCAGCTGACTCAACAGCCTCAACCTTTTGCCACTTATATCAGCGGTATAGATCAAACCCTAGTGGATATCGAAGCGAAAGTGGAGGATGAACTGCTCAGTCGTTATGGATTGCCTAAGGGAAATTCGACCCTGATCAATGATGAGCAAGCCCATCAACTCTATACCGAGCTGAAACAGAATGAGTTGATCAGCGATGAATTTGCCGGCGGCACTATCGGCAATACAGTACACAATTATTCTATCCTGGCCGATGACCGCTCAGTGTTATTTGGGGTGATGAGCCAAAATATTGAAGTGGGCAGTTACGCTTACCGTTACCTTTGCAATACCTCCTCCAAAGTTGATCTTAACTTTCTGCAACCCGTCGATGGGCCTATTGGCCGCTGTTTTACCCTGATTTCTGAGTGTGGCGAGCGAACCTTTGCGATTAGCAAAGGCGCCATGGATAAGTTGACACCGGAATTTATCGATAAAGACGTAGTGCAGGGCAGTTCGGCCCTCGTCTTAACCGCTTACTTAATGCGGGCGAGTGGCGGCGATCGTATTACCGATGCGGCTATGTGCGCGATTGAGTATGCAAAAGAAGCCGAAGTCCCTGTGGTATTGACCTTAGGCACTCGGTTCTTGATTGAAGAAGATCCACTCTGGTGGCAAAACTTCATTAAAGAACATGTGACTATCCTAGCGATGAATGAGGATGAAGGCGAGGCCCTAACGGGATTTCGCGATCCCCTATTAGCCAGTGAAAAAGCGCTAGAGTGGTGCGATATGGTGTTAACCACCGCAGGCCCTATTGGTTTATATACTGCGGGTTATGCCGAAGATTCTGAAAAACGCGAAACGACTCATACCCTGTTGCCGGGAGCTATTCCTGAATTTAACCGTTATGAATTCTCGCGGCCTAAATTGAAAAGTGACTGCGAAACGCCGATTAAAGTGTATGCCCATATTTCCCCTTATATGGGTGGGCCTGAAAAAATCGGTAACACTAACGGCGCGGGGGATGGCGCGTTATCGGCGCTGTTACATGACCTGGCGGCCAATACGTTCCATAAAGCCAATGTGCCCGGCTCAAGCAAGCATAAGCGTGATGGTCTGTGTTATTCCTCATTCTCGCAAATTTGTAAGTACGCTAATCGCGTGGCTTACGAGGTGTTGGCCCAGCACAGTCCACGCCTATCCCGTGGCTTACCCGAACGGGAAGACAGCTTAGAAGAGTCCTACTGGGAAAGATAAACCAGTTCTGACTGAGTTAATAAGGGCAATAGCGGCAAACCGTTATTGCCCTTGTTGTTTTATGGGCGCAATGTTTTTGGCGCTGGCGTGATGACGTTTTCCTCAACAATTAGCCCAATGGGCGATATTTTTCGCTACAGACAAGGTCGAATAAATGTTACCGTTAGTGGGTTCAAATCGACCCAAATCACAGTGATTGTTTAAGGTGGAATTTTCGGTGAAAGCGCAAATCTTAAAAGAAATGAAGGTGCTCAAGACGATTGAGCCAGAATTTGAAGTGCAGCGCCGTGTGGCGTTTATCAAGGCAAAACTGAAAGAAGCCCGCAGCAAAGCATTAGTGTTAGGGATCAGTGGTGGTGTCGATTCCTCCACCGCTGGGCGTTTATGCCAGTTGGCCGTGGATAGCCTCAATAGTGAAAATGCAGAAGGTGGCTATCAATTTATTGCGGTGCGCTTACCCTATCAAATTCAAAAAGATGAGCACGAAGCCCAACAAGCTTGTCAATTTATTCAGCCGACCAAATTAGTCACAATCAATGTGCATCAAGGGGTTGATGGCGTGCATCAAGCGACCTTAACCGCCTTTGTCGAAGCGGGATTGCACTCACCGGATGCGGCCAAAGTCGATTTTATTAAGGGTAACGTGAAAGCGCGGATGCGGATGATTGCCCAGTATGAATTGGCTGGCTTAGTAGGTGGTTTAGTGGTCGGTACCGATCACAGCGCCGAAAATATTACCGGTTTTTACACTAAGTGGGGTGACGGTGCCTGCGATTTAGCCCCCTTATTTGGTCTTAATAAACGTCAAGTACGCCAGTTAGCCGCATATTTGGGTGCGCCGGAGTCCTTAGTCTACAAGGCGCCTACGGCGGATTTAGAAGATAATCAGCCTTTATTGGAAGATGAAGTCGCATTGGGGCTCACCTATGCACAAATTGATGATTTCCTTGAGGGAAAAGAGGTCGATAAAGCGGTTGAAGATAAGTTGATTAATATCTATAGGGCGACTCAGCATAAGCGTCGGCCTATTCCAACGATCTACGATTGAGTGTGATGTTAAAAAGCCCCCGTTGGTTTTACCGCGGGGGCTTTTTGTTGCTTAAAATATCCCTGCTAGCGTGATGACAATTTATCGTTAACTGGCGATAAATACTCACTCGAACTTATCTATGCTGACTATACTAAGACACCAATGGGCAGTCTAAGATGCAAAAAGTTGAAGGTTTCTTTTATCTAACCATATAATATTAAAAATATTTTATTTCGTGCTAGGGATTGCTATGAAGGCCATCATCATAGGTTCAACCAAACACCTATTTTTAGCCGCATTTTATGCAAGTGTTGGCATACTGGTCGCTTTACTTGCGACAAGCATTTATTTTTTGAATGCGAGGCCCGATCTTTCCCTATGGCATACCACAAAGCTTAAAAATGAATTTCGCTATAACACTAAGATCACGGATTTTAGTGAATATAGTGCGCTGGAAGATAAGCTGTTTGCCGAAGTCGATAAAAAAGTGCGGCAAAAAATCCCCGCGTCTGAGCACTCCCCGGTAAACCGCTATGTGAAAAATAGTCTCTCAGACCCTATCCACTGGTCACAAAATTGGAATCGCAGTTTCGAGTGGCCGAAAAAAGAGGCGGCATTTGGCGTGCTACTGCTCCACGGCATGTCCGATTCTCCCTATGCTATGTCCAATGTAGCCGCGCATTTTAAGGGAAAGGCCCATGTGCTTGGTTTGCGATTCCCCGGACACGGCACGCTTCCCAGTGGGCTGACTGAACTCTATTGGCAGGATCTAGCCGCGGCGGTCAACTTAGCGACGGCCCATATGAAGCAACAGCTTAAGGGTAAACCCTTATTTGTGATTGGTTTTTCAACGGGGGCCGCCGTCGCTCTCAACCATGAACTCGAACTTATCAACCAACATAAGTCCCCAGATTATGCTGGGATGATTTTTATCTCGCCGGCAATCGGCCTTGCGCCCAGTGCCGCCGTGGCGCGTTGGCAGAACTGGATTGGCCAGCTATTAGGGTTGGATAAATTGCAGTGGAACAGTATTCAAGTCGAGTACGATCCCTTTAAATACATGTCCTTTGCGGTGAATGCGGGGGATGTGGTGTATCAATTAGCATTGCGTAATCAGGGATTGCTGGCGGGGTTAACGCCTGTGCAGCGAGAACAGATCCCGTCGATATTAACCTTTCAATCCGTAGTGGATGCGACGGTTTCAAGCCGCGCAGTGGTCAATACTCTCTATCAAGTATTGCCTGCAAAGGGGCACGAATTGGTTTTGTTTGATATGAATCGCACCTCGATTAACCGCAATATGATGCTCAATGACCCTTTACCCCTGCTATTACCGACCGATCCGGACAGTGTGCATTATCGAGGCACTTTGATTGAAAATATCAACCCTGAGACCACACAGGTACAGGCGCGTGAATTTGCGGTTTTACCACATCAAGATGCACAAACGTCAAAGAATATTACCCCCTTAACCTTGAGCTGGCCTGAGGATGTCTATGCCTTATCCCATGTGGCCATTCTCTTTGCCAAGGATGATGGACTCTACGGCCTCAGAAACGATACCGATAAGCGCCGTATTCAAATTGGTGGCGCAGCAGCCCGGGGTGAGCGTGGTGTGCTGAGTGTCTCGGCGGCGGAAATGCTTAGGCAAAAGTGGAATCCATTTTTCCCCTATGTGTTGTCACGGATTGACCAATATCAAGCGGCCCATATGCAGCCATAATGTGTCATCCATCTTCTAGATGGGTTCGATAATATGGGTGCAGATTACGCAGTTGCGGCCCTGATCTTTTGCCCTATAGAGATTTTCATCGGCTTGTTTTAGCCACACGTCTAGGGACGCATTGTAGGAGGCAGCTGCGATCAGCGCGCCAATACTGACGGTGACACTGAAGCTTTTTTGGCTCGCTGGATCGGTAATCACTTCTTTTGCAAGCCGTTCGCGGAATTGATTGAGGTGTTCCTCAACATTTAAGGCATTGCACATAGGCAATATTAATACAAACTCTTCCCCGCCATAGCGGCAAAGTAAGTCGACATCCCGTCTAAAGTGACTCGAGAGTACCTGTGCCATGACCCTTAAGCATTCATCCCCGGCTAAATGGCCGTAGGTATCGTTCACTTTTTTAAAGAAATCGAGGTCTAACAGTACGACGGCAATGGTATTCTCTGCGCGCTCGCACAGCTCTTGGATAGATAAGAACTGTTGCTCAGTGTAACGGCGGTTATAGAGGTTGGTGAGGGGATCGCGTTCGGCCATTTCTTGCAATTTCCGATTGGCGATTTCTAAATCCCTGGTGCGTTGCTGTACTTTCTCTTCTAATTCTGATTGATAGCTAAGGAGAGCTTGCTGATTCGCAGCGAGGCTCTCGTATAAGCTATAAATTTCTTTAGGGGTACTCTTGTCGAACAATGGATGCTCAAATTTTTTCTTATGCACTTTGCCCTCTTTGGCTTGGCTAAAATGCTGGGCGAGCAGTGCGAGGGGCGTTGTGGTTAAGCGGCTAATGGCTTTGGCGACTATTATGGCAATAAACATACCGACTAATAGCAAAATCATAGTGTTAGCATATTGTTTTTCGGCCAGTTTAAGCAAAGGGAGAAAAGGCTCAACAACATAGAGCTGCCAGCCATTATTCAAGGTGTGGTGGGTATAAATATATTCAGGGATCTTTGCATCAACTTGCTTAATATTCATCAGTTTAAGTTTTGCGCTATATTCTGCACCACCCACAGTATAGGTAAAAGGGGCCATTGGTTTAAGCCCCAATCTTTCCGATGCATAAATGATATTATTTTTATCATCCAGTAAAACAATGGCTTGAGTGTGATGATGCCGGTTTTGCTTATCAATACTTGAAAAATAACTTAAATCTAAGCTTCCCCCCACAATTCCGATTGGAGTATTGGTTTGTCCCTTCAAGATGGGGGCGCTGATCACTATGATAATGTCGTTGCTTAACCCTTGCCCGATAAATGCGGGTGAGATGTAGGTCTTGAGGTTATCAAAGGCCTGCGTAAAGTAATCCCTATTATTTAGGGTGAATTGGGGGGACAGTTGATTGAAGTACTGTAGTTTTTCAATTGGGCTGGCTGCGGTAATTTCCCCCTTTGCATTCGTAATAAATAGGGTAATAAAACTGAGGCTCAAACTCTCGACACTGTAGAGTAAATCCTGCCATTTGCTGAAGGGCACATCTGTAATACTGACGAGTTTAGCAATACTGGCGATAGTGCTAGTGTTAGTGCTTATATAGGTTTCAGTAGCGTGGCTTAGGGATATTCCAGTGTCACTAAGATTACGGGTCAGCAACTGTTGTTGTTTATTCATAAAATAATGATCAAACACTAGGGACGAGGTCAACAGGCTAATGGTAGTGATCAAGATAAACAGATAACTTAGCTGGGCGCTAAAGGTGCGGCGAGTACGGTTAACCAATTTGCCTTTAAGGTGCCAAAGACTTGGCAGTGCAACGACACAGAGTTCCCCGAGCGTGGTATATAAAATACCATTAAATGCTTGTTTAACAGTGGAAAATGGAATATGGCTGAGGGGCAAACCTGTTATTAACCAAAGGTATAAACCCATTAATGGCAAGCCGACCAAAAGCCAATAACTGATACTGGCATAGAGTATATGAAAATCCTTGCGGCGAGCGAAACCTAGCCACAGTGCTTCGAGTAAAAAGACGATATACAGATGGGGACTCGGCCAGACCAGCATTAATCCTGTCGCAGTGAATAAAGCCGTAAATAGGGCGTACCAAGGGCCCAATAAAATTGCCACGATAACGACCGCCGTATTCCCGAGAATTAATTGCACATTGGCACTGAGGGGAATAGGGTACAGATTGATCATAAGGCCGAGCAGTCCTAGGAGAGTGGCCAGTTTGAGGTGCGCTGGATTTAATGCCGGTAGACGCAAAGACAGGTTCCTTGAAATTAATTATTCTAATTAAGTTTACTCATCGCTAAGTCTGAATAAGTGATATAAATCACCGCATAAAGTGACTTAGCCATCTTAGCTTAGCAGATGTTTCGCCATTTGATTTTGCAAAATATGCTGCATTTTTGGCTAAAGACAAGGAGGCCGATAATGCGGAGCTCAATTCGCTTTTCTAGAAGGTAATAATATCGCGAACGGTTATAAATTTAACCATTCAGACTAGAAACTAAGCAGTTAATCAAAGAGATGTCACTAAGCACTTGCGTAGGCGCGAGGCAATTGCTAAAGTCTGGCTCACTTAAGGTGAACCCCAAAAATAGCGCCTTAAGTACAGAGTGATTTAGGTTTATCTCGGATAATCTGTCGGTCACTTAAATTTCGGTATGTAGCGCAGCCCGGTAGCGCACTGTCATGGGGTGTCAGGGGTCGGAGGTTCGAATCCTCTCATACCGACCAAATTCCTCTTTTTAAGAGTATAAAAAGCCTCACTTTTTAAGTGGGGCTTTTTAGTTTTACGATTCCACTCGCAAAACTCTCGCAAACTATCCTCTTAACCCTGAAGGTTCCCTGAATGGCATCAGCATGGCTGTTATCGTTCGAGCTGTGGTTTGACCGTTTATGGGGTTGTACTTCACTCCTATAACTCGCTAATCTAGATCCTAATTGATTGCATGGGAGATCATTATGCCATTACCGTTACTTTGGCTTGGCGGTGCTGCTCTTGGTGCCGCGTTCTTAGCGGATGAACGGCAAAAGCGTCTGCAGCTTGAACGCGATAGATTACTCGGCCGGGCTCCTAAGCAAGCGCTGGCTAATCGCGCTATGCTGGCGGCGCCGAGCCAATGGCAGAAGGGCTTTAAACAAGTGATCCCAGAGCCTGGCAGTATTGTTTGTTGTTATGTCTTTGGGGTGATAGAGCATACGGGGATTTGGCTCGGTGATGATTGTTTGGTCGAACTTCATGGCTCTGGCTTGGTTCGAGCCGTATCGATAAAACGCTTTTTAGCGGGACGTACGGGGAGCCAAATCTATCTTGCCTGCAATCATCAACATCAACCTTTGGTCTCTGAAGCTGTGCTGGAACGAGCCCAGCAGGCTATCTATCAATACCGCGAATACGATTTATTCGACAATAATTGCCATCGTTTTGTTTGGTCATGTATTAGCGGACATGAGATCTCAATTCAGAGCTTTAACGAATTAAATCAGCAGTTGGCGGCGCATTTTAATCAAGGGATTTATTGGGATGAGATGCAGTTTCCACAGTTAAGTTATTAACTTTTTAAAGCAAAAAAGCCATCCGAAGATGGCTATGTCGCGAGTGTTGCACCAGGATTATTGGCAGGAGCTCATTAATTACAGAAATAGTCCACTGCACGTTTAACTAATTCAATGCCGGTTTTATCGCAAGGTGGCAATTGGGCATCACTTTGGGTAACAGGTGTGACTCGCTCGCCCCATTTCAATAATAGCGCCGCAGAAGTTAACCCTGCACCGAATGCACAAGAAAGTATGGTTTGGTGCGGTTTGATAAGGCCCTTTTCCAATGCATCACAAATCGCAATAGGGATCGTCGCCGCCGAGGTATTGCCATAGTTAGCAATATTCACAAAGGCTTTTTCTTTTGGAATTTTCATTCGGCTGACGAGGGTATCGATAATGCGTTCATTCGCTTGATGCGGGATCACTAAATCCACTTCATCCTTATTTACACCACATTTTTCAAGCACTTGGGTGCTTAATTTGTTCATACCGTTAATGGCGCGCTTGAAGATTTCTTGGCCATCAAATTGGATGTAAAAATCCAATGACTCGGCTGAGAATCTATCCATCGCAGTGCCAAAACCTGCCTTGAGAATATCACGGCCATCCGGGTCGTTATTGAGCTCATAGCCCAATATGCCGCCAGGAATATCAGAGGCTTCAATCACGACAGCACCGGCACCGTCACCAAATAACACTGCAGTTTCACGGCGTGACCAATCTAAATAGAAAGAGAGACGCTCAGCACCAATCACCAATACTTTCTTGCTCTGGCCACTCTTAATTTGTGAGCTGGCTAAGCCTACACCGTAGAGGAAGCCACTGCAGGCGGCATTAATATCAAACGCGGCGCAATTGGCGCCAATATTCGCTTGTACCGTTGAGGCGATATTGGGGATCAAGGTATCTGGGCTGGCGCTGGCCAGAATGATCATATCTATTTCGCTGCCATCAATGCCCGCCGCCGCGAGGGCGCGTTTAGCGGCAACGGAGGCCAATTCAGAAGTATTCACATGGCTGATATGACGCTGACTGATCCCAGTGCGCGACTTAATCCATTCATCGGATGTTTCTATAAAGGTCGCAAGATCATCGTTAGTCAGTGTGGCGGGTGGAACGCATTTTCCCCAACCAGTGATAGTGGCGTACTGCATGGTGTTTTCTCTCAAATAAAAAAGGCAGAACCTGAAGTGCTGCCTTGAATCGACAACAAAGCTTATCGGTATAACGAATGGCTTTCCGTGATCTATACCACCTGTTTGGCGACGAGATCTCGAATAGTCATTGCGGCATGCAAAATATGATGTCGCAGTAACGCCGTGGCTTTTTCTGTTTCTCTTAGCTTGCAATAATTTAATAGAGCGCGGTGCTCATGCTCAGCGGCGGGGATCCCCCCAGCTAATAGCAATTGCAAACGTATATATCTATCACAGTTTGTATTGAGGCCATGAACCACCTCAAGCGTATGTGGACGATTAGCTGCTTGGTATAAGCAGGTATGGAATTGAGTATTTAGCTCACTCCAACTAGCTACGGCATCTTCATGTTTAAAGGCCGATTCTAATTGTTCCAGTACCCGTTCTGCCTTAATTAAATCCTCTTCAGCGAGCAAAGGGATCGCTTTAGCGAGCAGATCGGTTTCTATCATCGCACGTAATTCAAAAAGTTCGGTAACTTGTTCGACGGATAACACGGTCGCAGTCGCCCCCTTATGGGGTTCAAACTTGACTAAACCTTCAGCCTCAAGTTGTAACAATGCTTCTCTTACTGGGATCCTGCTGACATTTAAGGCTTCGGCTAAAGCACTTTGTCTGAGTGGTTCTCCTGCGGCTATGTCACCTGAAAGAATTTTCTCTCTGAGCACTTCTACAACGAGTTGAGTGCGGGTTTTATGGACTATAGGCGTAGTTCGACTCATTATTTCCGTCTATTTCGGGTGTTTTATCATTATCCGCACAAGATTACCGTTAAAAACACCACAAATAAAGGGGAATGCTTGATTGAATGCTGTGGCTTACCCGTTAAAACACCGATTCGCAGTGGCTTTAGTGCTGTAATCCGCCAAAGATAAACTTCGCGGTGCAATTTATAACAATGAATGAAATAATACCCGCCATAACGCCTCAGATTTAGGCGATGTTTTGGGTTAGTGGAGTAAGTACTGTGATTGCAGTCAATCGAGCCGTTTTTTTAGATCGTGATGGTGTTATTAATAAAGACCATGGTTATGTACATCAAGTCGATGACTTTGAATATATCGAAGGCGTGTTTGAAGCGTGCCTCGCATTAAAACAAATGGGCTATAAGCTGGTTGTAGTAACCAATCAATCGGGCATCGCCCGAGGCATGTATAGTGAAGATCAATTTCATAGCCTAACTGAATGGATGGATTGGAACTTTGCCGATAAAGGTGTCGAGCTTGACGGCATCTACTATTGCCCACACCATGCAGAAAAGGGCATAGGTGAATATAAAGTTGATTGTGATTGCCGCAAGCCAAAACCAGGCATGCTTAATGATGCCGCTAAATTCTTAAAGATCGATCTACCGCAGTCTGTGATGGTGGGTGATAAAGCCGAAGACATGCAGGCGGCAAAAGCGGCTGGCGTGACCACACGTATATTAGTGCGTAGCGGTAAGGTTATTGCCGACAGCAGTGATGCGACAATAGTGCTAGATAGTATTGCCGATGTACCGGTTTACTTAAAAAGCCTAGGTTAGAGATCACGCGAAACCAGCAATAGGGTTGCTTAAATAGACATTTAGTTTAAAAAGTGTGCGCTTGAATCGTTTTTTACCAATATTCGCTAAAAAGGGGTTGCGGTAAAATCTGACATCCCTATAATGCGCATCCACTGACCTAGCGGGGTCAAGGTTAAACGCTGAATAAGCTGCTAACCATGCTCTTTAACAATATATCAAGCAAATCTGTGTGGACACTCACAGGTGTTGAGTTAATCGAAACTGCTTAGCCTTAGGGTTGGCAGTCAAAAAATTTAAATCAATGTCTTCAAGTCACTTAGGTGATTGAGTGTTCATAGCAATATGTACATAATTTTGATTTCACTTTCTTCTCTTTATGAAGAGATGGTGGAAACAAATGACAGAATTCATTGAGCCGCTGAAGTCGCAAGACGGAAGCAAAAAAACTTTAATTGAAGAGTTTGATCATGGCTCAGATTGAACGCTGGCGGCAGGCCTAACACATGCAAGTCGAGCGGCAGCACAAGGGAGTTTACTTCTGAGGTGGCGAGCGGCGGACGGGTGAGTAATGCCTAGGGATCTGCCCAGTCGAGGGGGATAACAGTTGGAAACGACTGCTAATACCGCATACGCCCTACGGGGGAAAGGAGGGGACCTTCGGGCCTTCCGCGATTGGATGAACCTAGGTGGGATTAGCTAGTTGGTGAGGTAATGGCTCACCAAGGCGACGATCCCTAGCTGTTCTGAGAGGATGATCAGCCACACTGGGACTGAGACACGGCCCAGACTCCTACGGGAGGCAGCAGTGGGGAATATTGCACAATGGGGGAAACCCTGATGCAGCCATGCCGCGTGTGTGAAGAAGGCCTTCGGGTTGTAAAGCACTTTCAGTAGGGAGGAAAGGTTGCAGTTTAATAAACTGTAGCTGTGACGTTACCTACAGAAGAAGGACCGGCTAACTCCGTGCCAGCAGCCGCGGTAATACGGAGGGTCCGAGCGTTAATCGGAATTACTGGGCGTAAAGCGTGCGCAGGCGGTTTGTTAAGCGAGATGTGAAAGCCCTGGGCTCAACCTAGGAATAGCATTTCGAACTGGCGAACTAGAGTCTTGTAGAGGGGGGTAGAATTCCAGGTGTAGCGGTGAAATGCGTAGAGATCTGGAGGAATACCGGTGGCGAAGGCGGCCCCCTGGACAAAGACTGACGCTCATGCACGAAAGCGTGGGGAGCAAACAGGATTAGATACCCTGGTAGTCCACGCCGTAAACGATGTCTACTCGGAGTTTGGTGTCTTGAACACTGGGCTCTCAAGCTAACGCATTAAGTAGACCGCCTGGGGAGTACGGCCGCAAGGTTAAAACTCAAATGAATTGACGGGGGCCCGCACAAGCGGTGGAGCATGTGGTTTAATTCGATGCAACGCGAAGAACCTTACCTACTCTTGACATCCACGGAAGACTGCAGAGATGCGGTTGTGCCTTCGGGAACCGTGAGACAGGTGCTGCATGGCTGTCGTCAGCTCGTGTTGTGAAATGTTGGGTTAAGTCCCGCAACGAGCGCAACCCCTATCCTTATTTGCCAGCACGTAATGGTGGGAACTCTAGGGAGACTGCCGGTGATAAACCGGAGGAAGGTGGGGACGACGTCAAGTCATCATGGCCCTTACGAGTAGGGCTACACACGTGCTACAATGGCGAGTACAGAGGGTTGCAAAGCCGCGAGGTGGAGCTAATCTCACAAAGCTCGTCGTAGTCCGGATTGGAGTCTGCAACTCGACTCCATGAAGTCGGAATCGCTAGTAATCGTGGATCAGAATGCCACGGTGAATACGTTCCCGGGCCTTGTACACACCGCCCGTCACACCATGGGAGTGGGCTGCAAAAGAAGTGGGTAGCTTAACCTTCGGGGGGGCGCTCACCACTTTGTGGTTCATGACTGGGGTGAAGTCGTAACAAGGTAGCCCTAGGGGAACCTGGGGCTGGATCACCTCCTTACCTATACGACTAACTTGATGTTTGTTGAGTGTTCACACAGATTTGCTTGATAGAAGAAAGAGTAAAAGATGGACCTAGTTAAATAGGTTTATCAAAGATGGGTCTGTAGCTCAGCTGGTTAGAGCGCACCCCTGATAAGGGTGAGGTCGGTGGTTCAAGTCCACTCTGACCCACCAAATCTTCGTTCTCCTTTGTTGAATTAATACTCGTTTAGTGAACTAAACGTCGCGTTAATTTGTCGCGGATAACTCGATTTGGCAAACCAATCCTTTTAGAGGTTTGGAACATCTTACTTACTCGCACTGCATGTAAATGGGGCTATAGCTCAGCTGGGAGAGCGCCTGCCTTGCACGCAGGAGGTCTGCGGTTCGATCCCGCATAGCTCCACCATTTACAGCTTGTTTTAAGTTAACAAGTGACATGCATTATGGATAGAGATGCCAAAGATAAACTGAAAAATTATCTTTGGCTTTTTTAAGCCCGGTCGAAATCGTTCCATACGATTTTCGACACTTCCTCCATCCGTGGAGGGTGCTCTTTAACAATTTGGAAAGCTGATAGTATTAAACACAATGCATCTCTTTATTCGAGAGTTCGTTGTGTTGATACGAAAAAAGTTTAATGCGAAAGCATTGAACATTGAGTTCTCAAACACTTTATTAAGTGTCTTGAATATTCAAGTCTAAGGCGCGTCCACTTCTTTGGTCAGAAGTGAGACAAGTAAAACCAAGCTGGTCGCAATGCGACTCAGAGTTTTTCTTATCTTCTGTGAATGAGATAAGCGTAGTCAGACGAAACGATGTCTAAGCCGTGAAGCGAATAAGGAAGGAGTGTAGCAGCGCTACATGACTGACAAATGAGGTTCACAATAACGACAGCGTGAGGTCTGACAAGCGAAAAGAAACCTATCTGGGTTGTATGGTTAAGCGACTAAGCGTATACGGTGGATGCCTTGGCAGTCAGAGGCGATGAAGGACGTAGTAACTTGCGAAAAGCGTTGGCGAGCTAGTAACAAGCATTTGAGCTAACGATGTCCGAATGGGGGAACCCGGCCGCATAAGCGGTCATCATGTGGTGAATACATAGCTACATGAGGCGAACGAGGGGAACTGAAACATCTAAGTACCCTTAGGAAAAGAAATCAACCGAGATTCCCCTAGTAGCGGCGAGCGAACGGGGATTAGCCCTTAAGTCAGTGGGGTGTTAGTGGAATGCGTTGGGAAGCGCAGCGGCACAGGGTGATAGCCCCGTACACGAAAACTAACCATTGATGAAAACGAGTAAGGCGGGACACGTGACATCCTGTTTGAATATGGGGGGACCATCCTCCAAGGCTAAATACTCCTGACTGACCGATAGTGAACCAGTACCGTGAGGGAAAGGCGAAAAGAACCCCTGTGAGGGGAGTGAAATAGAACCTGAAACCGTATACGTACAAGCAGTGGGAGCGGTTCTTGAGACCGTGACTGCGTACCTTTTGTATAATGGGTCAGCGACTTACATTTTGTAGCAAGGTTAAGCGAATAGCGGAGCCGTAGGGAAACCGAGTGTTAACTGCGCGTTGAGTTGCAAGGTGTAGACCCGAAACCCGGTGATCTAGCCATGGGCAGGTTGAAGGTTGAGTAACATCAACTGGAGGACCGAACCGACTAATGTTGAAAAATTAGCGGATGACTTGTGGCTGGGGGTGAAAGGCCAATCAAACCGGGAGATATCTGGTTCTCCTCGAAAGCTATTTAGGTAGCGCCTCGAGCGAATACCATTGGGGGTAGAGCACTGTTAAGGCTAGGGGGTCATCCCGACTTACCAACCCTTTGCAAACTCCGAATACCAATGAGTACTACTCGGGAGACAGACGGCGGGTGCTAACGTCCGTCGTCAAAAGGGAAACAACCCAGACCGTCAGCTAAGGTCCCAAAGTGTATGTTAAGTGGGAAACGATGTGGGAAGGCTTAGACAGCTAGGATGTTGGCTTAGAAGCAGCCATCATTTAAAGAAAGCGTAATAGCTCACTAGTCGAGTCGGCCTGCGCGGAAGATGTAACGGGGCTAAACATACCACCGAAGCTACGGGTGCAGCCCATTAGGGTTGCGCGGTAGAGGAGCGTTCTGTAAGCCGATGAAGGTGAAGGGGTAACCCACGCTGGAGGTATCAGAAGTGCGAATGCTGACATGAGTAACGATAAAGGGGGTGAAAAACCCCCTCGCCGAAAGACCAAGGGTTCCTGTCCAACGTTAATCGGGGCAGGGTGAGTCGACCCCTAAGGTGAGGCCGAAAGGCGTAATCGATGGGAAACAGATTAATATTTCTGTACTTCCGCTAACTGCGATGGAGAGACGGAGAAGGCTAGGCTAGCGCGGCGTTGGTAGTCCGCGTTTAAGGTGGTAGGCTGATTTCTTAGGCAAATCCGGGAAATCTTAAGGCCGAGAGCTGATGACGAGGTCCTACGGGACTGAAGTAGTTGATGCCATGCTTCCAGGAAAATCTTCTAAGCTTCAGGTTAGCGGGAATCGTACCCCAAACCGACACAGGTGGTCGGGTAGAGAATACCAAGGCGCTTGAGAGAACTCGGCTGAAGGAACTAGGCAAAATGGTACCGTAACTTCGGGAGAAGGTACGCTCTTGTTGGTGATGAGACTTGCTCTCTAAGCTGACGGGAGTCGCAGATACCAGGTGGCTGCAACTGTTTATCAAAAACACAGCACTGTGCAAACTCGCAAGAGGAAGTATACGGTGTGACGCCTGCCCGGTGCCGGAAGGTTAATTGATTGGGTTATCGCAAGAGAAGCTCATGATCGAAGCCCCGGTAAACGGCGGCCGTAACTATAACGGTCCTAAGGTAGCGAAATTCCTTGTCGGGTAAGTTCCGACCTGCACGAATGGCGTAATGATGGCCACGCTGTCTCCAGCCGAGACTCAGTGAAGTTGAAATTGCGGTGAAGATGCCGTATACCCGCGGCTAGACGGAAAGACCCCGTGAACCTTTACTATAGCTTGGCACTGAACATTGAACCTACATGTGTAGGATAGGTGGGAGACTTTGAAGTTGGAACGCTAGTTCTGATGGAGTCGTCCTTGAAATACCACCCTTGTAGTTTTGATGTTCTAACCTAGACCCCTAATCGGGGTTAGGGACAGTGCCTGGTGGGTAGTTTGACTGGGGCGGTCTCCTCCCAAAGAGTAACGGAGGAGCACGAAGGTTGGCTAAGTACGGTCGGACATCGTACGGTTAGTGCAATGGCATAAGCCAGCTTAACTGCGAGACAGACACGTCGAGCAGGTACGAAAGTAGGTCATAGTGATCCGGTGGTTCTGAATGGAAGGGCCATCGCTCAACGGATAAAAGGTACTCCGGGGATAACAGGCTGATACCGCCCAAGAGTTCATATCGACGGCGGTGTTTGGCACCTCGATGTCGGCTCATCACATCCTGGGGCTGAAGTCGGTCCCAAGGGTATGGCTGTTCGCCATTTAAAGTGGTACGCGAGCTGGGTTCAGAACGTCGTGAGACAGTTCGGTCCCTATCTGCCGTGGGCGTTGGATGATTGAGGGGAGTTGCTCCTAGTACGAGAGGACCGGAGTGAACGAACCGCTGGTGTTCGGGTTGTCATGCCAATGGCATTGCCCGGTAGCTACGTTCGGAATCGATAACCGCTGAAAGCATCTAAGCGGGAAGCGAGCCCCAAGATGAGTCATCCCTAGGTCTATAAGACCTCTAAAGAGCCGTTCGAGACTAGGACGTTGATAGGCATGGTGTGTAAGCGTTGTGAGGCGTTGAGCTAACATGTACTAATGACTCGAGAGGCTTAACCATACAACCCAGATGGGTTTTGCTAAGCGAACTTAGACAGAATATAAACACTTAATGAAGTGTGGACTCAGAAAACAATCAGCTTTTCAAATTAAAATTAAAAGGTTAATTACGCAGGAAATTGTTAGGCTGACAAAGCCGTGACGAGCGAGGCGCGGAGTGTACGTTAGTACATGAGCACAGTAGCGAGGAGACAATGCCGTCAGACGGACAATTAACCAGTAAGAATTTGCTTGGTGACAATAGCATTGTGGTCCCACCTGATCCCATCCCGAACTCAGAAGTGAAACGCAATCGCGCCGATGGTAGTGTGGGGTCTCCCCATGTGAGAGTAGGTCATCGCCAAGCATCCAAATAAACACAAAAGCCCTAGCCTAAACCGCTAGGGCTTTTGTGTTTATACGCTCCGCGAAAACCAACCTCGATGTCGGTCAATAAATGTTCCTTCAATATTGACACTTCCACCATCCATGGCGGTCGCCCGCCGCTAAGCTTGGTCAAAAATAGCATCCTGCATTTTTGACATTCGACACATCCCTGTGTCTCCTCCCCAGCTACGAAGACAAGCTTCTTCGCGTTCAATCATGGCTAAATACTACGCATTTATAGCGCCATGATTTCACCCCCATGTGAGAGTAGGTCATCGCCAAGCGCCTAATACCAATTCCATTAACTAACTGGTCAACATTGTCCACGGTCTAGTACACAATTCTATCACTCTTGCTTTCTTCTCAATGAAGGTATTCCATGCGATAGAGCACTGTTCGACAATATCGTCATAACCACTAAAACAACGATTGGCCAACACATTTTGACGCAGCCATTGCCATACCTGCTCTATTGGATTCAACTCCGGTGAATAAGGTGGCAACTTGAGAAGCGTCAGATTATCAAAGTCATCGGCCAAATCCTGTTGATGCCAGCCTGCGCCGTCCATGATGACCAGCGCATGGCGCCCAAATGCGGTGGCGGTTGAAATCAGTTTTAAATGCTCGTTCATATATTCGCTATTGGCATGCGGGGCAATAATCGCTTGTGTCGCCCCCGTTGCCGGACACACGGCGCCATATAGATACGCTGATTCAAATTGTTGCTGCTTTACGGCCCGTGGACGGGTCCCTTTCTCAGCCCAAATACGGGTGGTGGTATTCTGTTGGCCAAAGTGGGCTTCATCTTGAAACCAAACGTCAATGCGATCGAGTGCAACGTGCCCAGGTGTGTTAAGGATCGTTGCCATCCGGAAGTTTTTTAAAAGCCTCTTGTATAGCCTCAGATTGTTTCGGGTGGCGAGAGCGAGTGGTAATCCATGAGAAGCCAAGTTGATGCAGCAAGCGGTAGATATTTGCTTGCTTGAACGTCACACCAAATTCAGACTGAATAAATAGGCCGACATCCTTGGCCATTAACCTGCCACCTTGTTCAGATAGACTTCTGTGCTGTACGAACGCTTTAAGCTTAGCTTGCTGTGCGATGGACAGTGTCGCAGGACGGCCCGGATTGGGCGCATCGTCAAGGCCAGTCAGCCCATGGGTTAAATAGGCGGTGACCCAGCGATTGACACTGGTTCTACTGACCTTAAGCATGCTTGCGATGGCGGTACGAGAATGACCTTCAGTGAAATGGAGTAAGGCAAGATAGCGCATACGTTTGCGTGCACTTTTCTCCGATTTTACTAAGGCTGCGATGTGGGGATGATTCATATTTTGTATGATTAAAAACTGATGACCAATTAGATCACATAATTAATATAATTGGTATAATTATCTCATTGAGATGTAACGAAGCCAGCTGAATAAGCTGGCTTTTTTGCATCTGTGACTTTTATATCTGAACTCCATTTCCTTAAATCCATTATTGTTCTACCTTTATCCCTATCTGCATAAAGGTTAAGTCAGTTTTATCTATCTTTTGAGCCGAGTTTTTTAGTACTCGAGGGATTGAGATAAACTCGTTCCAAGCCTTTGAAACCTGTGCAATTATCCCGTTACCATTTTTACTCTTGATTGATTTTCGCTTTGAAGCTGGCTTTGGTCTTGTCGTTGGCGAGTTTGTACCAATAATCAAGCATTTGGCTAATTTCAGCTTGGCTAGGTGTTGAGGCTGGCGTCGTTTGTTGAGTCTTGTCATTGGCCGCAGTAATAGTGGGGTTAATCACGGTTGGAGCGGCCAGATAAGTGGATACGACGGCGGGCGTTTGTTGCACTTGTGGCTGGCTCGCCGTTATTGCTGTTGTTGACGATAGCACGGGTGTTAACGATGACGCAGTGGCATCGTTTGATTGTGCTGCTGCGGTGTGCAAAGTGATATTCAATGACGCAGGGTGATTGCTAAGGTTGTACTGCAGTATCTCGTTGTCAAAATCCCGCCCCAGTTGAATACCATGCTTAATCAATTTATCGCTGACAAAACTCACGGCTTCACCTTGAGCATTTAATAGCGCCAATTTGGGCGACTCATCGAATTTCTTTGCATCGCTGGCGGAGTTGATGGCGGGAAGTGTCAGGGCGAGTGTTTGTGCTGATGCATCAAAACGCACTATGAGTACGTCGGATAGATAGCGCACTGAGTCTGTTTGTTGCCGATATTGCGCGCTATAGCGAAAGACAATTTGATTAATACCATCGGCTAAAATGAGAGAGTCACTCTTTACTGCTGACTTGCCATTGACAGTTAATACTTCAGTGTTTTTAGGCAGGTTGAGATGAACATCGGCCGCTGCTGGCTGTACAGTGCTAAGCATTAATGCCGTGGCACATAAAATTGATTGATATTTCATAAGCTTTCTCTGTTGTTACGATCACATCGCTAAGTTAAATAATAAGACAGATATTTGGTGGCACAAAGCCGGCGGGATGGATCAATGGCGAAAAGTCATTTATAGGAAACGCAGATTAGCGTTAATCTTAGCTGCTGGGAATAAAAAAGGCTCACGGGGAGCCTTTTTGAGTGGGATATCTCGGGATTGAACGTTTATTTGGTCAGGTCGATGCTATAAACGGCGAAACCCAGTTCATCCTTACTGATCTTCTTCATTTCACGTTGTTTATTGGCTTCGATAAAGGCAGCGGCTTTGTCACTGTCCTGGGTTTCGAAGCGAACGTCTAGTGCGACATTGGTGGTGATGGTTTTGAAATCCCAGTTGTAATCGGCACTTGGATTGACCATGCCTTCGTACTTACCTGTGGTTTCGTTGTACTGGGATTGCGCTGTGATATAGGCCGCTAATGCTTCACGGTTAGTATCTGGCAGTTCGAGTACCACATGGTCGCTACCCGTTCCGGCAAATTTGCCCCCAAAGGCGCGGTAGTTATTTGAGGCAACGACAAACTCTTTCGCGGCAAATTCTTCGCCTGTGAATACTTTACCGTTTTCGTCTTTATAGCTTAAATCGACGATACGGTTTGCGTTGGCATTAACGACGGCGCAATCACGGTCAAATTTGCTCGGTTGAGTCACATCTATCTTGTAGGTTAAGCCATCGAGGACGTCAAAGTTGTAGGTTGGATGGCCATTCCAATTGATTAAACTCTGTGGCGTAGATTTTGTGGGGTCGATTTGATTGAACTGGTTCGCGGAGCATTCGAGCCAATCTTTCAATTCGGCGCCCGTCGCTTTGACTGCCACCATGGTATTGGGGTACAGGTACAGATCGGCGGCGTTTTTAAAGGTTAATGGGCCTTTATCGACTTGAACAAATTGATCCGCATCGCTGGTTGTACCGTGACGCCCGCCCGCTTTAAAGGGGGCTGAAGCTGACAGTACTGGCAGTCCTTGTAATGCTGCCGGTAATTTCGCTTTCACGTTGGCGATTTGCGCATCGGAAACGATTTGTACCGTTGGGTCGTCCTGCACTAAGGTCAGGAAGCTATACATATCCGCTGCGGCGACACCGATAGGTTCATCCACAAAGGCGAGGGTGCCTTGGTGCTCGGCGGCTACTGCATCGTGAATGGCGGCATCGGCTTCAACCAATGGGGTTTTATTCGCGCCGTCATAGATGGGACGCGCCTTAGTGCTTGCACTGAGTACCGACCATTTGCCGTCTTTACGCTCCAGTTTAAAATCAACTACCCCTAAGTTATCGCCCCAGCGTCCAGGCATCACGGCTGGCACACCATTTAACAGGCCCTTAGTCACGTCTGTGTTAGGTAAGTCTGCATATTTGGCATCTGGGAAGATAGAGTGGCTATGGCCGAAGAGTATCGCATCGATACCGTCAACATAGGTCAGAGCATAAGTGGCGTTTTCAGCCATAGGATCGCCAGGATTTTCAGTGGAACCAATGCCTGAGTGTGGGATGGCGATAATGATATCGGCCCCTTTGGCTTTCATCTCTGGGACATATTTTTTCGCAGTTGCAACGATATCTTCGACCGTGACTTTCCCTGATAGGTTTTGTTTATCCCACAATAGAATTTGCGGTGGCACAAACCCAATATAACCAATGTTAATGGTTTGATTGTTGCCTTCGCTGTCGATAATGTTTTTTTGCTTGATGATATATGGGGTGAACAAATGCGCACCTTTTTTAACCCCATTCCAGCAACCATTATCGTCGGCACAATAAACGTTTGAGTTGATATAAGGGAATTCTGCACCACTAATGGATTTATTTAAAAAATCTAAACCATAGTTAAATTCATGGTTACCTATATTACCGACTTCATAATCTAATAGGTTCATGGCTTTATAAGCAGGGTGAACATCGCCCATTTGCAGGCCAATTTTGGCCATATAGTCGCCCATTGGACTGCCTTGCAGCAGATCGCCATTATCGACGAGGACACTGTTTTTGGCTTCACTGCGGGCAGCATGGATCAAGCTTGCGGTGCGGGCAAGACCTATAGTGGGATCATCTTTACCACTGTAGTAGTTGAAATCCATGATATTTGTATGCAGATCTGTGGTTTCGAGTACTCGTAAATCGGCTTGAACATTAGGTTGGCTATTAGTGTCGTCATCTGAGCCACAGGCACTCACACCAAGGGCTGCAGTGATCATCACTGCGAGTATTTTCTTATTTAACATAGTTATCTCTATTTATATTTATTTGACCCCAACGCATGTTCCATAACAGAGCATGCCCATCATCCTGTTAATTCAGCGTCATTGAACGGTTAAGTTAATTTGTCACTAAGTTAACGAGGGGGGATTATAAAGACATTTGATGATCTGAATGTGACATTAATCCGAGAATGGTGGTTTAAAATTGTGACCTAAGGTGCGTCTGCTTAAATAATAAGCCATTCAACCTGTTTATTTGTTACATTGATGTTTAAATTATCACGGTAAAAAGTTTATTAAGAAGAATTAATATTTGTTATTGGAATGGCGTTTTATTTGCGCAGTTTCTTGTCTATGTAATGGGTATTTGACTTAAAACTTAAGTAGGATTGTTTTAAATAATTCTTTTACATCAAATTTTAGCCAATGTTGAGCACTTATGCTCGCATGTGGCTTGGCTTGATTAAGGCGAGTTAGGTCTAATGTAGCGTTGGCATAGGCCTTTTTAGACTCGAAATACACATAAAGTGATACAAATTCGCGGCGCTGTGGGCGGGTAAACCTTGGCTGACATGCGCGTAACTTGTTAAGGTAGCTCCTCTAAATTGACGTACACAGCAATAAGCGTGCGTTAAGAGTGACAGTATCAATAGAAAACCAAAATTCGTTAGCGCACCTTTCACCTTAAAAATACAATCGAAAGGGCAGCAACATTCTAGGGAGTTAATATGCGTAAGTCCGTTATTACCACCGCCGTGGCTGCGGCCTTGTTACTGGGCGCTTGTTCAGACAAGCCAGCCACAAGTACCAACGAAGCAAAAAATGCCGTAGCGACTCAACCCGCCGCCAAAGCTGAAGCCACGAATGTGTTACTGAGCAAGAGTCCACTGCAGGATCAAGCGCCGCAATTTAATCTTATTAAGTCCGCCGATTACGCACCCGCTTTTGAGCAAGGCATTAAAGCCCACGATACTGAAATCGCGGCCATTGTGAATAACAAACAAGCGGCCAGTTTTGACAATACCATTCTCGCGATGGAAACCTCGGGCGAATTATTAACGCGCGTATCGCGTACTTTCTTTAATCTCGCAGGTCTGATTTCTGATGCTGATTTCCAGAAAACTGAAGCGGATATGGCGCCTAAGTTAGCGGCTCACCGAGATAATATTTATCTTGATCCGACTTTATTTGCCCGCGTTGAAGCCGTTTATCAGCAAAAAAGTAGCTTAAATGCAGAAGATCAGCGCTTAGTTGAATATTACTATGAGCAGTTTGTCCGAGCGGGAGCGAAATTGTCCGCCGAAGATAAGGCTAAGATGCGTGGCTTTAATGCCGAGCTTGCCACCTTAGCGACTGAGTTTTCACAAAACAGCTTAAAATCCTATAAAGATGATGTGATTATCGTGACCGATAAAACGCAGTTAGAGGGTTTATCTGACAGCGAAATTGCCACCTTAGCCGCGGCCGCTAAAGCCGCCGGGAAAGAAGGCTATTTGATTACTTTAGTGAATACGACGCGCCAGCCTGTGCTTTCGAGTCTGAACAACCGTGAACTGCGCCAAAAAGTGTGGGAAACCTCTGCCCACAGAGCCGTGGCAATCAATGGGCCATTGATTGTTAAAATGGCGCAAATACGGGCTAAAAAAGCCAATTTACTGGGCTTTGATACCTGGGCATCCTATGCGGTTGCCGATCAAATGGCGAAGACTCCAAGTGCTGTATATGAAATCCTCGATGACTTAGCGCCAAAAGCCCTAGCACGCGCCAAAGTGGAAGCGGCTGATATTCAAGCTGAAATCAAAAAGGCGGGCGGTGATTTTGAATTGCAACCTTGGGATTGGGCTTACTACGCCGACAAAGTGCGTAAAGAGAAATACTCCCTAGACGAGGGCAGTATCAAGCCTTATTTCGAGTTTAATACAGTGCTGAGGGACGGGCTGTTTTTCGCCATGCATAAACTCTATGGCATCAGCTTTAAAGCGCGTACCGACTTACCCGTGTGGCATTCCGACGTATTAGCCTTTGAAGTTTTCGATAAAGACAACAGTTCTATTGGCTTATTCTACCTTGACCCCTATGCCCGAGAAGGCAAGGGTGGCGGTGCTTGGATGGATGAGTTTGTCACCCAAAGCGATTTGCTCGGCACTAAGCCAGTGGTCTATAACGCGCTGAATATCCCTAAGCCTGCCGATGGCCCAACCTTAATGACCTTCGATGAAGTGACGACTCTGTTCCATGAGATGGGACACGGGATCCACGGTTTATTTTCTAAGGTGAAATATCCGAGTGTGGCGGGTACATCGACCGCGCGTGACTTTGTCGAGTTTCCATCCCAGGTCAACGAAGATTGGAATATTGATCCCGCTGTGATTGCGAACTATGCCAAACACTACCAGACGGGAGAGCCTATTCCTAAGGCGCTGCTCGATAAAATCTTAGCGGCAAATAAGTTTGGCCAAGGTTTTGATACCGTTGAGTATCTGTCAGCTGCCTTGTTAGATATGGAATGGCACTCTATCAGTGCCGACACGCAAATTAATGATGTCGAGCAGTTTGAGCACCGAGTGTTAGCTAAACATGGTCTTGATTTTGCGCCTATACCACCCCGTTATAAGTCGAGCTACTTTAGCCATGCGTTCGCTGGTGGCTACTCTGCAGGTTATTACGCCTATTTGTGGACCGAAGTGTTTGCCGCCGATGCCTTTGCCTATATGGGCGAGCAGGGAGGTTTAAAAGCCGACAATGGCGATAAATTCCGTAAGGAAGTCTTATCGAAAGGAAATAGTGAAGATCTTATGCAGGATTACATTCACTTTACCGGTAAGAAACCAACGACAGATGCACTGTTAAAACGCCGTGGTTTAGTCGATTAATTGACAGGATGTGACCGGCGAAAAGGCTTGATAGGGCAACCTAACAAGCCTTTTTTATCATCTTGTTTTTCCGCTCTCTTTACTCTAAAATTCCGCCCAATTTGACTGTGGGATATATTCTAGATCCCGTATCGACGCCCCTCGAAAATCAGGCTCAATTTTCCTTCCCTTGAGCCCTTGAGTACAGCAAAAGCGTAGCCTCTTTTTTGGATGTAGCATAAATGGTTTCGCAATTAAGTGAAGCAATGCTGGATGTGATCGCTGACGCCTTGGTAGACAAAGGCTATGTTTTTTTAACTGACTTAGTTCCTGCCCATATTAGCCAAGTGCTATTGGAAAAAATTCAATCAACACAAGCGCATGAACTTAAAGCCGCATCAATTGGTCGCGGCGTCGAGCAGCAGCTTAATCCCGATATTCGCCGAGACAGAATACAGTGGCTAGAAGAGCACAATGAGCCCGATGGCCAATATTTGGCGTTGATGACGCAGCTCAAAAATGGCTTGAACCGTCGTTTGTTTATGGGCTTATTTGACTATGAAAGCCACTATGCAGTGTATCAGCCCGGGGCATTTTATAAGAAGCATGTCGATGCGCTAAAGGGCAGCCAAAACCGTATCTTAACCACAGTCTTTTTCTTAAATCCCCATTGGAAAGAAGCCGATTGTGGCGAGCTTATCATTTATGACGAGCAAGATAATGAGCTCGAGCGTATCGCCCCTAAAATGGGCCATTTCGTGATTTTTCTCAGTGAGCGCTTTCCCCATGAAGTCCGCCAAACCTTGGCCCAACGCAACAGCATTGCGGGTTGGTTTAGGGTGAGTAATAGTGTGCATGGTTTTTAACTGCCACTCTAATAGTAAGCAGTAAGCAGTAAGCAGTAAGCAGTAAGCAGTAAGCAGTAAGCAGTAAGCAGTAAGCAGCTAGAGGCGAAACATCGCTTAGCTGCTTTTTAGTCGCCCCTATTGTGCTTTATTCTTTCGCCGCAGGATTTATTTCAACCCGATCCCACCGTCTTTTATCCATAGATTCCATCCTAAGCTTTAGGTGATTTAAAGCGCCGATAATAGGATTAATTTATCCAATCACGCAGAAAATAAGGTGTTTTTTTCTTATCGATTAATGTTAGGCTAGATAAAAATGTGCGCAAGAACACACTTTTAACTTATCTAATGGAGACGATACTGTGGGCAGTGGAGATAACTTAGGTTGTTTAAGTGGTGAACATGTCGTGCTGGAACCTTTGTCTTTATCCCATGTGGCGGCATTGAGTTTAGCGGTGGCAGATGGCGAGCTTTGGCGTTTATGGTTTACCAGCGTTCCAGAGCCTTGCGAGATGAAAGCCTATGTGACTAAGGCCTTAGAAGAACAAGCGCGGGGCGAGAGTTTCCCCTTTGCCGTGCGAGATAGGGTATCCGGGGAAATTGTCGGTTGTACACGGATCTGCCACTGGGAGAGCGAGCACCGTCACCTCGAGATTGGTTATACTTGGTATGCCAAGCGGGCCCAGCGCACGGGAATTAATACCGAAGCTAAATTACTGCTGTTAACCTTTGCTTTTGAAACCCTAGATGCGATAGCCGTTGAATTCCGTACCCATTGGCATAATCAGGCTTCGCGCCAAGCTATAGCTCGGCTCGGTGCCAAGCAGGATGGGGTATTGCGCAATAACCGGATCCTAAAGGATGGCACTATTCGCGATACCGTTGTCTATTCTATTATCGATACTGAGTGGGCGACGGTGAAAAGTAGTCTGCAATTTCGTTTACGCCAGAGACCATTAGTCCAGTAATTTACGATAGGAAATGCCCATGGCAAGCATCATTACTCAAGCAGATATTTCCCACAGCCATGGGGTTGCGATGTTATTTAATGAATACCGGCAGTTTTATGGTGCCAGTGACAATTTAGCTGCAGCAGAGCAGTTTATTCGAGCTCGTTTACAAGAGAACTCGTCTGTGGTGTTTATTGCCCAGGATCCTCAAGGGATTGACCTTGGGTTTGTGCAGTTGTATCCCAGTTTTTCATCCCTGCGTTTGGCGCCTATATTGATCCTTAACGATGTGTTTGTCACTCAACATGCCCGTTGTGTCGGCATTGGGCGGGCATTAGTGCAGCGAGCAGCGGATTACGCTAGGGCCCATAATGTGGGCTATTTGATCCTCGAAACACAAAGGGAAAACCTACGCGTACAGGGGTTATACGAGGGATTGGGTTTTGTGCGTAATCAAGATTTTTTTACCTATGAGCTTGAGATATCTTCCGCACTTAAGTAGGTTTATTCATTATTGCTAATAAAAAAGGAAAGACAACATGTTAAAAGCGTTAGTCATCGCCAGCTTAGCGTTAAGTGCGAGTACCGCGGCTTGGGCCGATGAAGCGGAAAAAGCATTTAGTCAAGAAGCGATCGAGTGTGCGGCCTATTATCAGGTAAGTTCTGAAGCCATTAGTGCTATGAATGCGCCACAAATGCAGGCCGTGGGTGAGCGCTTAAAAAGCTCGAAAATTGAAGCCGAAAACCTCGCTAAAAAATACCAAACAGAAACAGAGGTAACACAGGCGGTTGCCGATGCTAAGGCGCGTCAAATTGCGAGCCTAGGCGGCTCAAGCAATTTAGGGGCTTTGATGGGCAAGTATAAAGAGGAATGTAAAAACCTGTTGGCCGATCCACAAAAGCGTCTGGACTATTGGACCATGGCGACTATGTAAGTCGGGTGTGTATTGTCTGTGATCACTAAGGAGCTTTGCGGCTCCTTTGTTGTTTTTACCACAGAGTGTGACAGTCTATTTCATGTCACGGTGAAACTGGAGTGCTCCTTTACAGGTCCTAATACCTGTCTGTATGAATAGAGCGAGAATAGTCATGGAAATAAGTTTGATGGCCGCTGCGGCTTTGAGTGCGGTAGTGTGCGGCTACCACTTGGTACAAGGTCAAAGAATGCTTTTAGCGCCGCTACTTAGTGCCAATGTGAGCGAGCAGAGTAAGCAAATATTGCGTTGTATGTTCCATTGTCAGTCGGTGTTTTTTCTGACCTCGACGGTAATTTTTTTGATCTGCAGCCTTAATGTTATCCCAGAGATGTATGCCTACAGCTTAATCTTATTTTTAGGGCTCAATTACGGCATTTTTTCAATATGGCAGTTTTATGTTGCCAGCTTAAGTCCGCCTAATAGTAGCCCAATGCTGAGTATTCAGGCCTTGGTATTCTTGTTAATCAGTCTGTTAGCTCTGCTTGAGCCTTTACTGTCGTTATCCTAACTGAGCGGCAATTTAGCCAAGGGCTCGCTTTCTTTTAAGGCTTTAAGGCTTTGGGAGCCGGGAGGGTAAAACCGTAATCTTGGGCTAATGCCGCCAGTTTTCCGCTTCCTTCGAGTAATTCAAGCCAATGCTTGAGCTGGTCAATCTTCAGTTGGGAATGTGGGGCTAACAATACTCCAAGGTGATAATGTTGTGCCCATTGTTCTGAAATAAAGAGTTTGTCTTTTTCTTCAGGATTAAGGGTGAAGTAATAATTGAGATAAGAGAAGGTCACGGGAGCGATATCGGCACGCTGACGTAAAATCGTCTCAATTGAGGCTTTATTGCTGGTGACAAACACCAGTTCGAAGCGTTTATTCAATTGCTCCGGATCGGTTTCAGAACCGACAAAGGTATAGTGGTAACCCTTTACTAATGCCATGGATTTATTGGTTAAATCTGCAAAATAACGCTGGTCTTTCGTGCGGTTTTTTAGGGCGATAAAGACCTCGCCATCCTTTATATTCAAGGGAATAAACTGCATCTTAGTGTGCTCCCAGCCCCAACTGGGATCTTCAAAGAGCATCATATCGAAGCGTTCGGCGGCATAGGCTTTATTTCTGTGTTCTATGCTGGTGGGGACAAATTCGAATGTCACCTGTTGTTGCACCTGATTAAGGGCATTAATGAGATCTAGGGTTAAACCCGTATAGCGGCCATCCATTTGAAGATTTACGTAGGGGGCAAATTGGTATCCACCAACTCGGATCAGTGGCTTTTGGGTGATCTGAGTCTGAGCAAATGTCGTGATACTCAAACAACAATTGAGTATTAAGCAAAATAGCAGCTTGTAGAAAGTACATAACCGCATAAGTTCTCCTGTTCGCTATTGTTATCTAAGCTTACCTGTGTGCGATACAAGTTAATACAATTAATTATTGCACTTAAGTGAGGTTAATGCGTATTTTGTGCAGGCGAGTTCTATTATCTGAAGGGAGATCTCATATTGGGCTCTTTAACATCTCAAGTGTGTGAATGGCTTGAACAAGGACATATAAACCCAGCACAGGCGGATCAACTTTATCATCGGCTTTCTGTTCGTCCCGACGCGAGTCGCTGGCGAGCATTGATTGCAGGGTTATTACTGTGGTTTGGAGCATTAGGTTTTGTTTGCGGATTGATATTTTTCTTCGCCTATAATTGGCAATCCTTGGGCCGATTTGCCAAATTTGCGCTGCTAGAAGCGGCGATACTGCTCGCTATTTCAGCATTTATGTGGCTCTATTACCGAGCCGCATGTCAGCCATCAATCACATCAAACACCCCATCCGTTACAGTATCAGGATCCCAGGGCAAGCCTTTTGGGACGACGGTCGCTAATGCCGTATTACTCGCGGCCTGTGTGTTAGTCGGTGGTTTGTTGGCCCTAGTTGGGCAAACCTATCAAACCGGGGCCGATCCTTGGCAGTTATTCGCCCTGTGGGCCCTAGTGATTTTGCCTTTTGCTTGGGTTGCGGGATTCGATGGTTTGTGGTTGTTGTTGGTGGGACTGCTAAACCTCAGCATAGGGATATTTCTGGATACCTTTTCCCATTTATGGGGAACCTTCTTGGATGAGCAAGGCCAACTGCTGATCTTTGTTTGTTTGAACTTAGCTATCTATTACGCTTTTATCTTTTTAGACCGCAAAGTCGCGGGGCGCTGGCATGCACCAATCCTCGAGTATGTGTGTTCACTGTTTGCGATGGGCTGTTTTACTTGGTTAATTACTTGGTTGATTTTCGATGATCTTTTTAAGCCTGATGGCGCGAGTACTTGGATCATTTGTGGCTATCTTGCCCATCTGGTGTTGGGATTCGTTATTTTTCGCTATCGCTTACCGCGCATTTATCCCTTAGCCTTGGGCGGTTTTAGCTTGATTGCCGTGGGCGCCGCATTATTAGTACGGCTGATGTTTGAGGACCATGATCCCATAGGCGGGTTTTTGTTTATTGGGCTTTACATCATCTTGGCGAGCACTGGCTTAAGTCTTTGGTTAAAGGAACTCAGTCGCAAGCTTAAACCACAGTCACAACTTCAATCTGAACCTATCTCTGAACTTGAGCCTCAGTCTCTAGCGATATTGCCCCAAGGGAAAGAGGGCGATATTTATAGCAGCAATAATGGCTTACAGGATAGTGAGAGGGCGATGAGTCCTTTAACAACGAGTGCTTTAAAGACTCCTCCAAGGGAGGATGTCGCTTCAACCGCGACTTTGGCTGATTTAAGTCTGATAAAACAGTGGCAAACCTGGTATGCGGAGGGGAAAGTCAGCACGGCTCAAATGCCAGAACAGCATGATATGCCTTGGTATATTGCCACTATGCAGGCCTTTGCTGCTTGGATAGCGGCCTTGTTTCTGTTGGGCTTTATGATGGCGGTATTGGGTGCCATTTTTGAGCGAGTTGAAGAGGATGTGATTTTATTTATCGGCTTAACCTATTTAGCCGTGGGCATTGGGCTGTACTTGTTGCCGCGGCAACAGATTTTTATTGAGCAATTGGCGTTTGCCGCCTGTTTGAGTGGGGTCATCAGTGTCGCTTGGGGATTATATGATTTAATCGACAATGATTTTAGCCTCAATTGGTATCTGTGTATGGCGGGCATTCTCTTGCTGCTGTGGGGATTAATTGCCCATGGGTTAGCTCAGTTTGTATTCGCTTTTTGCTTAAGTTGGTGCGTGATTGGCCTGATGGCAAAATTCGAATGGCTTCATTTCAGCCCTAGCTTTTTTGCCTTAAGCATTAGCCTAGTGCTGTTTAATATCAATCGATTCGGACGTCATTACCGCCGCGCGCGCATGCTGATCTACGGTTTTGCACTGGGATTACTTTCGCTGCAACTGATGCATGCCTTTAGCATGGACAGTATTTTTGAAGCCTTATTCAGTCCTTGGCATCAAAGTCTACGATTTACGCTGCTCCATCTGTCGATTATTTTAGGTATTTGCGGATTTTTATTAATCACTATTTTCCGTGAACGCCAACAATCCTTAAGCTCATTCGCGGCGCTGGGGTGTGTTATCGGTTTAATTATTATTAGCGGTTTATCCTTACCTATGCAGGGATTATCAACGGCTATCCTATTGATCTTACTTGGTCATTATTGCAACGAACCTTGGCTTAAGGGGATGGGAATTGTATCGGCGTTGTTATTTGTCAGCGGGTACTATTATTCCCTCGAAACGACTTTATTGCTGAAATCTGCTTATTTGATGGGTTTAGGGACGCTGTTGCTGGTGGCAAGGGGGCTGATGTGGCGGTTATTTCCGGCAAATGTGTATGCCAAGGAGGCTATGTGATGGGAAATGTGATGGAAAATAGTCTGGGAAAACTGTCGGCGTCACATAAATGGGCACTTGGGATCGTACTCTTCACCACAGTGGCGATTCTGACTGGGGTAAATTGGCGCATTTTCAAGTTTGAACAACTGCTTAATCACGGTCAAGTGGTGCGATTTGCCCTAGCCCCTGTCGATCCGCGCTCGTTAATGCAGGGGGATTATATGGCGCTCGAATATGCCATTGCCCGGGATGTACGTAGCGCCTTAGCGCCGCAGCAACTGCAGGGCCAGTTATTGTTGGCTGTAGATGAGCAAAAAGTGGCGCGTTTTGTGGACTTTTACACCGACCAAGCACTCGGGAAAGATCAATTACGAGTGCAGTTTCGTGTCCGTGGTAATCAAATTAAGCTCGCATCGAACAGCTTTTTCTTTGAAGAAGGGCAAGCCGAGCATTTTAGTGTCGCTAAATACGGCGAGTTTAGGGTGAACACCCAAGGTGAGTTACTGCTCGTCAGTTTGCTCGATGAGAAGCTTCAGCCCTTATAGCCCTGCGTCAGGGCTTTCATCTTATTCTGTTAAGAACGATTTATCCCTATCACATTGATTATTGCTGGCCGCACGATTACTGGGCGGCCAGCATTTCCCGTACTGCTTTCTTCCTAGTCCTGCTTGCCAAATACCACGAATAATATCCACCTTAAGTTGCAACTTAGTCGCAACCAATTTGTAACTTTGGTCGCCTATAGTATCGTCAGTTTTCAAGGGATATTTCTTTGAAGCATCTAAGCACATAAATTAAATAGCAATTTATTACTCAATATTAAAACAATACATTTAGGGGTCTCAATGTTTAACACTAAAACTGTGCTGGCGTTAGCCATCAGCAGCGTTTGTGGGCTTGCCCATGGCGCGGATAATGTGATCATTTCTGAATACGTCGAAGGCAGCAGCAACAATAAAGCCATCGAACTGTATAACCCAACCGCGGGCGTGATTGATTTAAGCCAATACCAATTGCGCTTTTATTTTAATGGCAGCACAAATGTCGGCACGACCATAGCGCTCACTGGCTCATTAGCGGCGGGGGCGACTTATGTGGTTGCCGATAACGATGCTTCGGCCGATATCCTTGCGGTTACAAATCAACAGAGTAGCGCTAGCTTCTTTAACGGCGACGATGCGATTGAACTGACCTATCAAAATCAAGTGATTGATAGTGTAGGTCAAGTCGGTGTCGATCCCGGTGCCGAGTGGGGCAGTGGTGATCTCTCCACTCAAGACAATACCCTGCGCCGTAATCCTGATCTGCTGATTGCCGATCCTATCAGTACCGATGCGGTCAGCTTTAGCACTTGGCTAGGTTTTGCAAAGGATGATATTTCTGATCTCGGTAAGTTCAGCGCGGGTACGCCCACCGATCCCGTCGACCCGCCATCAAGCTCTCTTGCGTGCGGCGAAGAAGCCATTGCAATTCATGCACTTCAAGGCGCGGGCGCTGCTAGCCCTCTCAATGGTCAAACTTTAGTGGTTGAGGCGGTTGTCGTCAGTAATCAAGAAGCAGGTCTTAAGGGCATTTTTGTACAAATGGCCGATAACGAAGCCGATAGCGATCCGCAAACCTCGGAAGGTGTGTTTGTGTATACCGGCAATGCGCCCACAGCGTATGTGGCGGGCGATCGTATTCGTTTAAAAGCCAAAGTCACTGAATACCAAGGCTTAACTGAACTTACCACTGTATCGGAGCACAAGTTATGCGCTACGGGGCAAGCATTGCCCGCGGCGGCAGTGGTGACCTTACCGGTTAACAGCAGTGATGATTTTGAGCCCTTTGAGGGCATGCGTGTTCATTTTAGCCAAGATTTAGTGGTGAATGAAGTCTATAACCTTGGCCGTTATGGCGAGATTTCATTAGGCAGTCAGCGCCACTTTATTGGTACGCAGGTGGCTGCTCCGGGCGCGGATGCGCTAGCTGTGAGTGCAGCCAACCAACGTGACAGTATTTTATTGGATGATGGTTTAACGGCGCAGAATCCTGATCCTGTGCAATTCCCCGCTCCTGGTCTGAGCGCATCAAACACTGTGCGTGTCGGTGATAAAGCCACATCGCTCATGGGTGTGATGCACTATGGCTTTAATCTATATCGTATTATGCCAACCGAGACAGTGAACTTTGTGGCGGAAAACCCACGCCCAATTGCGCCTACATTGCTTGAGGGCGGTAATCTAACCGTCGCTAGCTTTAACGTGCTCAACTACTTCAATGGTGATGGCCAAGGTGCAGGTTTCCCAACCGCGCGTGGTGCCAATACCCTAAGCGAGTTTGAGCGTCAAAAGGCGAAGATTGTCAGTGCCATGGTGGGCATCAGTGCCGACGTATTTGGTTTGATGGAAATTGAAAACGATGGCTTTGGCGCTAATTCAGCCATTGCCGATTTAGTCGCAGGATTGAATGCCGCAGTGGGTGAAGCGCGTTACGCTTATATCGCGCCAACAGGCATGAATGCGATTGGCACCGATGCTATCACAGTCGGCTTGATTTATCGTAGCGATAAAGTTACGCCGCAGGGCGCTGCACGTATTCTATCTAGTGCGAATTCCCCATTAGATAGCGATCAACAGCCCCTGTTTGACGACAGCAAAAACCGTCCCATGCTGACGCAAGCTTTTAGCGTGAACGGCACTGAAGAAGGCATGGTTGTTGCGGTTAATCACCTTAAATCTAAGGGCAGTGAATGTGCGGGCGATCCTGATCTCAATGATGGTCAAGGCAACTGTAATATCACTCGTACCCGTGCGGCGACCGCTGCTGGTCAATGGATTAGCGAGCAATATCCAGATCAAGGCGTGTTGTTGATTGGCGATTTGAACGCCTATGCGAAGGAAGATCCATTAACGGCGTTAGCTAATGCAGGCTTTAGCGAGCTGTTTGCCAAACTTGAAAAGCCGAACCCTTATTCCTATGTGTTCTCGGCTGAATCGGGTCAGTTGGACCATGCTTTAGCAAACGCCGCCCTGCTGGATAAAGTGGTGGATGTGACTGAGTGGCATATCAATACCGACGAACCGCGCGTATTGGATTACAACGAAGAGTTTAAGACGCCTGCGCAAATTCAAGATCTATTCGCAAGTGATGCTTACCGCTCATCGGATCACGATCCTGTGGTGATTTCACTCTTGCTCGAAGCAGAAAAAGTCGCGCCAGTAGCCAGTTTCACTCAAGTAGTGAATGGCGCTGCGGTGCAGCTGACATCCACTTCAAGTGACAGCGATGGACAAATCGTCTCTGCCGAGTGGAGCTTTGGTGATAACACTGTGGCAGTGGGTGAGGTTGTGACCCACAGTTACAGCCAAAGTGGTGAGTATCTGGTCACGCTAACGGTGACGGATAATGACGGCCTAACCCATAGCACGTCGCAAACTGTGTCTGTGGTTGCTGAAGAGGTGAAACAACCGCCTGTTGCGCAAATTCAGCGTATCAATTTATGGCTGGTCGATATGTTTATCTCGACTAGCTATGATACCGATGGCGTGATCAAGCAACATAAGTGGACGTTCGATAATGGCACTCGTGCTAACGGTCAAGTGGTACTGCGCCTTGCCCGCCGGGGTCAACATACAGTCGAGCTGACCGTTAAAGATAACGACAAGTTAACCGATACTGCAACGCTGACTTATCGTTAAGTTTGTTGCAGGGTTTTACCTTGAGTGAAACTCAGTGACTGCGTAGCCTCCTTCAGTTAGGCCAAGTTTGACTGAAGGGGGCAGCTTAATTCACATACTCTATTACGTCCCGCTTGTTTGGCTCGTATCATGGCCTGATCTGCACTGTTGAGTAAGGTTTCGAGCAGATCTTGGGGTTCAAGTTCATGGTGAGCCGTGGCTAAGTTGATGGATGAAATCCCGAAGCTGGCGGTGCACTGGATCATTCGTCCATTAAATTGAAAAGCTTGTTGTTCAAATTCGCTACGCATGCGTTCTGCTTGCAGTTTGGCTTGTTCCGGTGTGGCATTAGGGAGCAATACCCCAAACTCTTCCCCCCCTAATCTGGCGAGAATATCCGAGGCCCGCACGGTTTTTTGGGCGAGTTGGGAGACATGAATGAGTGCGGCATCCCCCGTTGCATGCCCCCATTGATCGTTGATGCGTTTGAAATGATCTAAATCGAACATGATGATTGAGAGTGTTTGCCGGGTTCGATACATCTGATGGACGACCTGTCGGCCGAGGTTGAAAAATGCTCGGCGGTTATTCAATTGCGTCAGTTCATCCGTGTCGGCTTGTTTTTCTGCCTGTGCTTTTGCGAGCATCAATTCATGTTCAATGTGTTTTCGGTCGGTGATGTCGGTCGCGATTTCGATGCGAACTAAGCGGCCATCGGTCCAGCGTATCGCTTGATCTCGGCATTGGTACCAACGGCCATTTTGGGTATTTTGGAATTCCCATACATAAACGCCCGCGGGATTACCTTCTGCATCGAGTAATTTGTGATTTGTGCAGAACTGGCACGGGGCGTGTTGTCCGGACTGCAAAATTTGATAGCATTTTTTATCTTTGGCTGAGCCCCAAACAGAGATCCCATAATCATTTAAATACAATAACTCATAGGTATGTATATCAGAGACATAGACGAGGGCATCAAGACTATTAAGAATGATATTGATGGCTTGGTCATTCGCCGCTGCGTTATTCTGCTTGGCTTTATTCATCATAAAGTTGTCACCGATAGCCTTGATGTTATTAGTAACAATATGCGGTGTTGTTAATTGGTATAACTATAACCTATTGATTAACATTTTTCTGAGATTAGTGCAGAGGTAAATTGAAGGTTAACTGAATGGGTTAATATCGACGAATATTAGCGCTTGTCCCAATAAAAAAAGCCCCAATCTATAGATGAGATGGGGCTTTTTTATCTCTATTTAATGGTTATACAAGCGCCGGCCTTCACGCATCACTTGAATAAGCTCTGGGGCACTCATTTTTTTGCGAAGACGATGTTCATAGTTTTCATCGTAAATACGGTATTTACCGTGGCGGTCGATGACAGTGACTTCTGACTGTTGGTAAATCGCAAAAATCCGGCTATCGCCAATATAAATCCAGGTCTCTTTGCTCGGTTGCAGTAAGCTTCTACCGGCACTGTAATCTGTGGTGTTATTGGTGCAACCTAATACATGGGTCATTAGGGTGGGCACTATGCCGTAATGACTGGTGCGATACTTAACCTTAGCGGGGATGGCATTGGGCCAATGGATAACCAGCGGCACTTTCACACTTTCTGGCGACAGGTTGCGCAGCGCTTCATCGCTATTACTGGTGAAAATCTTGCCATTCACCCCGGTTATCACCACTAAGGTATCCTGGGGGATGTTGGCAAGAATCGCCTCTAATTGGTTATCGATAAAATATAATGACTGGCGATATTGATTGAACAATACCTTTTGGGCAGGCGGTAAATTAGCTTTAACCGTTTCAATGCCGAGGAAGCCCACTGGTGTATCGAAATTTTCCGGTGCCTTTAGGTTAAGCAGGGCAAACCAGGGCTTATTTTGGACACTGTGCCACTGTTTAAAGTGCGCGACTGTCTGTAAATCTGCATCGGCACTGCCATTGGTTTCTTTGGCAACGATAGGAGTAAAGTCATTAAACATGGCCTGGGCTGAACTCAGTTTCCGATTCGTTTCGGGGATAAAGAGTCCCAGCTGATAGCCTGCCTGTTGGAAACTCTTGGTTAGCACTGGGCTGGTATTATTGAAGATCCTCGCATCGCCATAGCTGCCTTGCAGGCCGTATAGTAGAGAGAACATCCCCGTTTTAAAATGGTTCCCCCCGCTGTAATGCTCAGTAAATGCTTGATTGTTTTCCATATAGCGATGGAAAAACGGCATGGTTTTAGGGTCGACCATATCGGCACGTAGGCTGTCGATGGTGATCATCAATACATTGGTTTGGGTTTCCGCCTGGCAGAGTAATGGCTGCAATGGGTAGCTAAGTACGCTAGTGGTATTATTGCCATTATTCTCCAAAGGCGAGCCATCAATACCGTGGCTTTCCATAAAGGAGCGGGCGGTCGCAGGGTAAGCGAGCGGATAGGCCTCATCGAATCGCGTTATTTCGGTAATATCGCTGGCATCGGCCCAAATATGGATCAAATGGCTGCTGATAAAGCACACACCCACTAAGGTGATGACCTTATTGCCTAAATTGAGTTTTTGGATCTTCTCTATGCGCTTCCACAAAAAATTCGCTAAGGTCAGTTCAAGCGTGATGATCGCCAGTGGCGTGACTATATAGGAAGTGCCGTGGAGCAGGGCATTGAGATCCGCCCAGGCTAAATCGAAGGCGAAGGGACTTAAATGCATGCCGTAATCGGCATAAACAATCGTGTCGTACAATAAGATACACAGGCTTAAGGTCGCAATAACCGCCGCTATTCCCCTCAATATCTTCGAATAGGGCAAGATTAAGGTTAACGGGAATAGGCAGATCAAATAGGCGATAAAAGCGAGAAAGCTAAATTGGCCAATGGTGCTTACCGTAAGATAAATCCAACCGTACCAAGTTTCTGGATAACCTACACTGCTTAGATATCGGCTACCCACTATCATGGCCAGTAGGCCATTAAAGAAGGCGAACCAATGTCCCCAGTTGATGAGCCGTGAAACCCTATCGCGGCTCATTTGCTTTTTTCGCTCGACCATAGTGATCCGCTTATTCCTAAAAGACGTTGTATCTTATGTTTTTTTAACGTTTGTACCCAACTAACTTAATGGGATTTAACCGATTGTGCGAGTGCTTTCGCAAATTGTTCTGCCACGGCTTGGCGCGATTCGTTAGGGACTTTACGCTCTAACAAATAGGTGACGCAATTGCCGAGCGCCATCAGGCTTAAATCTGTCGGGGCTTTATGCTTTTCTAACACGGCCAGTACTTCGGCGATTAATGATTCAACTTGTGCGTTTGAGTATTTCGATTGGATTGCCATAATCAAAAAATGTTTCACTTTGGAATGGATTAGCGGCATATAATAGCGGATTTATTCCAGCATCACTATCAGGGCTTATGAGTATTAACATCGAACAAGCAATTATTCACGAGATTTCCCAGGACAGTCAGGGGCAATTGCGTTGCCGTTTACGTCCTCAACCTCTGCTGAACGGTCAGGCTGTCGAGATGATGCTGGACGAATTGCATCAGACTTATACCAGTAAAGCGGGTAAGGGATTCGGCTATTTCGGCATTCACGGTGATGACGGTGAGGCTAACCCCGCCTTTGCGACGGCCTTGAGCGCTTACCGTAGCGGCGAGCTCGGTTTTGTGGAGTTTTCGGGGCAAGCCAGTAAATTGCTGCAGGAAGAACTGGCAAAATATGATTTTAGCCAAGGCGGATTCCTGCTGATGTCTTGCTATACCAGCATCACCAGCGATTACCTGTTTGTCGCCCTATTAAGTGCTAAGTCGTCGATGACAGTGTTAGACGATATGGAACTGTCGCAAAATAACCACTTGGATTTAAACAATATCCAATTGGCTGCGCGTATCGATTTAACCGAGTGGCAGGCCGATAAAGATTCACGCAAGTACATTTCCTTTATCCGTGGCCGTGCGGGGCGCAAAGTTGCCGACTTTTTCCTCGACTTTATGGGCTGCGTCGAAGGGGTGAATACTAAGGCGCAAAACAAAACCTTGATGAATGCGGTGGAGGATTTTGTTGCCAGCAGTGAACTGACTAAAGAAGAACGCCAGCAATGTCGCAATAAAGTGTTTGAATATTGCAGTGAGCGTTTCGATGAGGGCGCTGACATCGAGATCAAAGACTTGGCCGATGAGTTAGCCGATCAGGGTATGGATTCCTTCTACGATTTTGCCCGTGGTGGCAGCTATGAACTCGATGAAGAGTTTCCCGCGGATAAATCGACCCTACGTCAGTTGAAGAAGTTTTCGGGAACAGGCGGCGGCGTCACCTTAAGTTTCGATGGCGGCCACCTAGGCCAACGGGTGATTTATGATCCCATCTCCGACACCATTTTGATTAAAGGCGTACCGGCAAACTTGAAAGATCAGCTCGATCGTCGTCTTAAGGGCGAATAATCCATAATATCGCTTAAGCATCAAGCATCAAGCATTAAGCATTAAACAAAACACAAAGGCCGAGGATCATTCCTCGGCCTTTGTGTTTCTGACGCTTACTACAACGTTAAGCGCAGTTCTACTGAGTGCCTGTCGCAAAAGGCACTGGCCGTGGCGTCTCTTTATTCGATGGCGGTAGAATCGGTAGCGTGATTTGTGGCTGTTCACCCGTGAGCGAATTAAGAAAGGCGACCATCTCTTTGACTTCTTTATCAGAGAGTTTTTGCCCTAATTGAATGTCTGCCATGGTATTCACCGCTTCTTCCAAGGTCCAAACACTGCCGTCGTGGAAGTAGGGATAGGTGAGTTCAATATTGCGCAGTGTGGGCACTTTAAAGACAAATTTATCCCCTTCTTTACCTGTGACACCCTTACGGCCTTCTGCTGGGTTATTGGTATGGAACGGCTTGATTAAACCCATCTTCATAAACATAGTGCCGCCTACCGCAGGGCCATTGTGGCAGCTCACGCAACCTTTATCCTTAAAGAGTTGATAACCAGCTTTGGCATCGGCGTTGATGGCATCTTGCTTACCCAGAAGATATTGATCGAAGGGGCTATTAGGGGTGACTAAGGTTTTCTCGAAGGTGGCAATCGCATCGGTTAAACGGTCAATGGTGACGTTTTCATCGCCATAAACCTTGGCAAAGCGTGCGCGATATGCAGGCATAGAGGTGATTGTTTCGGTCGCCAGTTCATGGGTAAAGCCCATTTCTTTTGGGTTGGCGATAGGGCCAGCGGCTTGTTCTTTCAAATCACTGGCCCGGCCGTCCCAAAATTGCGCCAGCATAAAGTCGGCGTTTAGCACTGTAGGCGAGTTAATTGGGCCTTCCTGCCAATGATGACCAATGGATGTTGGCAGGGCATCGACGCCACCGGTCGATAAATTATGGCAAGAGTTACAGGAGATAAAGCCAGATTTAGACAGTCTGGGTTCAAAAAAGAGCATTTTACCCAGCTCAACCTTTTCTGGCTCAGTGATTTTGGCTGGGGTAATCACTTCAATGGGTTCGGCACTGATCGCATGGGTACTGGCTAACATACCAGCGATGAAAAACGCGATAGATGTCAGTTTGGTCATTTTGTTCTCCCTATATAACCTTGGTTTTCGTATGGTTTAAGGGGATGCTAACGGTTAATGCCACAGAGCGATAATGCTTTGTTTCGATTGGGTCTATCGCTGTTGTGGATTAGGTTTTTGCGATCTAATTCACTGTTTTTGAAATGTTATTTCGTTAGGCTTAATGCTATTCAGGTTAAGGCTTTATCTGCTAATCGACTAGGGCGATGCATCGAGATTTTTTTGTCTATCTGCCATTAGGCGAGGCTGCGTTGCTCTCGATTAAAATCCCAGGGGATGAATGGCATAGGATGGTCTGATTATCGAGCGCCTGATTCTCGAGCGTTTGATAAAAATCAGATACAAAATATACGGCTGAATGGATTCATTTGTCGCAGCCAGCCTCGGAATTGATTAGAATCCTTATTCACTATTTGGGTAAGCTTGGTGTCTGTCCAAGTGAGCGTGCTCGGCCATCGCTAAGTGGCGCAATCCCTATTAAGGCGGACTGTTTTTCTGCCGAGGAGCGTTAATGCAATTGTTTGTTAAAGATTTAACCGTGATCGATTTTTCCTACCTCTGCCCTAAGCGTGGCATGGTGGGGGAAAGTTGGATTGTCGATGTGCTGTTAGAGGGCGGATTAGACGAGCAAAATATGGTGCTCGATTTTGCTAAAGTAAAACGTACCATCAAGCAGACCATAGATGCGGTGGCCGATCACCGTTTATTAGTCCCGACGGCCTGCAGCGGCGTGCGCTGGCAGCAGCAGGGGGATCGTGTGTGGATGGATTTTGATAGTTTGCTCGGTGAAATCCATCTTGCCTGTCCTTCCCAAGCCTTTGCCTTAGTGCCGACGGAAAACATTGATATTCCCAGCGTGAATGCCTTTTTGCAAAAAGCGCTACGGGAAACCTTACCGATAAATGTCGAGGGGATCACCCTCACTTTAAGGCATGAAATCCTTGATTCCCCTTATTACCATTACAGCCATGGTCTGCGAAAACATGATGGCAATTGCCAGCGTATCGCCCATGGTCATCGTAGTCCGGTAAATGTGTTTGAAAATGGCAGTCCGGCACCTAAGTGGGATGAATATTGGGCCAAGCGTTGGCATGATATTTATTTAGGCAGTGAAGAGGACTTGGTTTCAGTTAAGACCCTCAATCTTTCGCCGCAAACGCGGATAACCGATGACAGCCACTATGGGTTTCACTACCAAGCGCCCCAAGGGGATTTCCAATTAGCTATGCCTAAGGTGTGCTGTGACCTTATTCCCCATGACACTACGGTAGAATTGTTAGCCGATTATATGGCAACCATATTGGCGGCTAAGGTGCCCACCAGCCAGTTTACTGTGGTGGCCTATGAGGGCGTAGGTAAGGGGGCCATAGTGACTAAAGGTGAAAGTGACTAAAGGTGTGTCGGCCTAACTTAATGCCTTATTTAATCAGCCTACTAAGGATTTTTGTAAAGATGTTTGATTACCCGAAACCACGCAGTCTTGGTGAGTCTTATGCTGCTTTTCAGCGATTGACTTACCTGCAAAGCTTAACAAAGACCGTAAATGGCATTATTTTTTCAGCATTAAGCTTGATTCTTATGATGACAAATGCCAATGCTCAGGTGAGTTTTGAGGGCAAATTCGAACAGGGCGCACTTATTCGGGGTCAAGTGCCCGCAGGCACGCAAGTCAGTTTAAATGGCGAAGTGTTAAGGGTGACTCCGGACGGTCACTTTGCCTTTGGTTTTGACCGTGATGGAGAGCTGAGCCAGCAATTGACCTTAGTTTATCCTGACGGACTGACTGAAGTTAAACCTTTGACTGTGGCTCAGCGGCAATACGATATCCAAAGCGTAAAAGGCATTAGTAACAAGATCATGAAGCCCGATCCTATCGCCCAGGAAAGAGCGGCCAAGGATACGGCACAGGTTAAAGCGGCGAGGGCTACTTTTAGTGAACAAACCGCGTTCTTACAGGAATTTATTTGGCCGCTCACCGGGCGTATTTCTGGGGTATACGGTAGTCAGCGCATTTATAACGATGTCCCAGGTAATCCTCATTTTGGTGTCGATGTTGCGGCGAAAACTGGTACTGTGGTGGTCGCCCCCGCAGATGGGGTGATAAGTTTGTCTGTGCCTGACATGTTTTATTCGGGCGGCACTATGATCATCGACCATGGCTATGGTGTGAGCTCGAGTTTTCTGCATTTGAGTAAGCTCTATGTCCAAGCGGGCGAAACCGTGAAACAAGGACAAGCCCTTGCGGAAGTGGGGGCGACTGGGCGCGCCAATGGGCCACATTTAGACTGGCGGGTAAATTGGTATCAAATGCGCCTCGATCCCACGACCCTAGTGCCGCCTATGGCGACTGTACTCGTGAAAGAAAAAGCCGCTAAAACGGCGGTAAGCCCAAAGTAACAGGATAACTATCTCGTTACTTATGCTGATTGATAACAATGGCACTTAAGGTGCCATTGTTATTGATGAGGCTAAATTATTTGGCCTATGGCTATTTGAGTAAGGGGTGATCGGCGGGCAATTGACGGCTGATCCACAGGATCAACTTGTGTTTCATATTGGGGCCATCTTCTTTGTCCTTGGCCAAGGGTTGGATAAGGTTATCCGTCACCAGAAGACGATAAATACATTCCACTTTATCTTTGGGTGAGACGCCGCGATCAAACTCATCAAATCCGCGTTTTTTGGCATAACCTACACCGATTTCGAGGGCAAATTTTAACAATTGCGCTTCGTTTTTATGTGGCTTCATATTCAGCTTCCTTTTTTGCGTGGGCATCTTTGATGCTGTGCTGTGCAATAAAACCTAACTCGTTACATGGTAGCAACTTGTTCACTGGCGATCACCGCCTTTATGCCATGGGGATGAACCTTGACGCAGACCTCTTGGTACTTAAAAGCTATGGTGGGATTGGCTAAGCGCTCTTTTTCTCCCTTGGGGGAACTCATCTTGATGTGAATCGGCTCGCTTGACTCAGGTAATGCCTCACCCGATAACAGTGGTGCGAGTTTGGGACACAACAACTTAAGATCTTCGCTTAGGGTTTGGCAGTCCTCTGCCTGCGATGGGATCACCAGCTCAATGTGCTCCCAACCTTCTTGGGGATAACGTTTGTCGCTTGGATAGGGTAACTCAACACAGGGAATGGAAAACTCACCTAAGGTCAAAGGGGTGTTCAATTCGATGATAAGGATACAGCGGCCATTGATTTGATTATCGGAGATGATGTGGCCGAGCTGACAAAATGCTTGGCGCAGCGCATCGGCGCTGGCAACGGAATTAACCCTTAGGGCAACATGGTCACATTCGAGTTTTTTGTCAGCGAGATCTAATTTTGCCAGTAAGTTTAAGATCTTGGTTTCAAATTGGGGCCAAGAGTGGAGTAAATCCGTATAACTTAGGCTGGGTTGAGTTGGGTTTGTGCTTAGCATCTCTGATGACATAGGGACTCCTTTGGAATAGCAAACGTAGGCGGAGAAATAAAAACGCCCATTTAACTGGGCGTGAGAGCGTAAGTGCTATAAAACCTAGGGCCAGATTTCAATCGGTGTGCCTTCGTCAACGGCCTTCCACACTTCGTCCATTTCAGCATTGGTAATGGCGATACAGCCATCGGTCCAATTGTATTGCTGAGCCTGCTCGGGCGGCAGGGGGGATCTTGGATTTTGGCCATGGATCATGATCATCCCGCCTGGTTTAATGCCAAGGGCCTTCGCTCTTAGCTTATCCTCTTCATTTGGATAGGAAATATGAATGGATTTGTAATAGGCGCTATCGGACTTTTTATAATCGAGAATATAACGGCCCTGGGGCGTGCGCTGATCACCTTCTTTGAGTTTATGTCCTGCGGGTAGGTCGCCCATGGCAATCCGGTATTGTTTGAGGATTTTACCATCGCGCAGCAGCGCCATATTAGATTCTGACTTAGTAATCACCACTAAGTCGACTTTGCCCATACTCGATGACGCAAGCACTTGGGGTGAAACGAATGCCGCTAGGGTGATAGCGAGTGATGTCAGTGTGGAGAGTAAGGTAACGCGCATGTCGTCCTCTAAAAAATTAACCGATGATTATCTTTTTCGCGCATCATACCGCAATTTTCACTCTCTGTGACTAGATAATTTTGAGCTAGTTGCAATTGCGTGGCAGACTTGTGAAATTCGCTGATTAAGCATAGTAACCCATTTAGTGAGGACGTTTTAAGCCCTATGTCTGAAAAAATCCCCGAGCAAGTTGACTCCGAGAGCCCATTAAAGCGCCAATTACGTATCGTGATTTTTGGAACCGATACCCCTGCGGGGCGTTACTTCGATATCGGCTTAATGATTTGTATTGTCCTCAGTGTGACTTTAGTGTTTCTCGATACTGTGGAGTCATTCCACCGCGACTACGGTGAGGTGATCCGCGTGCTGGAATGGGTCTTTACCCTGATATTTACCCTCGAATATGGCCTGCGGCTTTATTGTGCTACCCAGCCTGTGCTCTATGCCCGTAGCTTTTATGGTCTGGTGGATCTTCTCTCGGTACTACCTACTTATTTAGCCTTATTTATTCCTGGGGCGAATTTTACGTTAGTCATTAGGATACTGCGGCTCTTTAGAATCTTTCGCGTGCTGAAATTACTGCGCTATTTAAGTGAGGGCAATTTGCTGCTCAGGGCCATGATGCAGTCGAGCCGCAAGGTCTTTTTGTTCTTTTTCTCGGTCAGTCTGATCATTATGGTGCTCAGTGCTGTGATGTATGTTGTTGAAGGCCCCGAAAATGGCTTTAGCTCTATTCCTAAATCTGTCTATTGGACCATCGTGACTATTACCACAGTGGGATATGGCGATATCACGCCCAAAACGGAATTAGGCCAAGCAATTGCGGCCTTTACCATGTTGTTGGGCTACTCCATTATTGCGATACCCACAGGGATCTTGACGGCGGAAATATCCCAAGAAGTGGGGCGTCACCGGGATTTACGCTCGTGTAATCAATGCCATAAATTAGGCCATGATCTCGATGCCCTGTACTGTAGTGGCTGTGGTTGTGAACTCGACAGGCTTGAGCTACCCAAATCAAAGGGATAATTCATTTAGCACTTTCATTTAGCACTGAGATTTAGCTTGCAACCGCTTGAACGGCCTCAGGGGTGTCTTGCTTGATATCCACGCCCCTGTCGCCGTTTGTCCCTAGGTTAGACACGAGTTGTAGCGTCATTCCTAAGCTCGACATTTGTTTTTGTTCTCGCTGTAAATCTTTCATAAACAGGCTGATTTTTCGTTTATGGCTGGGGATAAACAATATTAGCCCACCTTGGATGACCTGAATTTTGTCTAAGGTCAGCGCCTTGGCAATGCGGCCAAGGTTAAGCAGTACCGCCAGACGCAATAGGCACAGTAAGCGGATCAGCGTCAGTTTATGGTGAGGTTCTACTTCGGCCAGCAGCAACTCGGTGGGCTTCTTCCTATGGTTGGCGATAAGCCGGGCTAAATCCTGTTGCAGCGCCTCACTAAATCCAGGCAAGTCGCTATTGCTAATGATATAGGCGCCGTGTTTATGCAATGCCTTTGAATTAATGTGTAACCCTATTTCGTGCAGGGTGGCGGCGTAGGCAAGCAGGCGGGCATGGGGCCTTAATGCCCACTCATCGGCGACCTGTTCAAACAATGCCATGGCGGTATCACGGACTTTCGTGGCGTGGGGCATATCGACGTGGTAAAGCTGGGCAATACTGTCGACGGTGCGATGGCGGATATCTTGATATTGTCCGATTTTTGCCAGCTCATAGAGCACGCCTTCACGCAGGGCGCCGGGGCTAAACTCTAACTGCTGAATAGGTAAGCGTCTAAAAAAACTGATTAAAATGGCAAGCCCAGCAGGGACAAGGGGGATGCGCTTATCATCCACATTCGCAAACTGGATCTGGTTGATATGGCCGTATCGGATCAGCGTGAGTTTGAGCTGCTTTAGCCGTGGTAAGGTGATGGTTTCATCGCCGTGTTGTTCTTGAATCGCCTCGCAGATGGCCTTGACTGTGCCAGAGCTACCTAGGACTAAGTCCCAATCCCCACTAAAGTATTCTTTTGATAATGAAGCAAATTGTTTATCGGCGGCGCTTTGGGCGGCGCGGAAGGAGGCGGGGGTGATTTGCCCATCGATAAAGAAACGCTCGTTAAAACTGACGCAACCACAACGTAGGCTAGATAAATGGGTTGGGGTATTTTTTTGCCCGAGAACAACCTCGGTTGAACCCCCACCAATATCGATAACGATATTCCGTTTACCGAGCACTTGGCTCTGGGCGATACCATTGTAGATAAGACGAGCCTCTTCGTGGCCAGAGATGACCTCGACCGGGTAGGGCATAATGCCCAAGGCTGCCTCGATAAACTGCTCACGATTTTTGGCCACTCTGAGGGTATGGGTGGCAACTAGCCGGACTTGGGCTTGATCTAGATTTGAGAAGCGCTGGTTAAAATCCCGTAGACAATTGAGGCCACGCTCCATCGCTTCTTGGCTTAATATATTCTGGGCATTAAGCCCTATCGCGAGTTGAACCTGTTGTTTTTCTTTGTGTAATATCTGCAAACTGCCGTCTTGTTCACGGGCAATAACGAGGTGAAAACTGTTAGAGCCCATGTCGATGGCGACAAAGTGTCGCGGCTGTGAATGTGTGGCAACCAATCGGATTATCCTTAGGCAATCAAGACGATAATAAAGCCAGCGTTGTCAACTGGCTTTGGCCTGTAACTCGGGCGTAAACCTTGCGGTCAGTGTGCCTGAGGTTTGCTCTGCCTCAACCTTTGCAGTGTCAAGTAAGGCATTAAATTCTTGCTGTTGGCGCTTCTCATAATTAATCAGATATTGATAAATGGCAATTTGAGAACGCACTTTACGCTTGTTACCCCGGTTTCTATAGGGGTTACTCTGCTCCTTATTGATGATGCGTGCCTTAGTATTATCGTTGAATTGTAAAGATAAAATATCCATTATCATCTGCTTTAGATTGAGATCATAGATAGGTGTACTGACTTCAACGCGATTATCAATATTGCGGCTCATCCAGTCGGCAGAGCAGATAAAGAGCTTATTTTCACCGCCCGCATGGAACAACATGACGCGGGAATGTTCAAGGAATCTATCGACAATACTGTAGACCTCAATATTGTCACTGATCCCTGGAATTTGTGGGATAAGTGAGCACATGCCACGGATAAGTAGCTTGATTTTAACCCCAGCGGCCGAGGCTTCGTAGAGTTTTTGAACCAAAGAATCATCGAGTAAGTTATTGAGCTTTAGGGTAATAGCCGCTTTGATATGGCTTTTTGCATTCACAATTTCCTGATCGATCAAATGGGCTAGCTTTTGTCTGGCATCGTAGGGGGAGACAATCAGGTGTTGGAAGTTATCTCGGCGATAGGGATGTTCAATTAAGTCAAATACTTGCTCAACTTCGCGCGCAATTTCTTGATTGGCGGTGAACAATGACAAATCGGTATAGACCCGCGCTGTGCCTTCGTTAAAGTTACCCGAACCTACATGGCAGTAAAGTTTCATCTCTCCCTGCTCTTCACGGCCAATTAGGCATAGCTTAGAGTGCACTTTAAGGCTAGTGATCCCATGGTGAACCTTAACACCCGCTTCGGCCAAGATGCGGGTCCATTCGATGTTGGATTGCTCATCGAATCTGGCCCGCAGTTCAATCACGGCGGTCACTTGCTTGCCGTTCTTCACCGCATCGATAAGCGATTGCATCACATGGGATTTTTTCGCCACGCGGTATAAATTAATCCGAATAAAACGCACCGCAGGATCATAGGCCGCTTGGCGCACCATTTCAGTGAAATGGGAGAATTTATGGTACGGATAATTGAGCATAATATCGCCCATTTTTATCGCATCAAAACTGTTGGCACAGCGGCCAAAACCCGCGCTATTCAGTGCGGGGAGCTTCTCATTTTCGAGGTAATCGCGGCTTGGATTCGGAAAATCGATAAAGTCCTTAAAGCTGTGATAGCGGCCCCCAGGAATTAAACATTCGGTGGAGCTGATATTCAAATTCTCTTTTAGCATCACTAGCATGTGTTCAGGCATTTCTTTGTCATAGACTAAACGCACGGGTTCGGCGGTGAGGCGTTTTTTTAATCCTTTGGTCATTTTTTCGAGCTGGGTTTGTTCTAACTCGTCGGTGATGTCGAAGTCGGCATCGCGGGTGAGTTTCATCGAATAAACCTCTATGGCATCGTATTCGAAGAAGGGACCAAAGAGCTCATTAACACAATGACGAATAATATTATCCAACAAAATCAAGTGTTTTTTGGCTTTACTTTTTTCAGCGGGCAACTCGATAAAGCGGGGCACATTTTTCGTAGGGACTTCGACTAGGGCATATTGGCGGCGCGCTTTCGTGTACAGGCAAACACATAAATAGGTGGCATCGTCGTTAATATGCTTAACGAGATCGCTGTTGTTATTGACGATAAGCGGGGCAATATGGCGCTTAAAATGATCCCTAAAGTGCTTTTTAAGCCAATTACTGTGGAACTCGCTTAATTGTTTCTCGTTGATTAACAAAATATTACGGCGAACCAATTCACGCATCAGATCCGTATAAATGTTATCGAAACGCTCCTGCAAGGCCATCACTTTAGATTGGATTTTAGCCATAAGATGGCGGCTATTGCTCCGTCCTTCCTGCAGTGAGGACAGCAAAATCGAACGTCTGACGGCCGCCACCCGTACGCGGAAAAACTCATCCATGTTGTTGGAGAAAATGCCAAGAAAACGTACCCGCTCGACTAGGGGAACATTGGGATCGCAGGCCTCTTGCAACACCCGCTCATTAAATGACAACCAAGAAAGTTCTTTATCGATCGAAAGTTTATCGGTATTCGGGGACACTGCACAGCTCCTTTAAGCAAGCGTCATGGCGCAATATACAATAGCATTCATCCGCCGTTGTGCAATCAGATTTACTGCTGACAAGTGAAGGAATTTAAATGATAAATATTGCATGTACGCGAAAATCTGTCAGAGATTTATCGATTTATGTGGGCCTAAAGATACGAGGGAAATATGTCAGATTGATGACGAGTGTGACAGAAATATGACCCTAAGATGAAAGTCTGGAGCACTAGACCGCTTTTTCCGCTAGGCACTTAGCACCTGCTTCACAGTGAGTCATCACTGGAGATAAAACGATAGGCACACTTGTCTATAAAACAATAGGCAAACCCCATTAACGCCTTGGGCATTATGGCAAACTATGTTACCTTGCTCGGCTTTTTATCGCGGGAGTAAAGGTATGTTCGTCGGATTTGATTATGGTAGTGCCAACTGCGCCGTTGGAATTATGCAGGGGGGGAGTGTGCAACTATTACCCTTATCAGAGAATTCCACTTATTTACCTTCGACACTCTATGCGATGGACAGGGAGCTTATCGCCGAGGCCGTGTATCAAGCGCTTCCTCCTGAATATAAAGCCGATTATGCCAAAAAACGTGCCGCACAATTGAGCCGTGCCCGCATGGTACGCCATGAACTCGACCTTGACCCCGACACTCAAGCCGTATTTGTGGGCGAGCAAGCGGTGAAAGCCTACCTAGAAATGCCAGAAGAAGGTTTTTATGTCCGTTCGCCAAAATCCTTTTTAGGTGCAACGGGACTTAGACCCGAGCAAATTGCCCTATTTGAAGATATTGTCACCCTGATGATGCAGCACATTAAAGTGCGGGCCGAATCGATCTTAGCCCTGAGGGGCATGTTTGATTCAGGCGCTAAGACCATCACCCATGCGGTGATTGGCCGTCCAGTAAACTTCCAAGGTATCGGTGGCGAGGAGAGTAATCGTCAAGCCGAAGCCATTCTTTCCCTTGCGGCAACCCGGGCCGGTTTTTCAGAGGTCGCCTTTTTGTTTGAACCCCTCGCCGCGGGTATGGATTATGAGGCGAGCCTTAAGGAAGATAAAACCGTGCTGGTGGTCGATGTGGGCGGTGGTACGACGGATTGCTCCGTGGTTAAGATGGGCCCCTCCCATAAAATGGCCCAGGATCGCGCCATCGATTGCCTAGGCCACAGTGGTCAGCGGATCGGGGGTAATGATCTGGATATCGCCCTAGCGATGAATGCTTTTATGCCGCATTTTGGTTTAGGCTCATTGATGATCAATGGTAAGCCTATGCCGAGCAATCCTTTTTGGAATGCGGTGGCCGTCAATGATATCAGTGCCCAACGTGAGTTTGCGACCCTAAGCACGCGTAAATTGATTGATGAGTTGGTAAAAGAAGCCGAGCAGCCACAATTACTGCTCCGGTTATTAAAGGTGCAGCGTCAGCAATTAAGTTACCAGTTAGTGCGTTTGGCTGAACGCGCCAAAATTGCCCTATCGGATCAGGATAAGACCGATATTGAACTCGATTTTATTGAGGCAGCCCTTCGAGCGGCGGTAAGCCGCCAGCTATTTGAAAATGCCATCGAGCCTTCGCTAATGAAAGTCGAAGCCCTGATGCACCAAGCATTGAGTCAAGCGGCTAACACCTTAGCAGAGCGAGGCTTATCCACAGATGCCTTGTCTAGTGTTGCTGCTCAGGTAGAATGTCTACCCGATGTTATTTATGTCACCGGCGGCACGGCGCGAAGCCCTGCCATTTATGCCAAAATTGCCGGGATTTACCCCAATATTCCGGTTGTGGTCGGCGATCACTTTGGCTCTGTGACAGCAGGATTAACCCGATGGGCCCAAAAGCTATTTGTTAAACAATGATTTATAGGAATGTGAAAATGAGAACTCTGTTAAAAATGGCTGTGGCGACCACTCTGGTGCTATTAGTGACTGGCTGTGGTGATGATGTGGGCAAGGTCAGCTTAGGGCTGTTCACGACCAAGGATGTGATTATCGATGCTAAGCAGGATCCTAAAATCCCTGGGGTGACTTGCCATATTAGCCGTATCGAAGCGAATTTAGATTTTGCTGACCCTTCCGATATGGGGATCAGCTGCCGCCAAACTGGGCCTATTACACCAGCCGATATGGCTAAGATAGATATGGGAAAACACGGCGAAGTGGTATTCACTGAGTCCTTGAGTATTCTCTTTAAGTCATTAAAAGTGCGCCGTATTTATGATGCGCAAAACCAAACTTTGCTGTATTTATCCTATTCGACCAAAGAGACCAATGGCAGCCATAAACATGCGCTCTCAACGGTGCCGCTTTATGGCTCACAGGCTTGGGTCGATCCCGCGCTCACTGTGGGAACTAAAAGCAATTAATCTTTGCCGCCTAAGGTGTGGCAGTTTTTGCCGTCTTTAGGGAATAGGTTGTTTTTAGAAGAGTTTTTAGAAAAACTTTTAGTTTTAGATAAGTATTTAGATAAGTAATAGCAGGGGCGGAATACACATTCCGCCCCTTTTTGATTTTAAGATTTGGCTAGCACTTAGCACTTAGCACTTAGCACTTAGCACTTAGCACTTAGCACTTAGCCAGCTTTAGCCGCCAGCACTGCATTAAAGCGCTCAAACCCTGCAGTGAGATCCGCGATTAAATCGGCGGGATCTTCTAATCCTATATGCAAGCGAATTAAGGGTTTACTCGCATCCCACTGGGTAGCAGAGCGGATTTTATCAATACCGAAAATCCCTAAAATCAAGCTCTCGTAGCCGCCCCAGGAGAAGCCCATCTTAAAGTGACTCATATTTTCAACCAGTGCGGTGACCGCATCGGCATCGCCCTGTTTTAATACAAAGGAGAACAAACCGTTGGAGGCGCTAAAGTCGCGTTTAAAGAACTCGTGGCCGGGGCAAGTCTCAAAGGCGGGGTGGCGGAGATGATCCACTTCAGGGCGCGTTTTTAACCAGTTGGCGACCACGAGGGCATTTTTTTCATGCTGCGCCATGCGCACGCCTAAGGTGCGCAGGCCGCGGGCGGCAAGATAAACATCGTCGGGGGAGGTGGTTTGCCCCATTAAATAGCTGTGTTCACGCAATTGTGGCCAGTATTTTTCATTGGCTGTGGCCGTACCTAACATCACATCCGAGTGGCCGACGATATATTTGGTCGCCGCCTGAATAGAAATATCCACCCCCATCTCAAAGGGTTTGCTATTGATTGGGGATGCCCAAGTGTTGTCGAGCATCGTTATCAGCCCATGTTCGTGGGCGATACGGCATAAGGTCGGCACATCCTGTACTTCCATGGTGATGGAGCCGGGAGACTCTAAAAACAACACCTTAGTAGTGGGGCGAATAAGGTCGGAAATTCCCGCGCCAATCAGCGGATCGTAGTAAGTGGTTTCGATACCAAAACCCCCTAAGATATGGGTACAAAGATCCCGTGTGGGCTCATACACGCTATCAACCATTAACAGATGATCGCCCGTTTTTAAAAATGACAGCAGCGCCGCACTGATTGCCGCCGCGCCTGAAGGGTAGAGTGCGGTGCCCACGCCACCTTCAAGCTCGGCAATGGCGGCCTGAAAGGCAAAATGGGTCGGGGTGCCACGGCGGCCATAAAACATCTCGCCATTGGTCTTGTTTTTGGCGGCGTGGCGCATGTCCTCCATAGTGTCAAACACTATGGTCGATGCGCGAAACACGGGGGGATTGATCACGCCTTTAGTCCATTTTTTGTCTCGACCTAAGCTGACGATTTGGGTGGCGAGCTGGTGTTTATCTGTCATAGGGAATTACCTTGGCGAGTCATCTTTGAGGTTAACATTCATTGTGATGGCGGTCATCTTAGCATCTGTTGACTAAAATGGCAGGAGGATGAATATGAGTTTGACTCAAGTTCTTGCTTGTTCTTCCTGCCTCACTCACTCTTAGTTCAAAGGCAGCGTGACTAGGATATCAACCCCTTTATGATCGCTGCGGTTGCGGGCAAGGATTTTACCTTGGTGAAACTCGGCGATCAGCCGTGCAATGTATAGACCTAGCCCTAGGTGGGGTTTATCTTGGGCTTGGTTTATCCGTACTGAGACCATAGAATCAAAAATCTGCTCCGACATATCGACGGGTAATTCTGGCCCTAAATTACTGATAAGTAAGGTTGCTTGTTTGCCGACAGGGGTAAGCGTGACTTCGATGGCGCTGCCCGTATCACAGAACTCGAGCGCATTGGCGATAAGTTTATCCATTAACTGGGCAATATACTCTGGGACCCCTTGCATCATCAGCGGCTGTTCGGGCACTTTGACGCTAAAGTGTTGTTCTGGATAGGTCATTTGATAGCCTTGCATACAACCGCTCACCACCTGAGACAGCGGAAATTGCGTGAGTTCCGCTTGGGTTAAGCTTTGCTCTAGGCGAGTCGCTTCGCTCATATTATTTAAGATCATGCTTAGGCGGCTGACACCTTCCTGGGCACGGTCAACGTATTTTTGGGTGTCTTTATCTAAGGTTTGCAGATTTAAATGTTCGAGGGATGAGCGCACCACGGCGACGGGGGTGCGTAGCTCGTGGGACAGGCGCGATGACATATTTTCAAGGTAATGGGTGTACTGGCCAAGGCGCCCCACAATGCTGGAGAAACTGCGGGAGAGATCGCCAATTTCATCCCGTGCCTTAGAGGGCTTAAGGTTATTACGGACTCGACCTTGGCTGTCGATGGCATTTTCTGCCTCATCCCGCAGTTTGCGGATGCGGTTAGAGATACTCGAGGCGAAGAAAAATAGCGCCAGAGTGCCCATGCTCATAATGGTCAGGATGACGTTAAACAACTTTTCCAGGGCACGGTTGCGTAGGGTGCGAATGCCGTGGGTGGTTTCTTCGGCAACGACGGCGCCCATCACATTGTTATCAATCCAAATTGGGCTGGCGGCGGCGAGCACCACAGCTTTGTTGTCAGGGGTTAAGCGCCATGTCGAGCTTTGCTGCCCCGCGAGGGCCTTACGAATATGGCTACCGTCGAGTTCGGTGGAGTCCTGCAGTGAGTCGATAAAATCCTTCGGTGGCTTAGTCAGAATTTTATAGTAAAGCGGATGCAGGTAATTGCGCTTGAAACTCTCCCACAGGGAGTTTGATGCCTCATCCTCTAAGGTGCGGGTCCAGACGCTGCTATTCGCTCGAATATCACCGGATTTTGCCAGCACGCGGCCGTGTTTATCCACTACCCAAACCCGCGAGCTGTAATGGCTCATCCCTTTGATAATATTTTCAATTTCTGGTGATGGTACTAGGACAGTTCCCAGTTTATCGACTGTGTCTAGGGCGGAGGTGCCCACAATGGCGCTGACATCGCGGTATTTATTGTCATTCACATCATTGATGGCAAAGCCGAGTTTGCTCCCCACCATATCGAGTGGGATCCGCAGTTCAATATTGTAGCCCACATCCGTGGCGGCCCATTGCCCTTGAATGCGCACCTCTGGTGTGACGGGCACTGTCTGCTTAGGATTGGCGGGCAGTTCGAAGGCGCTGATCCAGCCGGGTTGAGTCGTAGCGACAATATAGCGCTTGAATTGATTGTCGGGGGCGAGGGTGGCGATGGAAAGATGATCGTTTCTATCGACACTCAGCGCATTTTTTCCTCGATAAACTAAATTAGGATCAACGACTTGAAAGAAGGCATACAGATAACCATCGTACTGGCCAACCATATGGGTAAAACTTAAGGTCAAAGGAGTGTTGGGATCGGCACGCATAATTTGGTGCGCCTCCCCGTATTGGATAAACCTATGCAGGTATTCCTGCCATTCATTGAGTTTTCCGTCGAGCAAAATCGCCCCTGCCAGCGGATAGGCATAGAGATCGCGGCTTTTTTCCACCTGCTTTAAGAAGCTTGCTTGGCCATCGAACAGTTTTGGGCGTTCGTGCAGGGCGGTGGCCAATGCCTGGGTCGTGCCTTCTAGGGTGCGCTCCTGGCCGTGGCGTAGGTATTTTTCCATTTCCCACACATATTGGTACCCCAGCCAAGGTAGGCAGAGTAAAAATAGGCTGAGGCCAATGACTTTGGTACGAAGACCGAAGGGGAAACGTGTCATAAATTCGAGGTTAACATCCTATAGCGGCTTGATTTAGCAAGACTCATATTAAGCAAGGCTATCCCAGCGATAGCCCATGCCGTAGACGGTATCGATACAGTCAAACTCTGGTGCCGCTGCCATAAATTTTTTACGAATGCGCTTTACATGGGAGGTTATGGTGCTGTCATCGACGAAAATTTTTGCCTCCTGCATCAGTTCGTGGCGACTGCGCACATGGCCAGGGTGTTTGGCGAGGGCATGCACCATCCAAAACTCGGTGACAGTTAGCTCTATGGGGTGTTGATCCCAATATACCTGCATGCGATTGGCATCAATGGTCAGTGGGCCGCGTTCGAGCAGGTTTTCCTTCGGTGTTTGGCTGGCGGCCAATTCCGAGCGGCGAAACAGGGCGGCTAAACGGGCGGTTAAATGGGGAAAGCTGACTTCTTTGCTTAAGTAATCATCGGCGCCTAAGCGCAGGCCACACACAGTATCGAAGTCACTGTCGCGGGCGGTCAAAAAGATGATGGGCAAGGTATTGGACATGGCCCGCAGGGATTGGCACAGCATAAAACCCCCGTCGATCTCGTTGCCTAAGCCTATGTCGATAATCGCCAAATCCGGTAAACGCGTGTTAAAAGCCAGCATGGCCGAGGGTCTGTCGGCATAGGTTTGTACGCTGTAGCCGTGCTGTTGCAGCACATCCTTATAGTTTTCGCGAATGGCGGCCTCATCTTCCACTATGGCGATACGTTTCATAGAACCCGATTCCTATTGACTGCTGGGATTAAGTTTTCGTGACTATACAGGATTTTACCTGAGAAAAAAGGCCTCGAATGCCATTGCCATTTTGTTGCCACAATTGATATTCGCATTGCCATTTTCCATCCCCTGCTATGCCATTTCACTTGTGTTTAATAGCCTCATTCAATGTTTTCCTAATGAAATCATGCCGCCAAATAGCCGTTAGCGCCTTTTTCATTGGGTAGCACTGTATTTAACATCAGTGTATTCAATATCAGCATATTTAAGATCAGGGAGTCTTTGTGATGACCACAGGGAAAAGAATTAAAGAAGTCAGTGAAGCCGTTGCAACACTCATGATAGCCGTCGCGATTTGTTGGTGTTTACCCTTTGTTGTGCTGGCTTCACCCAATAGCCCCGGGACGCAACTTGAGTCTGGTAATGTGCCGTCAATGCAGGATGGGCTTTCACTGCCGCAGCCATCGACATTCGATTACCAAGATGTGACTCAAGGTATCTTGGTATACCAAAATCCCAATGGTGCCTTAGTGCCTTCCTTACCCTTAGACACACAAGTGTCGATGCGCGTCTCTGGCCTAAGCAATAGGGTGAGCGTTAAGCAAATTTTTCATAACAACAGCGAATTTGTGCTCAATGGCCAATATCTGTTCCCTCTACCGAATGAGGCGGCGGTGGATTCACTCCGGCTGCACATAGGTCAGCGTATTATTGAAGGCCAAATTCATCCAAGGGCCGAGGCAAAACAACGCTTTGAGCAAGCTAAAGCCGAGGGCAAGCGCGCAAGCTTAGTGAGTCAGGAGCGGCCCAATATGTTCACGACCGAGGTGGCGAATCTTGCGCCTGGTGAGCAACTCGTGGTCGAAATTAGCTATCAAGAAGTCATTAAATATGAAGATGGTTTGTTTAGTCTACGGTTTCCCTTGGTCGTGGCCCCGCGTTATATCCCCGGAAAGACAACCGATAATGGCGAGGGCACTGACCGAGTGACCAGTGCTCAAGTGTTTGATGCCGAGCGAATTGTTGCCCCTATTCGCGGGGCTGATGTGGAGTATTCCCCTGAGCTTAAGGCCGATATTTCGGTGGATCTGGGGGAGGGCGTCGAGACCCGTGCGGTTGAAAGTTTGTACCATCACATCAAACTCAATGAAGAGCATGGTTCAACTAGGGTATCGCTCGTTAATTCTGTGCCTGCAAACCGTGATTTTGTCCTGCAGTGGCGCTTAAAACAAGGCCAGAGTCCACTCGCTTGGGTGTTTAACCAAAGGGGGAAAACCCACCACAATGAAAGTGATGTTTTGCCCCAAGGGGCTGGGAATACCATCGAAGACAGTTACAGCTTAGTCATGGTGTTACCGCCTAAGGCGGATAAGCATTCCCAGATGCGTCTGCCCCGTGAGTTAATTTTAGTGATAGATACCTCGGGCTCGATGGCGGGGGATCCCATAGTGCAGGCGAAAAATGCACTCTTATATGCCCTAAACGGATTAACAGCCCAGGACAGTTTTAACATCATCGAATTTAACTCCCAGATGTCACAGTTATCATCGGCATCACTTTCGGCTACCTCGTCGAACTTAGCCCGTGCCCGTCAATTTGTTAACCGCCTACAGGCCGATGGTGGCACCGAAATGGCGTTGGCGCTGAAGGCGGCATTGGCGACAAATGATCAAAATGTTACTCAAGAAACGCAATTCCTACGGCAAGTGATCTTTATGACCGATGGCTCGGTGGGCAATGAACAAGCCCTATTTGATTTAATCCGTTATCAAATCGGCGATAGCCGCTTGTTTACCGTGGGCATTGGCTCGGCGCCTAATTCGCATTTTATGCAAAGGGCGGCGGAACTGGGTCGCGGCACTTTTACCTATATTGGCAAAGTAGAGGAGGTCGACCAAAAGATCAGCGAACTACTGAATAAAATCCAGTACCCAGTATTAACCGATATTCATGTGCGTTTTGACGATGGCAATATCCCCGATTATTGGCCATCAACCATCCCCGATCTTTATCAAGGTGAGCCTGTGCTCATCAGCCTTAAGCGTAGTGAACGCGAGTCTAAGGGGTTAGTGATCACGGGCCGTCAAGGGCATAAAAACTGGCAGCAATCCCTGTCATTAATGGATAACTTGGCGGCGATCCCCGATCAGAATGCCGGTTTAGATTTACTCTGGGCCAGAAAGCAGATCGCGGCACTGGAGCTAAGTAAGAACGGTGCCAACGATGATAGGGTCAAGCAGCAGATCATCGCCTTATCCCTCAATTATCATTTAGTCAGCGCCTATACCAGTTTAGTGGCCGTGGATTTGACGCCAATTGAGTCCAATGCCATGGGCCGTGATGCGGTTGTACGCCAGCATTTGCCCTTAGGTTGGCAGCCATTGGGCATACTGCCACAGACGGCGACTGCAAGCCGCCTCGATATATTACTCGGTGCGATAAGCTTATTTATCGCCCTGTTGCTCGCCGCCTCCATGCTGAAGCAACGTCGGGTGGAGAGGGCAAACCTGCTCGCACTTAAGACTAAGCCACTAGTGTGAGTATTAACGCTATGCGGTGGCAGCAAGCACAGCGGTGGTTGTTCGTCGGATGTCTATTACTCGGCGGCACTTTGTTAGGAAAAGGACTCTATATGCAAGCTAAAGCACACTTTGCCCAGTATTTGATTGAACAGGCCTGGACTAAAACCTTAGAGGATGGTCAATCCCATAAGCCTTGGTCATGGGCGGATACTTATCCGGTGGCGAAATTATCGTTTCAGCAACATAGCCAAGTGAGCCATTTTGATCGAATCGCCTCAAACGATAGCCTCTATGTACTTGCTGGCGCATCGGGGCGCAACTTAGCCTTTGGCCCGGGTTTAGTGTTATCGAGCGCGAGGGCGGGGGACTCGGGTAATACTGTGATTGCCGGGCACAGGGACACACATTTTTCGATTTTAAAGGGCATGACAATCGGTCGACAATTATCACTGCAAACTGCATCGGGAAAGGACATCCTTTATCAAGTGGTGGCAACAGAGGTTGTACATGAATCCCAAACCGAATTTATGGCGCCCAGTCACGACGACCGATTAACCCTCATCACTTGCTATCCCTTCGATGCACTCGAAGGTGGGGCTGAACTGAGATTTGTGGTGCAGGCGATCCCTGTAACACAGACGCTATTAACGCTGAAGTAACGGATTGAGCTTAGTTACTGATCGGCATAACCCGATTACGGCCAAGACGTTTGGCTTCGTAAAGTAACTTATCAGCTTTTTCAATAAGTTGAATACCAGTTTGCTTATCTTGCCACTGGGCAACACCAAAGGATGCGGTGATATTATCGATACGCTCGTCTTTTCTTCTATCCTTAAGGCTGAGTTTTTCGAGCCCACGGCGCATGGCCTCGGCGAGTTGTCTGGCGATCCGTAATTGGCTCTTCGGCACTATAATGGCAAATTCTTCTCCGCCAAATCGGTATAACTTAATCCCATCTCGACAGGCCTCCTGCAGCCGTTTAGCAACGGCACGTAGGACTTGATCCCCCAGCTGGTGGCCATAGTTATCATTAAAAGATTTAAAGTGGTCGATATCGGCCAAAATAACACAAGTGCCTTCGGGCGCTTGGGTTAACATGCCACTGAAATCGGTATCGAAGGCGCGCCGATTCAAACAGCCAGTCAAGGCATCGTAAAGGACATCTTTCTCGGTTTGCTCGAGTTTCAGCTTCAGAGCATCAATTTCAGTTTGTGCCTTTTGCAGTTGCCCGGTAAAAAATGCCGTACTCGTGCGGATATTGTCGGACTCTTTGACTAAATTGCGGACGAGTTCCAACACTTGCTCGACGCTGAAGGACTCTTCTTCGATACGATTGAGTTTGGCGAAGTTGCTGTCTATGCGGGATTGAAACTCGTTGGCATCCAGATTGGTGTCTTTGAGGGATTGGGAAAGCTCTGTCACCATGGCCTCTATGCTTTGACGCATTTCGCGCACATCTAACTCAAGGGGATCGGCAACATATTGGCGATAGAGCAGTTCGCTGCTCACAGGTGGACAAGTGTTGTAATGGGCAATCACAGTATCTAATTGCTGATTCAATGCGGGATTTTGCTCGCCTACATAGGTATACCAGAGTGCATAATTGATAGGCGTGGTGGGGATTTTATGTTTGAGCATTAACGGAACCGCTTTTTTAAGATTCAGCGCCGCGGTTTGCAATAATTCTCGTGACATGTATTGACCCTAATGAATAAAAATAAGACTAACAAAATGGATGAACTGCGACTTGCGCTCTACTCGGGTGCTTTTGTGAGAAATACCCCAAGCTTTGCCTAACATATCCCATCATCCCGTCACAAGCTGTGAAGTATATGATAAAGTTTATCCTCAAAATCAAAGAATGATAATAACTTGGGAGAAAGTCGTGAAAAATTTCATCCTAGCCGGTGCCTTAGGTACTTTGCTGTCCCTGCCTGCCATTGCTGCGCAATCCTTTGTGGATACTCTTGATCTGACGCAGTATCGCACCGACGTGAAAACCTTAGCCAGTGATGCCTTCGGTGGCCGAGCGCCGCTATCGGAAGGCGAGCAACTGACGATTGCCTACCTTGAAAAAGCCTTTAAAGAGATGGGGCTGAAACCGGGTTTTGGCGATAGCTATTTACAGCCAGTGCCACTGGCTAAAATCAGTGCCGATCAACAAATGCAGCTCGACATCGGGGGGCTTAAATTTGCTAACGGCAGTGAGTTTACCGCCAGAACCCAAAGGGTTGTCGATAAGGTTTCCCTGACCAATAGTGACCTAGTGTTTGTCGGCTATGGTATCAATGCCCCCGAATACCATTGGAACGATTATCAAGGCATAGATGTAAAAGGTAAAACCGTCATAGTGTTAGTCAATGATCCAGGGTTTGCGACTCAAGACCCCTTGGTTTTCAAAGGCAATGCCATGACCTATTACGGCCGTTGGACCTACAAGTATGAAGAGGCTGCTCGTCAGGGCGCCGAAGCGGTCTTTATCGTGCATGAAACGGCTCCCGCCGCCTATGGCTGGGGTGTAGTGCAAAATTCAAATACGGGCACTAAATTCACGTTGGTCGATGGTAATAATAACCTAGGGCAAGTGGGAGTGATGGGCTGGGTGCAACATGATGTCGCGCAAAAAATCTTCGCCAAGGCGGGGATGGATTTCGATACGTTAAAGCTACAGGCCGCTAAGTCAAACTTTAAGGCACAACCTTTAAAATTACAGGCACAGCTGACCTTAAAAAACAGTATTGAACGTGCAGAATCCCATAACGTAGCCGCTATTTTACCTGGTGAGACGCGCGCCGATGAGGTGGTGATGATGCATGCCCACTGGGATCACTTAGGCACAGTGATGGAAGACGGAAAACCAGAGATCTTAAATGGCGCCGTAGATAACGCCAGTGGGGTGGCGGGTGTCTTAGCCTTGGCGCGTTATTTTAAGCAACAAGCACAGACAGCGCCATTAGCGCGGTCGATACTATTTAGTGCCTTTACCGCCGAAGAAACGGGCCTGATTGGTGCCCAGCATTTTGCACAACATCCCAGTGTGCCCAACAAAAATATAGTCGCCTTTTTAAATATTGATGGCATGAATATGAATCAAGGTGTTGATTATATTCTACGTTATGGCGAAGGTGTTTCTGAGTTAGAGCATTATTTAGACACAGCGGCGAAGGCCCAAGGTCGTGTGGTCAAAGCGGACCCTAGGCCACAAAATGGTTTGATGTTTAGATCAGATCATTTTGCCTTGGCCCAGCAAGGCGTGCCCGGTCTGTTGTTTATGAGTCTTGGGGATACAGATCCCGATTATATTGCCCATAAATATCACCAAGGTGCGGACGATTATGATCCCAATTGGTCATTGGCGGGGGTTAGTCAAGACCTTGATTTGATAGCCAGTATATTAACAGCACTCGCCAATAGTACAGATTGGCCCCGTTGGTTAGAGTCGTCTGATTTTAAGGCTAAACGTGAGCAAGATGGTCGCAACTAGTTGTGAATGATAATTGGCTATTAATGATAATTAGCGGTGAATGATAACTCGTGGGAAATGTAAAAAGGGCGCCAAACGGCGCCCTTTTTACCAGTGACTTGAAGCTTAGAAGGGGTTTCGAAGCTTAGAAGGTATAACTTACAGAAAGCATAGGTCCAATAAAGCTGTAATAAATATTGTAATTAGCGACCTGGGTTTGTTCATCGGCGGATGTTTGGGCGATATCCACATCCACTTTGTAATAGTTATAGGCTACGCTCATACGCCAATTAGAGGTGATTTGCGCATCAATCCCTAACTTCACATCGACGAGTTCACCTTCAACATCATCGAGTTTGACATAAAAATACTGGGCGTGAGTCACTAGCTCCCAACCGGGGGTAAACTCATAATTAGCATACAGACCAATATCAGGCAGTGGGGCGGTAACGTTTTCATCTACCATACGGGGGATCGGTTGACTGCCACAGACATTATTTAACAATTCAGATGCCGCACATGCGCCGATCACACCTTCGAATCCCATTTTGATTAACATGGTGTGCAAACCAATCGACACACCAACGTCGTAGTTACTGCCCTGAAATACGTCATAGCCATAGCCCAAACGCAGTATGTCAATATTCAGGGTCGAGTTGAGCTTACCACCCGCTTGGATATCGTAAATAGTGTCGTTGATTTCAATCTGAAAGGGCTTACTTAAGGCGAGTGTTTCGGCGCTACGATGGAGTTGTTTCCAATCAAAATAGATGTTGTGACGTTCATTAAAATGATAATTTAATTCAACAAATGGGAGAAATTCGTTCTCAGCTAATTGCAAGTCAGATTCATAATCTAAGGTGAAGTTATTACCCGTAGAGGGGTTAGTCACTTGCATATTAGAGTCTGATTGTGAATAAAAACCACCTAGTTCGATAGTAAAATCGCCTGCTTGCACTTGAGTACTTGCCAATGCGGCTACCAGTAGTGGTAATAAGCGGTTCGGTTTCAAACGTGACTCCAGCATTCTTCTTATTATGTTTAACGATACCATCAGACTTTTGTGTCATAAAAAGCACATTTGGAGTGTAACAGCAAATTTCAAAATGTGAATAAAATGTTTTAAAAAAGTATGGTTTTTTTGATGTAAAACAAAAGCAGCATGAATACAGAAATACCATAGGAAAAGTGCGTATAAGTTCACAGTAATGTTTGCGCGAAATGGAGAGGAAAGAGAGGTCTAAATATTGCGATTGCGGCGATAACAAGCGTTAGCGCCGCAATGTGAGTCACATTAAGCCTTAGCTTTTAATGGAGGGGTTAACCTTATCACGGGTAGCTTGATCGCCGAGATCTGAAGAGCTCAGCGTATCTGTCATCACTTTTGGACTGCTTGGCTCATCCTTATTGAACATCCCAAGGCGAATACGAATAAAGTGCAAAATTTGGGCGGCGATATCCACATTTAAACAAGACTCTAATCCTTCGAATCCTGGGGATGAGTTGGCCTCACAAATTTTATAGTGGCCGTTATCGAAAAGAAGATCGATACCTGCGACATCGAGATCGAGAATGTTCGCTGTTTGTGTGGCGAGCCATTCAATTTCAGGGGTGATCTCAAAGGGGCGCGCCGAACCACCTGCACTCACATTGGCCTTAAAGCTGTCTTCCTGGCCCCGTCTTTCATAGCAACCAGCTACCCGACCACCAATGGTAAAGACCCGCAAGTCGCGGCCATGGCTGTTGGCGATAAATTCCTGCAAGATAATATTGGCATTTTTATTGGTTGCCTCAATTAACTGCATTAAATCATCAAATTCACGGGCTTTATGGGATAAAAACACGCCGCTGCCCTGTGAGCCCGACAGGGTTTTGATCACCACGGGGAATCCCAAATGGCGTTCAACCAGTTCGATATCGACCGGGAATTTAACCAACATAGTCTTAGGGGTCGGCAAATTTTTCTCGGCCAACAGTTGCTGGGAGAACAGTTTGTCTTTGACTATCTCAATGGCCTTAGAGGGGTTGAGGCAATACACCCCTAAACGCTCTAAATGACGAATAATCGCAAGGGCGAAATAGGTGGTGCCAGAACCCATACGTGGAATGATAAAATCTGGTAATTCAACGGGTTGTCCGTTTAACAAAATACTCTTGTTGTCTTCTCTCGTCACGGTGAGATCAAACTCATCCGGAGCATAAACTTCTAATTCAATATTGTCGGCTTTGGCAGCCGCCAATAGGCGTTCAATTTCATACCATTCAGGTTTTAGCTGAGTCGCGGTTTCTTTATATAAAATCCACCCACGCATTTAATCGCAAACCTTAATTTTCATTCTTTATCCTCGGGTTCAGGTTCATCCTGAACATCATCTTCAATATCGACATCAAATACTGCTTCGGGCTCGACCTCGGGTTTAGTCGCAGGCAAATGTACTGTGCCAACGACCGCATAAAAGGGTTTGCCTAGGGCGAGTTTGCGGTACTTTAACCAGATCTGCTCTAACAAGCTACTGGGAGCTATATTTCCTTTGATGACTTCGACAAATTGCGCTTCATCGGCGGTGCAAGGTAGTGTCTTGCCCTCGGCAAGATTTTTCATGGCATAGCCATGTAATTCAAGGAGTTCGGCTTCTTTACTGGTAAAGTCACCACTGCGTTTAAAGCCTTTAGGGAAGTTTGCATCATCATAAAAACGTTTGTGAGATACAAAGCTGGCAGCTGAGCCGTTAACCGTCTCAGAACCCTTATTAGCGTTTGAAAAAGACTGTTCAGACATGGCAGTTACCTTCTAGTTTTTGATATACAAAGATTTGCAACTGGAGTATTGGCTAGTATTATTGATTTATAAATCAAAAAAATTTGCCAATGTTGGTCAAGAATTTTTATGGATACCGATTTACTTAAGACCTTTCTCGAAGTCTCCCGTACCCGCCATTTTGGTAAGGCGGCGGAAAATCTTTATCTCACCCGCAGTGCTGTGAGTTTTAGGGTTAAACAGCTTGAGAGCATTCTCGGCGTCGCGCTGTTTGAGCGGCAGCGCAATAATATTCAGCCCACTCCTGCAGGTGAGCGAATGCTTGGTCATGCCGAAGCGGTTTTAACCGCTTGGGAGCGCGCTAAACAAGATGTCTCCTTAAGCCAGTTGCAGTCGACTCAATTGGCTATCGGTGCTGGCCCTAATATCTGGGATGCGTATCTTCAAGGGCACTTGCAGCATTTACATGTTGGTTTACCAGGGGTTGCACTGCGAACTGAAGTGTTACCCTCGACTGTGATGACACGCCAATTGATGGATAGAACGCTGGATATTGCGATTTCCTTCGACCCTCCTAAGTTGGACCAATTTGAATTAGTGCAATTAGGCCAAATCAATTTACTGCTTGTGTCGAGTGTGGCAGATATTGTGGTTGATGGGGTGGCGCCGGGACAATATGTGAAGGTGGACTGGGGGACGGCGTTTAATATTATCCATGCCCAGGAATATGCCACGCTTCCGGTGCCGACACTGCACACCAGCTCAGCTCGTATTGCCTTAGACTTTATTTTAAATAATGGCGGCTGTGCGTTTTTGCCTGAGCATTTAGTGCAGCCGTTGCTGCGTAAAGGCGAATTGCACCTTGTGCGCGGCGCAAATGCCATTTCCCGCAGTGTGTATGTGGCCTATTGGGCCGAAAATGATCGGTTGGAGCAGATTAAGCAGGCGATCGACTTTTTGATCGATGATGGTATTTAAGCGAGAAATATCCCTAAACCTTAATGTGTAAAATCGCCTTTAATACTCATATTAAAGGCGATTTTACTGCTGCGGATTATATAAACAGAGGCACTAAAATGGCGAACCAAGTGATACCGCATAACGCCAGAGCTAAAAATACTGCCGCAGAGGCGATATCCTTTGCTTGGCCGCTGAGGGGGTGGATTTCACTTCCCACACGGTCGACTACGGCTTCAACTGCCGAGTTCAGTAACTCAACAATCAACACGATAAACAGGGTTAGGATCAGTAATAATCGTTCGACAGTGCTCACATCGACCCAGAGTGCGATAGGAAGCATCACAATTGCCAGCATTAATTCTTGTCTGAAGGCCGCCTCGTGAACCCAGGCGGCTTTTAAGCCTTTCATCGAAAATCCTGTGGCTCTAACGATGCGCTTAATACCGTGGTTGTTTGCTGGTTTCATAGTATTTCCATTGACTTGAGCGATAGACAGCTAAGGTTTATCCCGTTCAAATTCGGCTATAAACATGATTGTGTTATGTTAGATTTGCGCGGGCAGATAAAATTGGCCGCAGTATAGCCCGAGATCACCAGTGCATAAATAGTTAACGAGGTTAATTCACTGGGGATCTCGACCTATTAAGCGGTAATTCGCCATCCTTTAATCTTCAATCTAAGCTTGGTGCTGGACAGGTTTGACTAAGAGGCAAGGGAATGACTCACGCAAACAAAGCGCTTTTTTTAATATTCAGACCTTTCTGCAATCTGCTATTGCAATGGTGCGGCGGCATCTTATTACTGATTTCTTGCGTGCTTCACGCCAACCCCCTTGCACCCAATATTCAACTCGCCACTGAATTTACGGCGGATGAGCCTGCATTAGATATCAGTGAGTTTTTGATCAGCGAGAAGCTCGATGGCGTTCGCGGCTATTGGGATGGTCGCCGTTTTGTGACTCGCCAGGGAAATCCGATTGCAGCACCAACATGGTTTACGGCGGGTTTTCCTCCCATCCCCATTGATGGAGAATTATGGCTTGGGCGAGGGCAGTTTGAGGCGATATCGAGCTTAATCCGTCAATCGACACCGAAGGAGGACGACTGGCGGTCGGTACGTTTTATGGTGTTTGATTTGCCGGAAGCGGCGGGCAACTTTGAACAGCGTTATCAACTCGCACTCAGCCTTCTCTCGGGGAAATCGCCCTATCTGCAGGTTATTGAGCAGGTTAGATTGGACAGTATTGAGGCGCTATACCAAAAACTCGATACCTTAGTGGCTCAAGGCGCAGAAGGCTTAATGTTGCATAGGCGCAGTGCCCAATATAGGGTAGGGCGCAATCCTAACTTAATGAAATTAAAACCGTATTTTGATGCTGAAGCAAAAGTCATTGGCCATATTGGCGGTAAAGGCCAATTTGCTGGTCAAATGGGAGCCCTAAGGGTGCAAACCGCAGATGGCCGTATTTTTAGCATAGGCACAGGATTTAATTTGGCGGAGCGGCAGCATCCACCCGCGGTGGGCGCGATTATTACCTATAAATACTTAGGCTTAACCGTTAATGGTTTACCTCGATTTGCTAGTTTTTTGCGGGTAAGAACCGATATAATCGAACCCCCATTGGATGGCAGTGTTGACCGTTCTGGGCAATAAGCCGATACCCTTGTCCATACGAACTCGGTTGCGAGTCTTAAAGAAAAACGAGTGTTAACAATGCAACCTAATCCCTAATGTGAGATGACGATGAAAGTAATGGATTCTGAAGACCGAGCATGGTTTCTTTTAGAGCATGAAGGTCACTTGTACTTGAATGCAAATTGCAACATGAATGCATTTGGCTATAGCTATATGATCCAGCTAAATGATCAGGAGCTGCAAAACTATAAAAGTGGTGGCCGCGAGTATCTCAATCATCTGGCTCACGATATCCACCATTCTGTGCCAATCGCTAAAGATACATCGTCAATTTATAAAGGCCGTGAAGTCTCAAAACCGCTATCGGGTTTAGCAAGAGAGGCGATTAGAGCGTGGCGTGCTTAAAATCGGTTAACTTGAAAATGCCCCAAAGCTTGCCACGGCTCGAAGGTTAGCTCTTGCTTAGTCTGATAGTTTGAGATACATAAAGTAATGAATAGCAAAAAGTATGACCTAACCATGAGGGATTTTAAAAATCGTTAACAGTGAATCAGTCTTTCCTAGTTTGGTTCACAGGGGAACATCTAGTCATAGATATCAACTAATTACTATTCTAATGGTATAAAAACCGCTACCGCAAAAATGTAAATTCCTAAAGCATCATTTGTACCAATTGACACGGATGTGGCAGCGGCCAAGCCTGTTGACTGTAATCCTGCTTAATCAAACCAATCACTGCCCATTTTTCTATAGGGTGGATTCGCATGTCTTAAATACACCATTTTTTTAATGAGTTAGCTCATTTTCATGCTTCAGCATTAGCCATTCAACTCTTGATGACTCTTATTTAAGCAATTTTAGATCGTACAAGTTGTAGACAAACCAAAAGTGCATTATGTTGTTGAACTAAAATGGATGGCGAGATTTTTTTGATGTTGGATCTAGTAGGTTTTTGGCGAAATTGATTAGATAAAACAGCATCATGCATGTCTACTTATTTGAATCTCATCGAATTTATCTGGGGATTCACTAGAATGCGGCGTTAGGGCTCTGTGTTCTACTTTAAAGCCTAGTGAGGATTATTTTGGAAAAATATCAATTAACAAGCACATGGAAGAATACCCTAGGTAGTAAATGTAGTGAAAATCAAACAGCAATTAACCGCTTAAAAGACTCATTTATTTCGTTTAGAGAAAATGTAGTATTACTCTCAAATGAGATTAGCAGAAGCCTTCCTGAGTATACGGTTCATGACATAACTCATATTGATGCTCTATGGGAAATGGCAGATTGTATTTGTGGTAGTGATTATGACTTAACCCCTGTTGAAGGTTATGTTCTTGGTGGGGCATTTTTGCTGCATGATCTTGCAATGTCTTTGGCTGCTTATCCTTGTGGAATAAAAGACTTAGAGAAACTGCCTATGTGGTCAGATACAGTAGCTCAAAGATGTAGTAGGCAGGGTATCCCGATTCCTGATTCAATTTCTTCTAATACATTGCCTGAAGATATTCGAGAATTTGTTATTTCGACAGTTCTGCGGAAACTGCATGCTAGCTCTGCTGAGAAATTGGCACTAACACCATGGCAAAGTACTCAAGGTGATGTATTTCTTATTGATAATCCTGAGATTAGACAAACTTTTGGGAGAGTTATTGGTAAGATAGCACATAGTCATTGGTGGGATATTTCCAAATTAGAGCATGAATTTTCAAGAACTATTGGAGCTCCTAGCTGGTGTCCTAGACAATGGACTATAGATCCACTCAAATTGTCATGTATTTTGCGGGTTTCTGATGCATCACATATAGACTCAAGAAGGGCTCCACAATTTTTAAGAACATTAAGAAAACTATCTCCTTCTTCTGACGAACACTGGTGCTTCCAAGAAAAATTACAGAAACCATACTTATCAGAAGATAGTTTATTTTATACAAGTGGACATTCATTCAAGTCATCAGAGGCTTCTTCTTGGTGGCTTTGTTATGAAGCACTTAAAATGATAGATAAAGAACTTAGACAAACTGATGCTCTTTTAGCTGATCATTCTATGAATAGATTTAGTGCTAAACGTGTATTTGGCATTGAATCGCCTGAACGACTTTCATCACTTATTCAAACTGATGGTTGGGCGCCTATTGATGCGTTTGTTCATATTGGAGATTTACCTAAAATTATTCGAAACCTCGGAGGGGAAGAGCTTTACGGGCGAGATTTAACAGTACCTATTAGAGAGCTTATTCAAAATAGTTCTGATGCTATCAGGGCTAGGAGAAAGTTAGAAAATAGAAATGGAGATTGGGGCTGTATAAAAATCTCAAGATTGAGAAATGGAGACGATGAATTTATCCAAGTTGAAGATAATGGAATCGGTATGTCACTTGATGTTATAAAAAATTATCTTTTTGACTTCGGTACGAGTTACTGGGGGTCAGAGTTAATGCTTGAAGAACATCCTGGTTTAATGACTAAAGATATCAATGTTACCGGAAAATATGGAATAGGCTTTTTCTCTTCATTTATGTTTGGTGATGATATTCAAATAACCACAAGAAAGTGTACAAGTGCACAGGGTAATACGCATGTTATTGAATTTAAAGGCGGACTTGATTCGAGGCCAATAATAAGAAACGCTAGTCCTGATGAATATTTATTAGATGGTGGCACCAGAATAAAAATAAGGGTTGTTAATAAAGATATTCTAAATAAGTTATTCAAGAAATCTGACGATAAAAAATTAACATTACAAAAATTATGTTTAGCGATAGCCCCTGCTTTAGATGTTGAAATGCTCGTTTGTGAATATGAGAACGAAATAACGATACCAAAAGATAACTGGATAAAGTGTACATCGCAAGAATTTGTAAAATTGTTGAGCATTATTAATGATCGGAAGCGATTTTCGGATGAGGATGTATCTGATGAGTTTTTAGAGAAAGCAGCACATAATGTTCGAGAAATATATAACGATGATCATAAATTAATAGGCAGGGGTTTTTTAGGAAGCTCAGCTATGGGCTCTTCAAAAAACTCACCTACTTTAGGTGGGCATATAGTTGTCGGTGGGTTAGTTGAAAGTAGTATGTCTGGAATTAATGGTATTTTTATTGGGAATAATAAAAATGCAGCGAGGAATGATTCGAAAATTATTGCGAGTGAAGAATCGGTTGCAGAATGGGTTTCAGAGCAAGCTAAATTAGTCAGTAAACTATATAATTCGGAAGCATTAGTTTCGATTTCACAATTAGTTCGGATATTAAAAGGTAAAGCTGATAGTTTACCAATTGCGATCTATGACGGCGTTAATGTTAATTGCCAACAGATTAACGATATTATCGGTAAATTAGACAAAGTGATAATCGCTGATGACTTCTTTCTTAAATACAGTGCTGATAACTTTGATGCTCTAGTTTATGAGCCAAATATATTTTTCACTGAAATTTCAGGTGTACCTAGTGTTTTTCACAACAAAAATGGAGCAAGCTGGGGGAGGAGTTCTAGTAAACGTTGGAATTTTGATTTAACTTGCTCTGGGTACATTGTAGAAATAATTTCAAAAGTATGGGAAATCCCTTTGGATAAGTGTATTGAAATTATTGATGTAAATAATAAAAAACATGAGTTGAAAATAGCGACAAATAATGGAAAGGAGATCAAAGAGACTGCTTACTTATTCGATAAAAGTAAGTTAATAGAAAAGTCCTAACAAGTCGCTAAAACGGACGAAAAACAGTCAAGTTTTGCTCGTTCCTCGCTTATTTTAGCCAACAATTTTTCGCCGCTTAGCAAAGCGTTAAACCCATAGAAATTTTAATCCTAAACTCAAAAATTAGAGTTGGGAATCTAACAAGTTTTTGTCCCAAAACGTGCTTCGTAAGGCTTTTAAACCTACAGATTACGCAAATGCCAAACAGGTGAGCCATGGTGATTGGCGAGACGACCGTCCGCCCCATGGACGGGGCGGTCGAGCATCCAGGGAGGGACTAGCTGCGTGTCGATGAGCGAATTCCATGGCACGCCTATAAGTCGGTGCCTGTATACACTAAGTTTCCAACAGTTTTAAGTCACTCAGTCGTACTATATTTTGCACTTTTCCAACGTACTTTCATTCCAAAGCGTGTTGGGTATCTCCTTCAAACCGACAGGTTACGCTAGTGCCCAAAAGATGAGCCAAGGTAGAGGCTGTTCACAATTCTGTGTCAGGTTTATATTCACCGTATCGGTGAGAGAACACCATGGCAAGGCTGCGTTAGTGGATTTCTGCCAACGTTAAGATCCTAATCGCTGGAGTCGCACTGGTCGTTTAGCTGTACTCGCCCAGAGCTTATCTTAGGCTCGGGTTAATCGCCTAAGATTACTCACCAGCAGACTTAATCGTTATGGCGTTTTCCCGAGCGTTTTAGTTTTTCTGCGGCCAGTTTAGCGGCTTTCTCGGCTTCTTTTTCAGCCAGAATACGCGCCACTTCTACCTTTTCAATTTCGACCATGGCGGGGGTTTCTAAGGATAAAAGTCCAATTTTACCTGAGCGATATTCGTGCAATAACAGCTCCGATGCCTTATGCAAATCAATACGCCCGCCGGGGCGCAGGGCACCACGTTTGCGGCCGATTTCTTCGAGCAGCGCCATATCATCTACGGGTAATTCACTGAGGTTATAACGCTCACAAATTTCTTTGGGGTAGGCGCTAAGGAAATATTTCGCCGCGAACAGCGCGACATCTTCATATTCCATTGCGGTGTCTTTGATGGCCCCTGTCACGGCAAGACGATAGCTGCTGGCTTCGTTATCCACTTTAGGCCATAAGATGCCCGGGGTGTCCGAGAGCACAATGCCGTTGCGTAGGTTGATGCGCTGTTGGGTCTTAGTGACTGCGGGTTCGTTACCGGTTTTTGCGATAACGCGGCCTGCCAAGGTGTTGATAATGGTAGATTTACCAACGTTTGGAATGCCCATGATCATAGTGCGAATGTCTTTTTCGGTTTTATCACGGCTCGGCACAAGTTTACGGCAGATATCGGGGATTTTTTTAACCATAGCCGCTTGTAACGTGGTGATTGCCGTGGCTTTCACACCTTGCTCGCGTTCTAGGTACTCAATCCACTGCGCCGTGACTTCAGGATCGGCAAGATCTGACTTATTGAGCAGTTTAATACAAGGTTTGTCGCCACGAAGCTGAGCCACCATGGGGTTTTCGCTACTGTAGGGAATGCGCGCGTCCAGCACTTCGATAACGAGATCCACCTGAGGCATTGCCTCTTCGATCTCTTTGCGTGCCTTATGCATATGCCCTGGATACCATTGAATTGCCATGATAACGCCTTGTCCTAAATAACTTAAAGAATGGCTATTCTACCTTGAAGGTCGCGAATGTCATAAAAAAAGCGCCCTAAGGCGCTTCAATCGCTTAATCCTTGATGCTTTCTTGGATTAAATTGTCGCGGCGGATTAGATCACCCCGAGTTCGCGCAGTCTTTCCATCAGATAACTGTCGGCGGTATAACGCTCTGACAACACCACCGCTGGGTTGGGATGCAGGAATAACGGTAAAGAAATCCGTGATTTGGTTTTATCCGTACCTTCAGGGTTGATCACTCGGTGGGAGGTCGATGGGAAATACCCGCCGGACGCTTCCTGCAACATATCGCCGATATTGATGATAATGTTGCCAAAATCGCTTGGCACATCTAACCAAGTACCGTCTTTGGCTTTCACTTGTAGCCCTGGCTCATTGGCAGCGGGCAGTACAGTGATAAGGTTGATATCTTCGTGGGCCGCGGCGCGAATGGCGCCCAGTTCCTCATCGCCCGTCATTGGCGGGTAATGCAGAATACGCAGCAAAGTTTTCTGGCTATCGGCGATCATCTCGGGTAAGGGCATCGAAAACTTGGCTTTTACCTCTTCAGGTGAGTAGGTTTCGATCCACTCTAATAGCTCAGCGGCCAGGGCGTTGGCTTTAGCATAATAGGCCAGAATATTGGCGCGCAGTGAGTCAGGGATACGTCCCCAGGGGTAGACGTGGTAATACTCTTTGATGTCTTTGACTGTATTGCCCTTAGCGGTTTCTGAAATCGAAGCGGGGAAGAAACCATCGTGGGTTTCCTTTTTAAACATAAACTCGTTTTTCGCCTCTGAGTTAAAAAACGCTTGCCACTCAGTGTAAATATCCTCAACCAGGCGTTTATCAATCGGATGATTAGATAAAACGCCAAAACCGGTTTCCCGCAGCGATTCAACAAATTGTTTGGCGCTGCCTTCGCCGCGGTAATCAATTGTTTCTAGTTTCATTTTGATTTCTACTTATTATGTGTATTTATAATATGACCCGTGGCAAGTGTAACTGTGCGCTAGAGCGGGTGCAAACACACCGCGAGCGTGATCAAGATCAATAGCTGAATTTTTACTCGCTTAACAAATTTATGTGCATCTAGTCCGGTCCCATAACTGAACTAAATCAGCTTTTTAATCCTCAAAACTGCAATCCAATTGAGAATTGATGTAAACCGAAGGGGCAATAAAATGAACAAACTGACGGATTTTGAACGCTATGTCATTGAAGATAAAGGCACTGAGCGCCCCTTTAGCGGAGAGTATTATCAGCACGACGCGAAAGGGGTTTATTTATGTAAAAAATGCCATGCGCCCTTGTATCGCTCAGATGATAAGTTTAATGCCCACTGCGGCTGGCCAGCCTTCGATGATGAAATCCAGGGGGCGGTAACACGGCATGTCGATGCCGATGGCCACCGAACGGAGATTGTTTGTAGCCAGTGTGGCGGACACTTAGGCCATGTATTTGAAGGGGAATATTTAACGCCGAAGAATATTCGCCACTGCGTTAACTCTGTCTCTATGGTGTTTCAAGCGGCCGATGAGGTGACTGAATCAACGCATAAAACGGCCTTTGCCACCTTTGGTGCGGGCTGTTTTTGGTGTGTTGAAGCGATCTTTAAGAGCCTTAAGGGCGTGCTGAACGTTAGTTCAGGTTACTCGGGCGGGGAGGCGAGTGATGCCGATTATAAATCCGTGTGTTCAGGATTAACTGGGCATGCCGAAGTGGTGCATATTGAGTTTGACCCTGTGCAAATCAGCTTTACGACACTGCTGCAGGTGTTATTTGAGAGTCATGATCCCACCACGCTTAATCGCCAAGGCAATGATAAAGGGCCGCAGTATCGCTCCGTCGTCTTTGCCCACGATGCGGCGCAGATTGAAGAGACCAACGCCATGATTGCCAAATTAACCGAGGCAAGGGTATTTGATGCGCCGATCGTCACTCAAGTGGTGGCCTTTGAGTCTTTTTATCCCGCCGAGGATTACCACAATGATTACTTCGCCCTGCATGGCGAGCTGCCCTATTGCCAAATCGTGGTGCGGCCAAAGGTTGAAAAGATCAGAGCCCTTTTTGCCGAGCTACAACATAAGCTTAATGTGCGAGCAGATTGACGGATAAAAAACGCCACCGATAGGGTGGCGTTTTAGTTAACTGCTTGGTCGATAGGCTTAAGACTCAGTGCAATAGTGGGATTGCGCTAACCACTCGGCATATTGTTTCGCGTAATAACTGACAATTAAATCCGCGCCCGCACGCTTTAAGCCGATAAAGGTTTCTGTCACCACAGCACGCTCATCTAGCGCGCCTGCAAGGGCGGCAAACTTGATGCCTGCATATTCGCCGCCGACTTGATAGGCGGCGAGTGGTAAGTGGGTTTCTTGTCTTAAACGGCTTAACACATCCAAGTAGGGCGTACCGGGTTTAACCATTAGGATATCGGCGCCTTCGGCTTCATCTAATGAGGCTTCTAGCAGGGCTTGGCGCCCGTTGGCATAGTCAAGTTGATATCCCTTGCGATTACCGCTGAGTTCACAATCGACCGCAGCTCTGAAAGGACCGTAGAAGGAAGAGGCGAATTTTGCCGAGTGGGCCAGAATCGCCACATGCTCAAAACCTGCGGCATCGAGCCCTTGGCGAATGGCTTTTACTTGACCGTCCATCATGGCCGATGGCGCTAACATATCGGCGCCTGCTTTAGCGGCAGTGACCGATTGCTTAACTAAGTTTTCGACGGTGAGATCGTTGCAGACTTCATTATTGTGCACCACGCCGCAATGGCCGTGATCTGTGTATTCACAAAAACAAATATCGGGGATCACCATCATCTCGGGCACGGCGGCTTTAATGGTGCGCACCATGCGGGCGAGCAAGCCATTGTCATCCCAGGTGTCGCTACCTTTATCATCCTTAGTGTGGGAAATCCCAAAGGGCATTACATAGCGGATCCCGAGGGCGTAAAGTTCGCGCACTTCATCCGCAAGTGCACTCTCTGGTAAACGACTGATGCCAGGGAGCGTGGAGATGGGGGCGGCATGGGTGATATGCTCTTCAATGAACAGGGGATGGATAAGATCGCTCAGCGAAATATGGGTTTCGCGCAGCAGATCGCGCATCGCTTCTGAACTACGTAAGCGTCTTAGGCGACGCAATGGAGGCGTGTTTAACATGAAATTTCCTTATCGCAGGCGGGTTAATGCAATCGTACAATGGTAAAGGAATGGCAAGGAATGAATTCAATCCAGACTTGTCTGCTCAGACAAGCAGAGTTGCAAAAGTTTCCCCAAGCGAGCGGTATTCATTAATGAGTTTATCGATCATTGATTTAGATCACATAAATCCATCAAGTCCTGATTTGCGACTGAATATCATGCGGGCGCTATTTTAGCTGAGTTACTTGCTTAGCCCTTTGTTTTCGGGCATTTGATGTTATCATTTGCGCCAGTTTTCCCATGGCATATTCGCGCAATACAGATTATGTAAGTTTGATGCGAAACCTTGCCCGCTAATCCGGTTTTTAAATGACAACAACACAATCATACTCAGCTTGTATTCTCGCGTTAGACACTTGCACCGAAGCCTGCTCGGCAGCGCTCTCCTATCAAGGGCAGGTTTTTTCACAAATAGCCGATGCGCCCCGTGAGCATAGCCAGCGCCTCTTGCCTATGGTGGATTCGGTTTTGAAGCAAGCGGGGATTGGCTTAGATAAACTCGATGCCATCGCCTATGGCCGCGGCCCCGGCAGCTTTACTGGTATTCGCATTTGCACCAGCATGACCCAAGGTCTGGCGCTGGGGTTAGATTTGCCTGTGATTGGTATTTCAACCCTAGCGGCAATGGCGCAAATGGCGATAACTGAACACCAAGCCGAGCAAGTGCTCTGTACTATCGACGCCCGTATGGGAGAGGTGTATTGGGGGCAATTTGTGGCGGTCGATGGTATTGCGACCCTCGTCGGTGAAGAAGCCGTGAGTGCACCTGCTGAGGTGCAGCTTGCGTTAAATCTTGAGCAACCTATCGTTGGATGTGGTACGGGGTTTGATGCTTATCCTGATCTACTGGCGCTTGGCGCGGGGATTTTAGCATTGAATGCCGTGAAATATCCCGATGCGCGGGCTATGCTCAAACTTGCGGATGTAGGAATAAAAGCGGGGCTTGGCACCGCAGTCGATGAACTTGAACCTGTTTATTTACGTGATACAGTGACATGGAAAAAGTTACCCGGCCGTGAATGATCTGTTCACCATAGGGCGTGATGCGATGCTATGCGGATACGTTAGTACGTTAGTAAGTTAGGAACTGAGCCTCGTTTCGCGCTTGTGTGGTAGCCCAAACAATACACTGGACTCACCTAAGCTGAGTGTTTAAAAGGCATCTTGATGCAGATAAATGTGAATCAAATGAGTTTGACCAATGCGGTGGCGAGTAATAGACCCGCTATTGCTCAGGGGCTTACAGCACCTGAATCGTCGCGCCCAGTGATTGAGCAAGATGCCGTTGCCGCCCTAAATTTAGATGAATTTTCATCCCCTTCAGCGAAAAGTTTACAGTCAAGGCTCGGTGCTCAGCTCGAATATGAGCAAGATACCCGCGGCCACCAAGGGGCGATAGCCCAGTATCTACAGACGCAGCATGCCGCCAAGCGCGAAGAAATTCAGCAAATGGTGGGTGTAGACGTATATGCCTGATAATCAAACAACGTCATCACAATCAACATTTTATGCTAAAAAACCAACGGATTTGACCGTCTCCGGTATTCCAAGCCGTGGGTTATTTATCATTGAACTGGTGTTGGCTTTGCTATTAACTCGCATACCCTATCTCAGTGTGCCATTTAAATGGCTCGAGAGTTATTTCCATGAATTATCCCATGGTATTGCAACCGTCCTAAGTGGTGGTCTTGTGAGCCATATTCAGCTGTTCCCCAATGGGGCTGGTTTTTGCTTTAGCCAAGGTGGTTCGCCGCTGTTTATTGGTTTTGCAGGGTATTTGGGCGCGGCCTGCTGGGGATATTTAATCTACTTATTAGCAACTTGGCCAAGGGGGATCCGAGTCAGTTTTGCCCTGCTTGGCGCATTAGTCGTGCTGAGTGGGTTACTCTGGGGGCGGGATGTGCTCACGTTTGCCATACTCGCCGTGTTGGCAATTATCTTTTTATTGCCATTAAAGCTGAATAAAAACAAAATATTAACTCAATTTCTGCGCGTTGTTGGCCTGATGATTATGCTCAATGCCCTCGCTAGCCCAACCGTGCTCCTTGGATTAGATGGGCAAGGGGATGCGGTATTGCTAGCGGAGCACTCGTGGATCCCGGCATGGATTTGGGTCGGCCTATGGCTACTTTGTAGCGCCTGCGCCTTATTCTTCGCTTGGCGCCGAGTCGATTTAGCTACCCGCCATTAATCCAACCGGATTGTCGATACTGGCTGAGGCGTAATTTTCACAAATATTTACACCGCAACTCATGAACTTATTGTGCTATTCCTTGGATTTTTAAGCATTGGCTGCTAGCTTAAGTGTTCGGTATCCAAGGAGAATTACGATGAAAAAAGTCACGTTAATCGCCAGCATGCTTATTACTGGTCTGTGTTCAGGCATAGTTCACGCCGATGATGGCTTGGACAAGGCTATCAAGAGTGAATTCCGCCAAGCTAAAAACGCCAGTCGAGATATCTATCGTCACCCTGCAGAAACCCTGACATTTTTTGGTATATCACCCAATCAAACTGTGGTCGAACTATGGCCCGGTAATGGTTGGTATAGTGAAATTTTAGGGCCCTATTTAGCCAAAGAAGGCCAATATATTGCGGCCAGTTTTGAGACTCAACCCGCGACCGATACCCCCGGAAATAAATATCGAGCCAATGCGGGTACTAAGTTTGAAACTTGGATGACAGCAAATAAAGCCTTGTTTGGAAAAGCTAAAATCGTCACATTTGATCCACCCCATAAAATGGAACTCGGTGCCGACGCCAGTGCCGATCTGGTGCTAACCTTCCGTAATCTGCATAACTGGGCCTCAGCGGATCAATTGGAAAATGTATTTGCCGCTTCCTATAAAGTGCTTAAAGACGGCGGGGTATTTGGTGTCGTTGAACACAGAGCTAACAAAGGGATGAGTTTTAGCAGCGGTTATATGGATCAAACTGAGATGATCGCCTTAGCCGAAAAAGTCGGTTTTACCTTAGATCAAAGCTCAGAGATCAACGCCAACCCTAAGGATACTAAGGATTACGCTAAGGGTGTTTGGACACTTCCCCCCTCGTACGCTTTGGGCGATACCGATAAAGCAAAATACCAAGCGATCGGTGAAAGTGACCGCATGACGCTCAAATTTATCAAAAAAGCACGTTAATTACCTGACATCAGAGACAATATGTGGCAATCTTTCGCCCCCCAAAATCAAGTTGAGTTTGTATTACCCCATATCAAGCTGAGTGGTCGATTATGGGGGGCGAGGGATAAGCCGTTATTGCTTGCCTTACATGGCTGGTTAGATAACGCCAATAGTTTTGAACCGCTCGCTGAGTTTTTACCTCATTATCAGGTGCTTGCCATCGATTGGCCCGGACATGGATTTTCAGCCCACCGGCCGGGCCATTATCCGCTGCATTGGATTGATTACTTGTATGATCTAGACGCCTTGTTGACCGTCTTACCGCAGAAACCGCTCGCCATGGTTGGACATTCACTCGGGGGGATCATTGCGTCGGCCTACACGGCGGCCTTCCCTGAAAAGGTGAATAAACTGATTTTGATTGAAGCCTTAAGCCCATTGTTTGAATCACCGACGCAAGCGAAGGCGCGTTTACGCAAGAGTTTTTATCAGCATGAAAAGCACTTAAGCCAGCAGCATCGGCAGATAAAAATTTACGATAGTATCGATACCGCGGTGCGAGCAAGGGCACATTTAACTGGCTTGGCTGAACCTTGGTGCCGATTATTACTTGAGCGCAATATGCGCCCCGAAGCGAATGGCATCGGTTGGCGAAGCGATCCAAGGTTGAAGTTAGATTCACCCCAGAGGTTAACTTTCGCCCAGGTTGATGCACTCATGCAGGATATCTCGGTGGCAACCCTATTGATTTGCGGTAAACAGGGATTTAGCCAATTGCAGAGCGCCTTGCCTAAGGCGCGAGTGTGGTTCAAACAGCTTTCTGAACACATTATCGAGGGGGATCACCATGTTCATATGGAGAATGCGCAGGGGGTAGCGCAGTTGATCCGAGACTTTGTTGAATAGTGGCTTTTGCTAACCAAAAAAGGCACTAGGTTTTTTGTTTTTTTTATGTGATGATGATCAAAATTAAAACGCTCGTATGATTTATGACGAGTTAATCAATAACAAGAAATGTAAGCCGGTATTTTAACTCGGTATTTATCGAGTGTTGACGGTTGTATGGATACCGTTTCCGCAGTTGTGGGGATTTAGGAGAGAGTTGTGGATCAGCCTTGGATTAATCATTTACCAAAAGATGTGCCTGCTGAGATAAATGTGGATCAGTATTCATCGCTCGTCGATATGTTTGAGACGGCGGTGGCTAAGTATGCGGATCAACCTGCATTTATCAACATGGGTGCCACGCTAACCTACCGTAAATTAGAAGAGCGTAGCCGTGCTTTTGCCGCCTATTTACAAAATGAATTAAAGCTCGAAAAGGGGGACCGTGTTGCCTTAATGATGCCAAACTTACTGCAATACCCCATTGCGCTGTTTGGTGTTTTGCGTGCCGGTATGGTGGTGGTTAACGTTAACCCACTTTATACACCGCGCGAACTTAAACATCAGTTGATTGACTCTGGCGCCAAAGCCATTGTGGTGGTGTCAAACTTTGCCCGCACTTTAGAAGAAGTGGTTGATCAAACTCCGGTTAAGAGCGTGATTATCACCAGTTTAGGTGATCAATTAAGTGCGCCAAAACGCACCTTAGTGAACTTTGTGGTGAAGTACATTAAGAAGTTAGTGCCTAAATACGATTTACCCCACGCACTTTCAATGCGCGACACACTTTCCCGTGGACGGCGCATGCAGTATGTCAAACCCGTTATCACCAATGATGACCTTGCCTTTTTGCAATATACCGGTGGCACAACTGGGGTCTCTAAAGGGGCGATGCTGACCCATGGGAACGTGGTTGCTAACGTGTTGCAGGCCGATGGTGCTTATTCGCCAGCCTTAAACGATGGCAGTGAATTTGTGGTTACGGCATTGCCCCTGTACCATATTTTTGCTTTAACAGTGAATTGCTTACTGTTTTTACACAAGGGGAGCCAGAATCTGCTGATCACCAATCCCCGTGATATTCCTGCTTTTGTCGCTGAACTAAAAAAATATCCTTTTACCGCACTAACTGGGGTGAATACCTTATTTAATGCCCTCGTAAACAGTGAAGATTTTTCTCAATTGGATTTTTCTCGCCTAAAACTGTCGATTGGCGGCGGTATGGCGGTACAAAAAGCCGTGGCAGATAAATGGCAAAACATCACTAAAACCCGTTTGCTTGAAGGTTATGGCTTGACCGAAGCTTCGCCGCTATTAACTTGTTGTCCATATAATTTAGATGGTTATAACGGTTCTATCGGTTTCCCAGCACCTTCGACACTTATTCAAATCCGCGATGACGATGGAAACATCTTAGCCCAAGGAGAAACCGGAGAGTTGTTTGGTAAAGGCCCTCAGGTGATGAAAGGTTACTGGCAACGCCCTGAAGAAACGGCCAAAGTGATCGATAAAGATGGCTGGTTGGCCACGGGTGATATTGGTTACATGGATGAGAAAGGCTTTTTCTATATTGTCGATCGTAAAAAAGACATGATCTTGGTTTCTGGTTTTAACGTCTTCCCCAATGAGGTGGAAGAGGTGGTCGCACTGCATCCTAAGGTTATCGAAGTGGCTGCCGTGGGGGTTCCCAACGACGCCAGTGGTGAGTTAGTGAAGGTTTTTGTGGTGACAAAAGATAAATCCTTAACCGCAGATGACATCATTAAGCATTGTCGTATTCATTTAACGGGATATAAAGTTCCGAAGCTGGTAGAATTTAGGAAAGAGTTACCTAAAACCAACGTGGGTAAGATCTTGCGACGAGAGCTTAGAGACGAAGTTAAGCGCGCGTAGGATTGAAGCCGGCAATGAGCCGGCTTTTGTTTTTATGGACTGTGATTGACCCCACAGGAACTGGAGAAGAATTTGTCAGCGTTTCACTATGTGAGCGATGTAGCGAGCCTTAATGCCCTCGTCGCCCAATATCAACAGAGTAAAATACTCGTCTTAGATACCGAGTTTGTTCGTACTCGTACTTATTATGCAAAATTAGGCCTCATTCAGGCATATGATGGCCACACCTTAGCCTTGATCGATCCTGTGGCATTACCCGATCTATCGCAATTTTGGGCCTTGCTCGATGATCCCAATATTATCAAGTTAGTACATTCTTGCAGTGAAGACTTAGAGGTGTTTGCCCATTATGGTCAATGCCAACCTTCACCGCTTTTTGATAGCCAGATTGCCGCCTCTTTGTGTGGTATGGGCCATGGCGTGGGTTACGCTAAGTTGGTGGAAACTTGTCTTGGTGAAGTGATCGATAAGGGCGAATCCCGTACCGATTGGATGCGACGTCCCTTAAGCGAAGCGCAGCTGACCTATGCGGCGAACGATGTCCTCTTCTTATATCAACTCTATCCACAACTTGAAGCCAAACTCAGCGCCCAGGGGCGATTAACTTGGTTATACGAGGAAGGCCAGCGGATGACAGAGGGGCGCTTAGCGGCCCCGGATCTAGATACCGCCTATTTAAAGGTTAAAAATGCCTTTCAATTGAATGAGATCCAATTAGCCTATCTTAAGGTATTAGCTAAATGGCGCCTTGAAAAAGCCTTAGCTCGGGATCTTGCCTTAGGTTTTGTGATTAAGGACCATGGGCTGATAGCCCTTGCGAAAAAACAGCCTAAAAGTATTGCTGAGTTAATGAAACTCAATGACTTAACCGAGCAGGAAAAGCGTATCCACGGTAAAGAGATACTGCGGATCATGCAAACGGCGGATCTCGTCAATTTACCCGAGTTAGTCGATGTATTGGCCTTAAAATCCGGCTACAAATCGGCTTTTAAGAGCATTAAAACCTGTTTGGCAGAATTGTGTGAACACCATGAAGTTCCACAGGAAATGTTAGCGTCTAAACGGCATATCCATGAATATCTGCAGTGGCGTTGGGATAATCAGCAGGGCGATTTACCCGCAGTGTTATGTGGCTGGCGTGGTGAATTAGCCGCGCAGTCATTAGCCAAACTTGAGCTTTAGTCTTAGCGTAAACCCTAGGCGGCAAAAAACGTCATCCCCATTTGGGGATGACGCATATCCAAACCAGTCCAAGATGACGAAACTCATACCTGAGCACCTTGAACCAGCTTGGGAAAGCTCGACTTATCTGTCGGGCAGAGTGATGTTAAGCTCGAGTACCGACAGATTATCGTCGTTTTGATCTAACTGCACTGACACTTGATCATCAGAAATCTGCACATATTTGCGAATAACCGCAATAATTTCTTGTTTCATTTGTGGAAAATAATCGGGAGTGTCCCGTTGACCACGTTGATGAGCCACAATAATTTGTAGTCGCTCTTTTGCCATTACCGCAGTGCTAGGCTTTTTCTTGCTTTTGAAATAGTCGAGTAAAGACATAATTAGCTACCAAATATCCGTTGTAAGAAACCTTTCTTTTCTTCCGTAATAAAGCGTACTGGAACATCTTCACCCAATAGGCGCGCGACCGTGTCACTGTAGGCGAGGCCTGCATCGCTTTCTTGATCGATAATCACAGGCACGCCTGAGTTTGAGGCTTTGAGTACTGATTGTGACTCAGGGATCACACCTAACAATTCAATTGCGAGGATTTCTTTAACATCGTCAACACTTAACATCTCACCGGATTTCACGCGGCTCGGTGAATAGCGAGTCAGCAGTAAGAACTCTTTTATAGGCTCTAAATTCAGCTCTGCACGGCGAGATTTGCTCTGTAGCATACCTAAAATACGATCTGAGTCGCGCACCGAACTCACTTCTGGGTTGGTGGTGACAATCGCGATATCGGCAAAATACAGTGCCATCATAGCGCCTTGCTCAATCCCTGCAGGGGAGTCGCAGATAATAAATTCAAAGTCTTTGGCTAAATCATCGAGCACCCGGCCCACGCCTTCTTTGGTCAGCGCATCTTTATCGCGGGTTTGCGATGCGGGCAGCACAAACAGTTTTTCGCAGCGCTTGTCTTTGATGAGCGCCTGATTAAGATTGGCTTCACCGTTGATCACATTGACGAAGTCATAAACGACACGACGCTCGCAGCCCATGATCAAATCGAGATTTCGTAAGCCGATATCAAAATCGATAACGACAGTCTTGTGTCCTTGCATTGCGAGTCCGGTGGCGATCGCCGCACTCGATGTGGTTTTACCGACACCGCCTTTACCTGAAGTGACAACAATAATTTGTGCCATGTTTCTCTCTATCCTTTGTTCTGCCATTTAGAGGGGCAATGATTCAACCATAAGCGACTCGCCGTTTAAGCGAATGCAGCCGCTTTTATTTGTGCTATGTTGTTGTAGATTTTCAGCGAGCCAATATTGCCCTGCTATCGAAACGAGTTCGGCCTCAAGGGAGTGGGCTATGATGACGGCAGTCGGATCTCCCGCCGCGCCAGCCATGGCTTTTCCCCGTAATGCGCCATAGATATGAATGCTACCATCGGCAATGACTTCAGCGCCATTGCCTACGGCACCAAATATGATTAAATCACCATTTTTTGCGTAGACCTGCTGACCTGAGCGGATATTCTGCTTAACTATCTTGGTTTGGCGCGGTGCAGGGGGGGGGGGAGAGCTTTGTTTGCCGGCTTTTACAATGGCTAATCCTAGGGCTTTAGCCTGATTGCTGAGCACTGTGGTGGCCCCCGTGATCCCGACAATCACTAACTGGCGAGAAAGCAATAACTCTTTTAAGCCATGCAAATTGAAATCGTTATCCTGTATGGCACTCAAATTAACGACTAAAGGAGCACCCAGAAAAAATTGAGGGGCTTGTGACAATTTGCTATCTAATTCAGCCATAACAGCATGTAAGTCGCTGCTATTAATATGAAGTACTGAAAGAGTAAAAGAAGCACCTTTTAACTCTAAGCTAGGTTTTGACATCCCGGCACTCTTCTTAAGAAATCATCAGTCGGTTCGCTGATTTTACAATTAAATTACTAGGCGACCATGTTATAGTGTGCCCCATTGACTGGCAAGTTTGAACTATTGGATATTGATACTCTTATGCTATGTGCCGTTTATAAAAGTAGTCGAAAGGTTGACTCTTACTTATTCGTAAAGAAACGAGATTGTTTTGAAGATGTCCCCGTTGCCTTGATGGACATGTTTGGTGTGCCACAATTAGTGATGGTATTTCCTATCGCTAAACGTGAGTCATTAGGGATGGCTGATATACAAAAGGTCAGAGCAGCCCTGGAAGAGAATGGCTTCTATTTACAAATTCCGCCGCCACAGGTTAATTTATTGGCCGAGCATAAACGCAGTCTTGGGATCAAAGACTGATAATTCAGCGGAATGGGATATGCTAAAAACCATCATTTACCCTGTTGTTGCATGTACATTCGCTATCTTGATAAGTCCTCTAGCACTGGGGCAAGAAAACCGCACAAATCTTAGTTTTAGCGATTATCTTATGCAGTTAAAACAAGAGGCGAGTGCAAAAGGCATTAGCCAAGCCACCTTAGATAGCGCTTTTCCTCAGATAAAACGCTTTAAAAAAGCCGTTGCCACCGACAATACCAAGTCAGAAGACGCTAAAAATCTCGATACCTTTTTACCCCAAGTGGTGCCCGAATGGAAAGTCAACACGGCGCGGGTGCTGTTTAAAGAACATGAGCAAGTGCTTAATCATATTGCTGATAAATATCAAGTTCAACCAAGGTTTTTGGTCGCGCTGTGGGGACTTGTCGCCGATTTTGGCGAGGATGCAGGGAATTATCCCGTGTTATCTGTGACGGCATCACAGGCCTTTAATGGTGAGCGGCAAGACTTTTACCAAAAGGAATTTATGGCGGCATTGTCTATCATGGATAAAGACCATTTGGGGTTTGACGATCTTAAAAGCAATTGGCACGGTGCGATGGGACAAACCCAGATAATGCCGACAGACTACCTTGCCTATGCCCAAGATGGTGACGGCGATGGTAAGAAAGATATTTGGGGCAACCTCAGTGATGCTTTTGCCACGGCTGCAAATCTGCTAAACCACCAAGGTTGGCAGGTCGATGATACCTGGGGCAGGCAAGTGCAAGTGCCTGCCACTATTGATTTAGCACTAGTGGGTTTGGATAAGCGCCAATCTTTAGCTAAGTGGCAAGCTCTGGGTATTCGCAAATTTGATAATACCGATCTCCCCAATCGTGAAGATATCAACGCCTCACTGATTATGCCCGATGGGGTAAAAGGGCGAAAATACCTGGTTTATGGTAATTACCGGGCCCTATTGCATTGGGATAACGCTGACAGTGATGGCTCTGACAGTGATAGCTCTGGCAGGAATAGCGCTGACTATTTTGGCATTTCTGTTGTGTATCTATCGGAGAGAATTAAGCATCCCCAACAAATTAGTGTAAAATAGCCCGCACAAAGCGGGTTTTTTATTGGAAGACAGTTTCGAACATGGCATTTTGGCAGAGTAAAACATTAGCGCAGATGACAGCAACAGAGTGGGAATCCCTCTGCGATGGCTGTGGTAAATGTTGTTTAAATAAATTGATCGACGATGAAACCGAAGACTTGTATTACACCAATGCGGCCTGTTTATTACTCGATCATAATAGCGCTAGTTGTCAGCATTACAGTGACCGATTTAGCCATGTTCCCCAATGCACAGTGATTACCTTAGATAATATCAATCAACTGACATGGTTGCCCGATAGCTGTGCCTATCGCCGGCTTGCCGCTGGGCGTGACTTGCCAAGCTGGCACCCGTTAATCACAGGTTCTAAAGAGGCGATGCACCTTTCTGGCATGTCAATTCAAGGTAAAGTGATTGATGAACGCAGGGTAAAAGATATCGAAGATCATATAGTGTTATGGCCGCTCAAGGATATTGATTGACCCGCAATAACAACCAAGGGAGCGATAAGCTCCCTTTTTATACCCAAGCTAGCTGAATAAATGAATCCTGCATCTTTAGGTTGTTTGGGTATATAAGTGTGCAAATTAGTCTGTAATGGTCACTTTCTCGATAATAATAGGTTCGCGCGGTACATCTTCATGGCCTGCGACCTTAGTGGTTTTGACCTTTTCAATTTGCTGCACCACCTCGAGTCCCGCGACTACTTTACCAAAGACAGCATATCCCCAACCGTTATTAGTGGTTGCGGTATGATCGAGAAAATCATTATTCGCGGTATTGATAAAAAACTGCGCCGTGGCCGAGTGCGGTGCATCGGTGCGGGCCATAGCAATAGTGCCAAGGGTATTTGAAAGCCCTTTATTGGCTTCGTTGACTATGGGGTCGTGGGTCGGTTTTTCTTTCATCTTGGCGGTAAAACCACCGCCTTGGATCATAAAGCCTTTGATAACCCGGTGGAAAATGGTGTGCTCATAAAACCCTTCTTCGCAGTAACGGAGAAAGTTTTTTGAGGTAACGGGCGCATGTTCAACATCGAGCTCAATGCCGATTTCGCCGATATTTGTCGTGAAAATAATCATAGTATTAGCTTCTATTCGATTGAGTTACTTGGTTTTAGGTCCGCTGGTCCATGGATTAAAAGGGGCGACTCTGTCCTGTTGCTTTGGACTTTCTGCTGTAGTTCTTGTTGGACGCAAAGTCGCGTTCGGCGTTGGCGTTGGCTTTGGTTGCGGCTTGGAACTGCGATGCTTTTTCGCCTTAGCCGTCTCGAAAGTACCTTCCTTTGCACTGCGATAAGCCCCCGCAGCCGATACCGATGGGCGAAATGTTTTCTCCGGCTTATGTTTAGGCACAAAATCGAGAATGGAGATTGGCACTTCTTTTTTAGGGGCAAATCCTTCGATTTCTTTACGCACTATGAGGTGGCCTAAGCGGCGCTCAATCGCACACAGATTTTTAAAGTCGTCCTTTGACACAAAGGACAGGGCTTCACCTTGCTCACCGGCGCGGCCTGTACGCCCAATACGATGAATATAATCATCGGCTTCATCGGGTAGGTCATAGTTAACAACCCGGGTGAGGGCATCGATATCTATGCCGCGGGATGCGACGCCCGTTGCCACTAAAAATGCCAGTTTACCGGATTTAAAATCGGCTAAAAGCTGCTCACGAACCGCTTGACTGCGGCCACTGTGGAAGGCTTCTGCGCTAATGTCGCGCTTTTCAAGCTGACTGACTAATTTGGCGGCACCTTGCTTGGTCTGGATAAAAATTAACGCTTGATCCCACGCTTGTTCTTTAATCAGATGGCTGAGTAACGCAGATTTTTTATCCTTATCAACTGTGGTGAGCCACTGATCGATTTGTGGCGCCGTGGCCGCGTTTCGTGCAATTTCAATCTCTATGGGATTTTCAACGGCGGTCTTAGCTAATACTCGTACTTGCTTCGACAGGGTGGCCGAGAAGAGCAAATTTTGTCTTTGTGGCGGTAATTTTTCGATGATTTTATTGATATCTTCAATAAATCCCATGTCGAGCATTCGGTCGGCTTCATCTAATACCAGTACAGATAATTCATCGAAGTGAATGGCTCTTTGGGTGTACATATCGAGTAATCTACCAGGGGTCGCCACTAGGATATCGACGCCTTCAATTAAGCGTTTTTTTTGCGGCGTAGCATCGACACCGCCGTACATGGCCATGGAGGTCAGCGGCAGATATTTTGCATATTGGCGAATATTTTCCTCGACCTGCACCGCAAGTTCACGGGTAGGTGTAAGGATAATAGCGCGTACTCGCTTAGGGCGGATTTTGGGGCTATCGGCAAACATTTGCAGTAGCGGTAACACAAAACTGGCGGTTTTACCTGTGCCCGTTTGTGCGGCGCCGAGCACATTTCTGCCGCTGAGGATAACGGGGATCGCCTTAGCTTGAATGGGGGTCGGAGTTGAATAACCGAGTTCTGTAATGGCTTTTACAATCGGTTCGCTTAATCCAAGTTTGGAAAATGGCATTGGGTGTCTCAAATAAATAATTCATAGGCAAACTGTTAAGTGTGACTCAACAGCGAAGCAGCTCGGTATTATAGCAGGCGGTGGTAAATAAAAGGCGAATATTGCAGGATTTACCAGAAATGATCTTTGCTCATCCCCCCTTGATTATGTTTGATTATCTTAGATACGCGCTTGCTATTTATCCTTCGTTGCGCGTTATGCCTGAACTACAAATTTGTAACTGAGCATGTATTCTGTGGCAACATAGCTGCAATTACTGAAGCAATATGATTAACTTAGTGCATTTTTAATTGCCACACTTGTGTGTCATTGCCCTTGGCATAGTGTTAAGTGAGTTGATTTAAAGCGTTAAATGAGCTGATTTAAAACTTGGGCTCGAACATCATAGTATAAAGGACGAAATATAATGAAAAAAACTACGCTCTCCCTTGCGATACTGTTATCGCTCGCCGGTATTGTTGGCTGCCAATCTCAGACTAATACCAGCGCAGCTGCGGTTACCGCAGAAGTTCAAGCCACAAGCTTTGCACAATTTAGTAATGCTTTTATCGATTCCCTGTGGGAATTATCACCCACTTGGGCTCTATACAGTGGTAAACATGTCAATGATGGCTACCTTGATATACCTAATGAGGCTAGCCGTGCTAAAACCTTGGCTTTTGTTAACGCCCAGCAGGCAGCCCTCGCCAAGTTTGATCAACAATCCCTAAGCGCCAATGAATTGATTGATTACCACTTAATCAATAATTTATTGGGCAGTATGGCGTGGGATATCACCACTTTTAAATCTTGGCAGTGGGATCCCTCTAACTATAATGTCGCGGGTGGTTTTGCCCAAATTATCAACGAGAACTTTGCCCCGCTAGATGATAGATTGCGCTCGGTGCTTGCGCGTATGGAAAATATTCCCGCTTATTACGCGGCGGCGCAGGCTAATATCAATCAGCCCACCTTAGAGCATACTGAACTTGCCATCATGCAGAACCAAGGGGCATTTTCTGTTTTCTCCGATGATTTATTAAAGCAAGTTGCCGATTCAGGTTTGAGCGATAGTGAAAAAGCCCTATTTAAGACGCGTTTCGATGCGGCAACGGTGGCAATCAACGGGCATATTACATGGCTTAACAACCTTGTGTCGCAACTCAAAAAAGACGGCGCCCGTAGCTTTAGGATTGGAGAAGCATTATACGAACAGAAGTTTGCCTTCGATATTCAAGCGGGCATGACGGCAAAGCAACTCTACGAAAAGGCCATGGCGGATAAAGAAAGAGTTCAAGGTGAAATGACCAAGTTAACCGATAAACTGTGGTCTAAATATTTCACTACGCCAAAACCTGCGGATAATAAAATCGCCATTCGTCAGTTAATTGATAAATTATCGACCCAACATGTTAAACGTGACGACTTTGTGAATGAGGTTCGTAAACAAATTCCACAGTTAATCGACTTTGTTAATCAGAAAAACTTAGTGACCCTCGACCCTAAAAAACCGTTAGTCGTGCGTGAAACCCCAGAATATATGCGTGGGTTCGCCGGAGCCTCTATCAGTGCCCCTGGTCCATATGAGAAATTAGGTAATACCTATTACAATGTCACGCCACTCGATGATATGAGCGATGAGTCTGCTGAAAGCTATTTACGTGAATATAACCATTGGATTTTGCAGATCCTCAATATCCATGAAGCTATTCCTGGGCATTATACCCAGTTGGTTTATTCCAATGAGTCACTAAGCTTAGTGAAGAGCTTATTTGGTAATGGGGCTATGGTCGAAGGCTGGGCTGTATATACCGAACGCATGATGCTTGAGGAAGGCTACGGTAATTTTGAACCTGAAATGTGGCTCATGTATTACAAGTGGAACTTGAGAGTTATCAGCAACACTATTTTAGATTACAGCATCCATGTAAAAGGTATGACTGAAAAAGAGGCGATAGCCTTGATGATGGATGAAGCATTTCAACAGCAGGCTGAAGCTGAAGGTAAGTGGCGCCGTGCAACGCTAAGCCAAGTTCAGCTCACCAGTTATTATTCAGGCTATCGTGAGATCTATGATTTCCGTGAAGAATACAAAAAGGCCAAGGATAAGGATTTTGATCTTAAAACCTTCCATGAGAAATTTTTAAGTTATGGCAGTGCGCCAGTGAAATATATCCGCCAGCTGATGCAAGATAAATAACAGGTTAGACCTAGGAGGCTCGATATTTTTATCTAGCCTCTTTTTTACAAACTAAGAGTCACTTACTCAATAAAGCTGATAGGCCCTAGGTTACAGGGCTAATTTTTGAGTATATGAACAGTGTAAAAAGGCTTAAAGATGAGATTATTTTTTATTAGCTAACTCTGCCATGATGGCTAAGACATCCTCATAGGAGATGTTAAATTCCCGAGATAAATTGATAATCTTTGTTTTGTAGGTTTGAACATGCTCTTGCAATGCAAGCTGATGTTTCTTTTCTTCGACTAATTCGTTAACTGTTTCTTGCAATATCAATAGTCGACGTAAACTATAGTCGAGGGATTTGATATATTTTCCCATCTGTTGTTTGTTACGGGCTTGCTCAAGATCCGCTGAGACTTTTTTATCATATCCATATTCATCAAGAGCCGCGATTGCGCTCTGTAAATCAAGATCAGTAGTCATTTGGTTTTCGCTTTATAACAAAGAAAATAGAGGAACTAAATAATGATATCACTTAGGTAAAAACCCTAAGAGGTTGTCACAGGACGTTAACTATCACAGATTATAATGTGAATGCCAATTTTCACCAAGCAATTAGAAGTCAAAATTAAATAAAAACTGTGCCGTTTTTGTTTTGGCCTTGTCGAGGTCTACAATAATGGGTAGTCTAAATTTTTAACCAGTGCGGAGATTCAAATGCTTGATCTATTACCTGATTTGTTCGACCACTATCCTTCGAAGCTCACCCTATTACCGCTCACCTTTACTGCATTTGGTGGAAAACGTCTTTTTTGGGGCGAGATTGTGACTGTGAAGTGCTTTGAAGACAACTCTAAAGTGAAGGAGGTGCTGGCACAGGATGGTCATGGCAAAGTGTTGGTCGTCGATGGCGGCGGTTCGGCCCGTAGGGCGCTTCTAGGTGATCTTATTGCCCAAAGTGCGTTAGATCATGGCTGGCAGGGCGTGGTGATCAATGGCTATATCCGCGATGCGGCGAGATTGGCAACCTTTAACCTTGGGGTCTACGCACTCGGTGCTATGCCGATAAAGACAGATAAATTGAACCAAGGACAAGTGAATGTGCCTATAGAAATAGGGGGCGTACTCGTTAAACCCGGGATGATGATTTATGCGGATCAAAATGGGATCGCCATTAGCGAGGAGTCGTTGAACTTTGCCTTTTTAAATTAAGGCTCGATACTTGAATGTAAGATGCTATCGATAAGGATGTTTATATGAAATTGATTAAGTGGCTTTTAGCTATTTTGGTGACCTTAGTATTGGTCGTTACCTTATATCTCACGGTATTTTTTGATCCGAATGACTTTAAACCTGAAATAGTCAACGCCGTGAAAAAACAAACGGGTCGCGAGTTAGTGATTGGTGATGATCTCTCATGGACATTTTTCCCCACTATTGGCATTAATTTAGGGGGAATTTCGCTCTCAAATCCTGAGGGTTTTACACCTAAGTCTATGCTTGAAGTGAATAAAGCCATAGCGGAAGTGGCCTTGATGCCACTCCTGAGTAAAGAGATTGAAATTGCCCAATTGAGTTTGGACGGCGCTACAATCAATTTAGTTACCCGCAAGAATGGCAGTTCAAGCTTAGATGGGTTAACGGGGGATTCTGCTGCTAAAGCTAGCTCTGCCAGTGAACCTGCCACTAAAACTCAGCTTGCAAGTATCGAGGTGGGCGGTGTTGCTATCACCAACACACAAATCAATTTGATCGATGAGGCTAAGGGGCAGACGCAAACATTTACCCTAGAGAGCTTAACCTTAGGCGCATTTTCCCTTGATAAGTTTGCCCCCATAGCCTACGAATTTACGGCATCCTTAGCCGAGATGAAAGTGAGCAGTAAAGGGGAGGGTGAAATTAAACTGAGCGCAGATTTCAATCAATTAGTTATTGATAAATTCAATATTGACACTGTGATTGAAGGTGACAGCATCCCTAATCAAAAAGTGAGCACCGCAATTAGTCTAAACACTCAAATAGCCTTAGATAAAAAGCAACTGTCTGCGGATATTATGAAGCTGAGCGCCGCGGATATGAGTGCTTCGGGCCAATTAACGCTGAATTACGGCGGGAAAGTTCCGCAAATTAATGCCGATTTCCAAGTGGGTGATATCGATCTTGATGCTCTATTGCCAAAATCTGCAACAACAGAAGGAACAGAAAAAACCGCTCAGGCAACCACTGCCGCCAAAGCCTCTGAACCTGATTTAAGTGCGCTTAAGTCCCTCGATATGAAGCTTAAATTGGCGGTGAAATCCATTAAGGTCGCTAATCTTTCCACTCAGAACTGGCTGCTAGACTTAGGCGTCAAAGACGGGGTCGTTGATCTAAAACAGCTAACCGCCGATTTATACCAAGGTAAGTTGATGGTAAACGCACAAGTGGATGCGCGTCAGAGTGTGGCGAGTTATCAATTTGATAAGCGAGTGACGGGTGTACAAGTGAGATCGTTACTTAAAGATTTTGCCGAGGTGGATTTATTAGCAGGAACGGCCAATATCAATATTAAGGGAAAAGGTAAGAGCCTGATCCCTGAGCTGCTAAAGAAAAATCTGCTCGCAAATGGCCGCTTTGATGTGACCGATGGCGCCCTCTACGGCGTTAATATTCCACAGATGATCCGCAGTGCTCAGGCTAAGTTAAAGGGAGATTTATCGGCAGATACGAAAGAGGAGCGTAAAACCGACTTTTCGAGTCTGACGGGGAATTTTTCCCTTGAAAACGGTATCGCAACCAATCCCGATCTTGCTATGTCATCACCCTTACTACGGTTAGCGGGTAAGGGCAGTGCAAATTTATTGACCGAAACATTAGACTATAAATTGACGACCAGTTTGGTTAATTCACTTAAAGGTCAGGGGGGAAGTGAGAAAGATGCATTGGTGGGGGTCGATATCCCATTAGCCATTACAGGGACTTTCCAAAAGCCAGAATATGCCTTAGATACTCAGGCATTACTCAACAATCAGTTGAAGGAAGAAACCGATAAGGCCAAGGAAAAGTTACAGGATTCTCTACTGAAAAAGTTAGGTGGTTTTTAATGCTAGTTGGCTTTTAGCGTTGGTTGGCTTTTAATGTGAGGTGGCTTTACCGTTAGATAGCTTTTAAAGAAACGCCCGAAGTTGTTTTAGCAGTTACCAAATAGCCATTTCAGATAGTTGAGTACTTTTGTGCCGTGCCTAGTACTAAAAATATAAAAAAAAGGCAGCGTCCCGAGGTCGCTGCCTTTGTATATCTGTCGAGCTTAGGCCAAGCATTTAGGCGCTTAACTTGCTCTCATCAACCACCAGTTTTAACACTTGACCGGGTTGGATATATTGCGATGGCGTTAAGCCATTCCACTCTAATAACTCGGCTACAGTAACGTTAAATTTGCTGGCGATCCGCGCTAATGAATCGCCGGATTTCACCTTATAACTCACAGTCCGAATTTGTTCCGCCGTCACTTGAGCCTGTGGCGCTATGATGGTGAGCTGCTGCCCTACATGCAATTTGCTGCCTTTATTCAAATGGTTCCATGCTGTTAGCTGCTTTACACTTACCTTATGCTGGTGGGCAATTTCCCATAGGGTATCGCCTGATTGCACCTTGTAGGTCAACTGGGGACCCGTTGCTAGAGCCCGAGTTTTCTTCGGTAATTTTTGACTCGTTGATATGGCGTACAGCTGTTTATCATCCGCAGATACCGGAATGATCAAATGTCTACCTGCCACAATAGTATTGTTTTTCATCCCATTAGCGGCACGGATGGCGGCAATGGTCGTATGGTGATTTTTTGCGATTACCCCAATGCTATCGCCGGGTTTTATGGTGTATCTCAACCAACTGACCCGTGCTTCGCTTTCTGTTTCTGCGAGGGCTTTTTTGAATTCTTCAGATTTATCAATTGGTAGCACTAAAGTGTGCGGTCCCAATGGCGAGGTTGCCCAACGGTTATAACCTGGGTTGAGTTTTTGCAGCTCAAGGGTGGTCATATTGGCAAGCCCTGCGGCCATCGCAAGATCAATCTGGCTATCGATATCCACAACCTCAATGGTAGGGCTGTTCTCAATGGGGGCTAAACTGATGCCATACTCGTCCGCATGTTTAATGACTTCGGCGAGTGCGAGTAATTGAGGCACATAGCGTTCGGTTTCTTTGGGCAGATTAAGAGACCAAAAATCGGTTTCAAGCCCTTTTTCCTCATTGCGTTTAATGGCATTGAGTACTCGAGATTCGCCGGAATTATAGGCGGCGAAAGCATAGAGCCAATTATTATTGGTTTTCTCGTAGAGATATTCCAGCATATCCAACGCCGCAACTGTGGATGCCGGGACATCACGGCGCCCGTCGTACCACCAGTTCATTTCTAGGCCAAAATGGTTGGCCATGGGTGTGGTAAATTGCCATAAACCCGAAGCAGCACTGGCAGATGAAGCAGAAGGATCGAAGGCACTTTCGATAATGGGTAGTAGCGCAATCTCAATAGGAAGATGACGTTTTTCAAGCTCTTCCACAATCATGTACATGTAGGGCGCCGCGCGCTCTGAAATGATTTCTAGATGCTTTGGGTTCTTAATGTACCAATCACGGTATTGATTAACCAATTTCTGATCCGGGATAGGTAATTGCATTCCCTGACGAATTCGTTCCCACACATCGGTAATTTGAGCCGATTCGGCTGGGGATGCGAGGTAATACTGTGGGACTGTATTTTCGGTTGCGACGGTTTCAGCTTCTGGCTTAGTAACCTCGTGGTTGTCTAAGGTCTGACAACCAGTGAGCAGGGCAAATCCCCCTACTACAACATAAAGTGATACTCTCATGGAAAACGGTAGTCCTCTGTTAGTGCATTGTCAGGGCTTCATTTATGCCAGTTATATTATTAACCGAATAATTTTAATGAAGATAATGACAACACAGAGCGCAAAGTATTCACGCAAAAACGAGCCATTCTATGGGATCTTTTCTATCTTGTCCCTTAATTATCTCACATAGTGTAAGGCTATTATTGACTTACCTTATCAAAGGTGGGAAAAACTGTATAAATTTCAAGCGGAAATAAAACTGTTTCTGCTAAAAAATATCTTTCCACTGTCTAAGTAGGGTAAAGCAGGTGAGTTTATCTAATTTGCTGGAATCTTGAATGTTGAAATGCTGTTTTATGCTACTCAGTATATTTAGGTCATCTGGGCGTAAAAACGGATTGATGGCTTGTTCTAATGCGATGCTAGAGGGGATGGTTGCCTTGCCTTGTGCACGCAGTTCGGCAGCTTGTCGAGCATATGCCTGTAATGCGGTGTTGTTTGGATCGACCGTTAGGGCAAACTTAAGATTTGCGAGGGTATATTCATGGGCGCAGTAAACTTGGGTATTGGCGGGTAGGTTTGCCAGTTGGTTGAGGGAGTGGAGCATTTGCTGGGGCGTTCCTTCAAACAAACGGCCGCAGCCAGCACTGAATAACGTGTCACCGCAAAAAAGAGCATCTTCGATAACATAGGCAATATGGCCTGCGGTATGGCCAGGAACACTAAGTATTTGTATTTTATGCTTGAGAAACGGAAGTGATAGCGCTGCGGTAACACTGGGATCAAGTGGTATATTGATCCCGTTAATAGCTTCATTGTGTGGTCCATACACATTGAGGACGCCCTGGGTTGTTTGCTTTACATATGCCACTAACTCCGCGACACCGTCAGTATGATCCCTATGGTGATGGGTGAGTAAAATGCCCGCAAGCGTTAGCCGATGAGCCTCAATATAGGCAATGACCGCGTTGGCATCGCCAGGGTCTACCACATAAACTTGGGATAGCGTTCCTGGTTGTAACACCCAGATATAATTGTCATTAAAGGCATTAATCGCTGTTATAGTGAGCATAGAACTACCTATAGCTGTATTTCGATTTATAGATAAGGTTATTATCCACAAGTGGACGGTGCTTGGCGACTGTTGCCGTTTTATTGGAAGCGATTGAATGGGTGATGTTTATACCCAGTATCGATTCATCTATGGCAATGTTTTATGGTGGAAGGAGGAACTTTGTGTCGTATTTCAGTACTGAACGCAAACCCGAGCAATGGGAAGACTTGCCGAATGGTTCCGCCTTACAGCAAGCGGTTGCTGAGAAATTAACCCATTGGTGGCCTAGGGTTTTTGGGTATCATTTGTTGAAGCTCGGCCCTTTAAGTGCAGAGCTGTCGAGTATGGAATCACCCGTTGCCCACCACTTTTCCCTCACGGCCAGCGACAATGCCTCCATAGTTGGGGATTTTTGTCATCTGCCGCTGCAAAATGGCGTTATAGATGCGGTAGTGATGAGTCTACTGTTAGAGTTTGAGCCCGATCCCTACCGCATTTTACGTGAAACTGACAGAGTGCTGATCGCCGGAGGGTATCTATTTATTGTGGGGTTTAATCCATTAAGTCCGGTTTTTTTAGGCAAATTGTGGCCTAAATATCAAGATTGTCTCCCCTGGAATGGGCGTTTTTTTATGCCATCACGGGTACGAGATTGGCTTGGCCTTTTGGGGTATCAAGTGGTGAGTGACGAGCGTTTAGTGTATCACCCCTTAATTGGCGAGTTTAATGAAGGGCGTTTTATGCAGCAAACCTTGGCTTCTTGGTTACCGAGTACGGGCAGTTTATATCTGATTGTGGCGCGTAAATTAGAATCGCCATTAACGCCAATTCGCGATAAACGCAAAGTATTGCAACCTAACTGGACCACCGCCCCCACGGCGGGACGTTCAGGGCATTTATCCGAACATGTAAAATAACGTAGCGTAGAAACGAGTGTGATATGCGAATTACCTTAAGGCAACTTGCCGTATTTGAAGCCGTAGCACGTAATGGCCAGGTTGCTAAAGCGGCGGATCAAGTCAATTTATCGCCTCCGGCCACGTCTATGGCATTGGCCGAATTAGAAAAACAGCTCAATGCGCGCCTATTCGAACGGATAGGCAATCGGCTGCAGCTCAATTCTCAAGGGAATTTATTATTGCCACTGGCAACGGAGTTGCTTCACCGGGTCGAGCAAATTGAGCAGGCTTTTACCACTCAAGGTGGGGACTTGGTGGGACACCTAAGTGTCAGCGCCAGTTCCACTATCGGTAATTATCTCCTTGCAAAGGCGGCGGTGGCTTTTTGCCAGCAGCATACTCAAACCCATGTTGATGTGGCGATCACTAACACCCAGGATGTGATCCAATCCGTGGCACAGTTTCGCTCGGAAATGGGATTTATCGAAGGACATTGCACCGACAATCGTCTAAATGTTGAGGCATGGCATAAGGACAGATTATTGGTATTTTGCCATCCGGCGCACCCCTTAGCCGGGCAAACTGTTACACCTTCTATGGTGAGAGGTCAATCTTGGGTACTGAGGGAGGAAGGTTCGGGAACCCGAGAATATTTTGTAAATGCGGCTAATGAACTGGATATGCAGCCCGAGGCCAAGTTCTGTTTCACTACGCCCGATGCGATAAAACTGGCCGTTAAACAAGGTGCAGGCTTAGGGGTATTATCTGAACTCACACTGGATAAAGACATCAGCCGTAAAGAATTAGCCCTAGTGACGATAGAAGGCTTAGTCCTGGAGCGGCAATTTTATCGCATTACCCATAAGAGTCGCCAAGCGACGTCTTTAGGGCAGGCATTTGTGCAGTTTTGTGGGAATTTCTTTAATATTTCTTAGGTAAAATGGCGGGGAGGCACAAATACCCTTGGCAGTATAGTAAGTTAAGGTTGGTAACCTTCGTCAACTTGGGTTGGGTTTGCTTCTGCGGCAGTGCGGGCGAGGATATCGCAGCGTTCATTTTCTGCATGCCCCGCATGACCTTTTACCCACTGCCAGTCAATCTGATGTATTTGTGAGGCCTTATCGAGGCGTTTCCACAAATCCACATTTTTGACAGGCGTACGGTTAGAGGTTATCCAGCCTTTTTTCTTCCAGTTGTGGATCCACGTCATGATCCCTTGACGCATATATTGGCTATCGCTCGTGAGCACCACGCGGCAGGGCTCTTTTAAACTTTCCAAGGCGATGATAGGTGCCAGTAATTCCATGCGATTATTGGTTGTGAGGGCAAAACCGTCGGACATCTCCTTTGTATGGCCTTTATAATTCATTACAATGCCATAGCCACCGGGTCCGGGGTTGCCTAAGCAAGAGCCGTCGGTGAAGATGTGGATCAGTTTTAGTTCAGTCATCGAATTGTTACCATTGCCGTGAATTTCGGCCGAGTATAACTAAAAATTGTCATAAGAAGCGCATAAAAGTATGAATATTATCTCAAACGCCAGTCGTCAGATTATTCTGGATACTGAAACTACGGGTATGAACCAGGGCAGTGGTGCCGTCTATTTGGGACACAGGATCATTGAAATCGGCTGCGTTGAAGTCATCAACCGTCGCCTGACTGGCCGCTATTTTCACCAGTATATTAATCCCGGACAAGCTATCGATCCCGAAGCCATTGCGGTGCACGGTATTACCGATGAGCGCGTTGCGCATGAGCCGCGGTTCCACCAAATCGCCCAGCAGTTTATCGAGTTTATTGACGGTGCTGAAATTGTCGCCCATAACGCCAACTTCGACGTGAGCTTTATGGACCATGAGTTTTCACTGCTGCAGCCTCAAGGTCCGAAAACGGCCAGCATTTGTGACATCCTCGATACGTTAGAAATTGCCAAATTTTTGCATCCAGGGCAAAAAAATAACCTCGATGCCCTGTGTAAACGTTATGGTATCGATAACTCCCGTCGTCAGTACCATGGCGCATTATTGGATGCCGAGATCCTCGCCGACGTCTACTTAATCATGACGGGCGGTCAAACCAAATTCAATTTATCAAATGAAGAAGCCGGGCAAGAGGCGGGCGGGATCCAAAGGTTTGATCCTAATTCACTTAATCTTAAAGTGATCAGCGCATCGGCCGATGAACTAGTCATGCATGAACAACGCCTTGATTTAGTCGCAAAATCAGGAAAATGCCTCTGGAGAGGATAGATAATCGGTTATGACCAAGTCGCGCCATACAACCCTGTTCAAGATTGGTTTAGTGTTAAGCACGCTATTTGCCAGTGCCGCCATATGGGCAGCGGATAAGCCTGAGCCTGTTGCTAACGCGAAGACAGCCACTCCTACTAACGCCACTTCCACGATCGCCACTCCCACGATCACCACGAATGCGCAGACACCCAAGGTAAAAGTGGTGTCATTAGATACAGCTTCGGAGCTTAAAAACCGCTTTAGAATAGATCATATGGTGAGCAGCATGACCCTATTGGTGGAGCGTGAATACGGCTCTGCCCCCGTGGTGATAGTGCTTCCCGATGGTAGTAAGTGGTACGCCAGTCGTCACCCCGAAACCGTCAAATGGGTTGACGGTATTACCGGTGACATGATTTACATCGAATCGCCACCGCCAGGGCCTTGGCAGTTGGTCGGCAAGGTCGTACCTGGCTCCAAGATCAAGAAAGTCTCTAAGCTTGAAATCGAAGTTCAGCCGTTGCCTCAACCGCTTTTTCAAGGGGAACAGGTCAAAATTGTTGCCCAGCTTATGGGGGATGCTGAGCGCGTGCGTATGCCAGGTCTAGATTATCTGGTTGAATGGACCGCACATTTTGTGAGTAAGCATAGGGCAGGGGATGAAAACTTTGCCGCCGGCGATATCATTGCCGGTTCCTACAAGGACAGTGGTGAAAAGCTCGATGAAAAGCCCGACGATGGCCTTTTTACCAGTGAAATAAACCTTAAGCAGCCCTGGGGGGAATATGATTTTGTGGTTCAAGCGCGTAATAATGTGTTTGAGCGGCAAGTTTCTTTTCCTTTTACCTTATCCGCACGGCCAATAAATGCTGAGGTGATTACCCCTGAAGATCCCTTAACGGGCCAATGGAAAATCATGCTGCACGCCGATAGCACTGTATTGCAGCTAGCTGATACCCATTTTTCTTTTGAATTGGTCGGTCCGGCTGGGCTGCAACTGCCTGTGGTGCTTAATGGGCTAACCGAACCCGACACTGAGTTGATATTACCGCCCGTTTCTGAGTTTGGCAGTTATCGCATCAAAGGGTTTGTTGCGACAACAACGCACACGGGGCGTGAAATAGTGCTCGATTTACCCGAACTCTTTTTCAACCTAGTGCAACCGCCGGAGCCTCCACCCAGTCCAGAGGTATTAGCCGCCATTGCCGCCCAAAAAGCCGCAGAAGAAGAGGCGTTGGCGAAGCAAGATGCCATGTTCTGGATCATTAGCATCAATGCGGTGCTGTTGATTTTAGGCGTGTTAGGTTTAATTGTGTGGCGTAAGCGTCAGAGTCTTGCGCAGGCATTAGCCGCGGCTGAGCAGCGTCTGTTGGATGAAGCGGCGGAAAACAAACCCGCGGCACTTTCCCAGGATGAAATCGACCTGACTATGCCCGATGAATTCGATAATCATCGATAAAACAGAGCGTACTCTTTGGAATATTTAACGGTTTTTTGGGAAAGTTAGTTTGATGAATATGAAGATATTTTATTCATTAGTCAGGGTTTTTAGATTAGGTTGGCGAAATTTTAACTAAACGATATAGGCGAGTGAAAAAAACGGTTGACGCTAGCAAGGCTCGACCGTATTATTCTCCGCAACTTGAGTGGAGCGGTAGTTCAGTTGGTTAGAATACCGGCCTGTCACGCCGGGGGTCGCGGGTTCGAGTCCCGTCCGCTCCGCCAGTCAAGTTATTGAAAATTAAAATTATAGTGCTCTAGTAGCGGTATAATAAAAAGTTTGGAGCGGTAGTTCAGTTGGTTAGAATACCGGCCTGTCACGCCGGGGGTCGCGGGTTCGAGTCCCGTCCGCTCCGCCAAATATAGATGAAAGCCTTTGCAGCAATGCAGAGGCTTTTTTCGTTTTGCTGGTGAAATTTAAAAGCGCGGTAGTTTAGTTGGTTAGACTCTTTATAAACAGAAGTCGGCCAGTCACGCCGGGGGTCGCGGGTTCGAGTCCCGTCCGCTCCGCTCCGCCAAATAAAGATTAAAGCCTTTGCAGCAATGCAGAGGCTTTTTTCGTTTTACTGGTGAAATTTAAAAGCGCGGTAGTTCAGTTGGACTCACATTGTTCCTGACAATGTTGAGCATACACTCCTTCCATGGAGATATTAGACTCTTTATAAACAGAAGTCGGCCTGTCACGCCGGGGGTCGCGGGTTCGAGTCCCGTCCAACAGCATCCTTGCTTTACAGCCCTGTTCGGCATCCATGCCTCTCGTTTATAGGCTTATCGCTGCGCGATATTCACCCGCCAAATAAAGATGAAAGCCTTTGCAGCAATGCAGAGGCTTTTTTCGTTTTGTTGGTGAAATTTAAAAGCGCGGTAGTTCAGTTGGACTCACATTGTTCCTGACAATGTTGAGCATACACTCCTTCCATGGAGATATTAGACTCTTTATAAACAGAAGTCGGCCTGTCACGCCGGGGGCGCAGGTTCGAGTCCCGTCCAACAGCATCCTTGCTTTACAGCCCTGTTCGGCATCCATGCCTCTCGTTCATAGGCTTATCGCTGCGCGATATTGCCAATATAAAGGCGAAAGCCTCATCGAAAGACACACAATTAAAGATGCTGATCAATAACACTATGCCTGAATTAGTTGGTGTTATTAAAATGTTAATGCTTTGGATGTGACACTTTTAACACCACGAATATTCTGTGCTGTTTCAACTGCTAATGATTGTTCGCTGCCGCTGCTGACTTTGCCTGTCAGTGTCACAATACCGTTGTTAGTGCTGACATTAATATCAGAGCCATTAATATTGCTCGAATACATAAAACTAGATTTTACTTTGGCGGTGATCCAGCTATCTGAGATGTTGTTACTCTCAGCTTTTTCTTTCAGCTTGGCATTTTCGTCTTTGGTTATCGTAGCGCTCTGAATTTTCAAATTATTGGTGACTGATTTTACGCCGCGAGTATTGAGTGCCAACCGATGAGTAATATCTTTTGCGTTCTGGTTGTTTACTGTGCCATTTAGCGTGACTCGTCCGGATTTAGTCATGACTTCTGTGCCGACGTCATCGACATCTTTATTCCATTGCAATTTAGAGCGAATAGCGGCCGAGATATTGGCATCATCAATTTTGTCACCAAAACCATTTGGGTTAACTTTGGGCATATAATTGATGTCAACGACTATCTGGTTATCAACATCTTTAATACCTGATACGCCCTGAGCTATTTCACCAGCGAGTTCTTTACTGATTTTTTCGTCCACTTTACCTGTCAATACTGCTTTACCTTTTTGTACTGTGACTTTTAGATCATTAGCGCGTAAATAGGGGTTGAGGGCATAACTTGTTGCAATTTGGCTTTCTTGGCGTACATCATCCATTGCTTTCGTTGCTGTATCAGCGGCCGATACTGACAGTAGTGGCGAAAGGGTGAGTAAGATGGCTAAGGTAAAAATAAATTTGCGATACGATAAATTCATGATGGTACTCCCTAACAGAAAGAGAACCAGTGCAGCAATAGCGACACTGGCCTAAGCTAAATACGGTTGTTATTCAGTACAACCGCAAGGTTTAGCATTTACATTTATCAATAAAGCTTTTTACCTGTTTGCTCGAGTCATCTCGGCTCAATGAATAATGCTTTTGCACGAGTTCATTTAGGTTGGCTTCATTGCCGTTCGATTTAAGTAATTCAGCTTCGCTGATTTTGCTCCAATTACCTTTTGCGGCTTGGATCTGGCTTTGCCATTTACCGTTAAAGGCATCTTTTTGCTGTTTTTCGGTATTTTGGCTGACATCAACCTCCTGTTTAGCTTTATCTCCTGCGATAGTTTTACCCGTTTGGTTGTTGCTAGCGGTGACCGGAGGATTGGCTTTGTTGGTTTTAGTATTCTGTTCATCTTTAACGATGGTTTTATTTTGTTCAGTGAATTTATTCATATAAACCTCAAGTAATCCGGTGCAGTGCAAGAGTGCATGAACCGTATATTCAGAATGACCTGTTAAATATTGAACGTCTGTGCGTTAGCGCGCATGCAGTCCGTGGCATTAGCATTTAGATGTAGGCACTTTGTGGATTTAAAGGAAAGTCGTTTGATGATAAGTGCAAGGAATTGCGGTGGTTGTGCAGGCGTTTGGGATTGGCAGTATCAGTACACGCTATCCTTGCGTATCTAGTTTTGATGACTGCCCGATTTATTTAGGGTGTACCACAGACAGCTTTGCTATCTGAAGCCTGAACTTTCACCTTAGTAAAATAGGGTTTTACAACGGTAAAGTTTATCTAGAGTATGTATGACTGAAATAGCCTGCGAGGTTGACTATTTTTTAGTGGCATCAGACGTTCTGACTCCTGCTTAACGACGGAGTAACATTCGCAACAGGTTTGCTCCAGCAATTTGCGGTTCAGTACCTCAATATTACCGCGACTGTAATTGATTATTCCCATTCGTTGCAGTTTTCCAGCCGCATCTGTGACGCCTTCTCGGCGTACGCCAAGCATATTGGCAATTAATTCCTGCGTCATCAATACGCGATCATCCGATAGCCTATCGATAGAGAGTAACAGCCAGCGACATAGTTGCTGTTCAATACTATGGTGGCGATTGCAAACTGCCGTTTGGGCCATTTGGGTGAGCAATACTTGGCTATAACGTAGCAAGAGGTGGAGCAGAGCACCATGGCGGTTAAATTCGTCTTTGAGCCGTTGACCAAACAACCGATAAGCAACGCCAGCGCTTTGTACTACGGCTCGACTCGTGGTGCTTTCTCCCCCCATAAACAGTGCAACGCCGACCATGCCATCATTGCCAACGACTGCAATTTCAGCAGATGCACCATTTTCCATCACATAGAGCAGTGAAATAATAGAGTCCAGTGGAAAATAGACATAACGCAGCTTCGAGCCAGCTTCGCAGACCACGTCACCAAGCTCTAATGACACTAGCTCTAGATGCGGGAAAATACGCTGTTTGACTTCATCAGGTAAGTCGTTTAGTAACCGGTTGTTTTCGGGGGGGGGGGCATTAGCCTTTTTCAGTGCCTGTTCTGGCACCGCTTCCAATTGTTGTGTGTCCATGACTTATAGTGTGTCCTTGTGCTTTAGTGTCGTTTATAGAGGTTACAGCGCAAAGTATCAATGCTATGTACGCTAGCACACATAATGGCATTTTTGTTGGTTTGTGGAGTAAAAAAGATACTGTTAAGTACGCATTAAATGATAACAACTGCAGCAACGAGCCAGCAGACCTTGTCTGTCGAGGATATATAACCGCCCACGGTTATATGAAATACAGCCGCTGGCCTGCAATTCTCCCGCGGCCTCGGTAATACTGCTTCGCCTAACACCCAACATATCAGATAAAAACTGATGGGTGAGAAACAGCTCATTAGTCTGTATGCGGTCATGACTCATTAATAGCCAGCGTGCAAGCCGAGATTCGACTGAGTGAAAATGTGCGCAGACGGCATTTTGTGATAATTGGCATAATAATTGGTATAGGTAAGTTTCCAATATCTGTCTCAGACTGCTGCTTTGAGCAAGTAAGTCTTCAAACGTTGCAATTGGGATACGCCAGGCTTTACCTGAACCTTGGATAATTGCCTCAGAAGGGACTTGTCGAGTGCTCAACAACGTTGTTGCACCAAGCATGCCTTCATAGCCAATTAAGCCCATTTCCAATGCAGGGTGTTTTGGCAGTTTAGCGATCAATGAAATAAAGGCCGTTAACGGAAAATAAACGTATTGATATAACTCCCCTGGCTGACACAGTAAGTCAGCGAAGTTAAGTTGGACTAATTTAGCTTGTGATAATAATTCTACTTGCTCTAAAGCGGGTAGGTCATGGATCAATTGATTCTGAACCTGTGGTGCTAGTGTATTTTGAATTATTTTTGACATTACTATTCCTACCACTGGTGGCTCAGGCCTAACACCAGAAAATCAGCTGCAAAAAGAAAATCCGCAACGCCAGAACGGGTTGCGGAATGACTGAAGCTAAATGACCAATTGGTCTAGTCGAAGTCGAGTGAAGGGTTATTTTAGCTGTATATCGTTTTTGACTGAAATGACACCTGGAACTTTGCTTGTTACTTTTACTGCAGTATTGATATCCTCACGTGATTTGACAAACCCGCTGAGCTGAACCACGCCTTTAAATGTTTCAACATTAATTTCAGCCACACTTAAGTTTTTTTCACCTAAAATGGCCGCTTTAACTTTAGTAGTGACCACACTATCGTCGAAATACTCACCTGTGCCTTCTTTGTTATAATCGGAGCTGCAACTGGCGACAGCGGCTAGACCCATGGCGAGCAGAAAGAGACTTAAAACTTTAATTGTTTTCATCAGATTATCCTTTTGATAAATAGTAAGAATGGTAATGGTCCATTAGCTAATGCGGCCAGTTAACAGCAATATAACCAGCACCAGTACCACGATGCCTATAATGCCACCGGGGCGATAACCCCAGTTTCGGCTATGAGGCCAGGTGGGGAGCATGCCAAGGAATAACAAAATTAAAATAATCAATAATATAGTAGCAATAGACATGGCGAGTATTCCTGATGCCGGAACAACTTTTGCACCGGGTAACATTGAGTTTGCACCCTAATAAACCGTATGTCGGTACGCTGGCGCACGCACAAGAGGTGTGAGTTGAAGTGTTTTAGTTATTTAATTCGTTAATCCAATAAGTGGCATGTCGAACAGAGATCGTGATTGCAAGAAGGCATACTTTGGCCAATGTCTGGTGACGGACATGTTTTATATAGAGCCCAACGTTTGGAGCTTCACTTACCTTGTTGCTCAGATCCATGAGCAGCACCACAGAGGTCAACAAAATGAATTATCATGATCGCGATATATACGGTATTTATAATAACCCACAGTTCGCTGAGCCATTATCGACGCAGGGACCTGGTCCATATCTGATGGGGGCTGAAACTCTGATCGGCAACAGTGTTGTTAACCATGCTGATGAGATCTTAGGGGACATCAAAGAAATTATGCTTGAAGTAGGAACTGGCCGTGTCGGTTATGCGGTACTCTCATTCAGTACTTATTTTGGCTTTGGAGAAAAGCTTTTTGCTGTGCCTTGGAAGATGCTGACACTTAATCCTGTGGAAAAATGTTTCGTGATGGACTTATCATTAGAAAGATTAAAAACGGCACCAGGTTTTGACAAAGGTCATTGGCCAAATATGGCAGATGTTGAATGGGAAAAAAATCTGCATAATTATTATGGTAGTCAGCACGAATAATTTTATAATAAAAAGCAGGGATTTCTCTCCTGCTTTTTTCATTCAATCATTGATAGAAAATATGAACGAGTTGATTGTAACTGCTAGGTCGTCGTCCAAACGCATTTTATCTAGGAGTTGGTTTGCTTAGCGTTGCAGCCATGGTTGGCTGTATGCGAGCTAACAACAAAGGTTTGATCCAGCGTAATCCCCAAAGTAACCAGAATGAATAACTGCGAAGTGGTGCTAGCCATAGAAACAGACTTGTACGGACTTGATGTAACGGTTGCTTGCTGTGGTTTGCTGTGTAGCACCATATTAATCCTACACCCAGTAACACTCCCCCTTGAATGACTGATGACTTCAGTTTTGTGGCCATTTGCGTTTGCAGTTGTTGGCGCTTGGTGCCGGTATGTTGTAAATGATCCAGACATTGTTGAATGTTATTGCTGAGATTATCCTGTTTAGACATCATTACTGCTCCTTGGCTCTTGGGGGGACGATGTAGCCGTCTCTACCTTTGTCACCGATAGACTTTCAATGGTGGCTGGAAACCGCAGAAAACGACTGTGATAACGGATCAACCTTACGCAAACAAAAATAGCCAATAGTTGTAGCAACCATAGCAGCAGTATACCTTGCCAGGGCAAAAGTCCAATGGCTTGAAGGCCTAACCACAGCAATTGCAAGGATAACACCCAAGTGCTTAACAGCAATAAAGCTATAAAAAAGCCAAGGATGCACATTGCAACTAGGCTTTCTGCAGCACGCTGAATTTCAAGAGTAAGCAATTGTAATTGTTGCCTACACTGAATGCGGACTTGCTGGATAAACTGAGTAAGCAGTCCGCTAAGGCTAGTGTTATTGTTGGGTAAGGACTCTGCTATCGTCTCGGTTTGTGTAGGCACCTTGGCAGTTGGTATTTTAGTCGGCACGGGATTTCAGCAACCAGCTAAGAGCAAACCCAGTGAGGAGGGCTGCACTCAGCACTGTGATTGGACGGCGTTGTATTTGACCGCGCACAGCATTGCCTAAACGGATCCCTGTTGCATTTAGCTGCTCAGAGCGCATGTCAAAATTCTCAACGCCTTGACTGGCTGCACTGGTAAGTTTATCAACAGTATCATGGGCTTTAGCACTTAAGTGGTCAATGGCTGGGTGTGCCTCAGCCAAAGCATCATCAATAGCATTGTTTAAGCCCTTTGATTTAGTATCTGTAGTGGTTTTAGTTGTGTCTATGGGTGTTTGCATAGGTACCTCAAATAGATGCCCTAGTCGCAGAATTGCTTTATGGGGCAGGATACTTACTCTTGCAGCTTTAAAATTTTTATTCCGTGCGATGGCGCACCCACTTTGTTAGTTATGTAATTGAGATGGCACTTTAGCTATAGTTAACTGGCTAATTTTGTTCATATCTCTTTTTAACAGCAATTTTATCAATCAGTAAATAATTTGTATTAATTTTAATGCGTTGGGCATTTAACTAAATTTGCTTGTGTCCTAAATACTCAAACTCATTGGAGTACCTGTTTTATAGTGTCGGGTGTTTAGATTTTTACTGTTATTGTATATCTACTCGATAAATTCAGTGTTGAGTTCACTAAAGTCGTCTTCATTGTTATAGCTCAACTCTTTGGTATTGAGCTTTTCACCTAAAGGATGTTATATGGTTGAACAAATTACTGGGATGTTAGCACTGATTGGCGTGCTATCACTTTTCTGTCAATGGATTGGTTGGAAGTTAAGGCTACCTGCCATTTTACCTCTGCTGCTCTGTGGGCTGACTCTCGGACCCGGATTTGGGGTGCTCAATCCCGATGCGATATTTGGCGATTTGCTGTTTCCCATTATTTCCCTTGGGGTTGCGGTGATTCTGTTTGAAGGTGCATTAACCCTCAATTTTAAAGAAATCAAAGATCATGGCCGTATGGTAACTCATCTTGTGACCATTGGTACTTTCATCACTTGGGCCTGTATCAGCGGCGCCACTTTTTATCTACTCGATTTTAGTTTGGATATCGCCCTATTGTTTGGTGCATTGGTGGTTGTAACTGGCCCAACTGTGATTGTGCCTATGCTTAGAAGTGTGCGACCTAAGTCGCAGCTTGCCAGTATTCTGCGCTGGGAGGGGATAGTGATTGATCCCATAGGTGCATTGTTAGCTGTATTAGTGTTTGAATATATTACGGTATCTGGCGACCCCACCACCCATGTGCTTTTTGCTTTAGGTTCTATGCTGTCACTTGGCCTCGGGCTGGGGGCGATATCTGGTTATCTCGTTGGCCAAGTATTGCGCCATAACCTTTTACCCCATTATTTGCGTAACACTGCGGTGTTAACTCTGATGTTAGGGATTTTTGTGGCATCAAATCTCTTACAGGAAGAATCGGGATTACTGACGGTGACAGTCATGGGCATTTGGCTCGCCAATATGCGAGGGGTGGATATTGCAGAAATTCTTGAATTTAAAGAGACCTTAACTGTACTGCTGATTTCTGCCTTGTTTATTTTATTGGCGGCGCGCTTAGATTCCAACGCCATGATGGATTTAGGTTGGGGCGGTGTTGGGGTCCTCGCGGTCACTATGCTAATCGCAAGGCCATTGAGTATTTGGGTGTCTGGCATTGGAACGTCACTATCAAAAGCGGATAAGTGGTTTTTATGTTGGATTGCGCCGCGGGGGATTGTTGCCGCGGCGGTGTCGTCATTATTTGCGATTAAATTAGAAGCCAATAATGTGCAGGGCGCCGATGCTATTGTGCCTTTAGTATTTTTAATCATTATCGGCACTGTGGTTATTCAAAGTTTAACCGCGGGCCGCTGGGCGAAATACCTTGGGGTAACATCGGGTTCGGCTCAAGGCTTATTAATTTTCGGTGCCTCTAAGTTTTCCCGCGAGTTGGCAAAAATCCTAAAGGCGAAGGATGTGAAAGTGCTGCTGGCCGACAGCAACTGGGATAACATTCGCCTCGCGCGGATGGATAATATTCCGGTGTATTTTGGTAATCCTGCCTCGGAACATGCTGAAACCTATATGGATTTAACTGGGATTGGCCGAGTGCTGATCATGTCGCCCTACAAACAGTTAAACCCGCTGGTGACCTTTTATTTTCAAGACCTATTAGGCTTAAAGAAGGTTTTTGGTCTTAACAATGCTGAGCAGGGCAGTGCACGGCATCAGTTATCTGAGTCCTATAAACAGCGGTTATGCCTCTTTGGTGATGCGGTTTCCTACGCCAAAATCGCCAGCCAAATGGCGAAAGGGGCGCAGCTTAAAGTTACAAACTTAACCGAAAACTTTACCTTTGAGCATTTCCGTAAGCGTTATGGTGAAACTGCTTTGCCCTTAGTGTATTTAACCAAAGAAGGCAAAGTGACCATAGTTTCTGGCAATGATACCCAATTCCCTAGTGGCATCGAGTTAATCAGCCTATTGCCAGTTGAAGCCCTTGAAGAAGCCAAAATCCAACAGGCGATTGCGGAGCAAGAAGCGATTGTGGCGCAGGCCAAAGTGGCGGAAGAAGCGGCACTTGCTAAAACTAAAGCGGAGGAGGTTACTGAGTAATTAAGACTTAAAAAACAGATGCTAACACTATAATTAGTGACGAAGCAGACAAGGGGTGGCAGATAACGTGATAAAGAGTTAGCTTGAGCATGTAATAGGGTATCACTGCCATGTTTTATCTTGTTAATACGACAAGCTCACCCTTATATTCGCAAGTTAAACTGGAGAATACCAATGTTGAAATATTCCACACTCATGTACTTGAGTCTTGTGTTCGGGCAGGTGCAAGCTGCTGACCAATGGCTACTAACAACGGATCTCTGGGGTAATCCTGTATATGGCACACTGACTTTAACACTCAACGGTGACAATCTCAGTGGTGATATAGATGGTGACAAGCTGAGCGGACATCGCCAAGGCGCAAGTCTCATATTTGAAAGCATTAATATGGATGGCACTGTCTATAACTATGAGGGTAAGATGCAAGACAATACCATCGATGGTATTGCCGATTTTCCGGATACCAATAATCCGAGTGTTCGAGTGAAACATGCCTTCTCGGCACGGAAAATAGCCACCCGTCCAGAAGGCCAACCGCGGCTTTATGAATTCATGCCAACGAACTATTCCAATCTATTTGATCCTCATCGCACCCCCGTCCTTACGATTTGGCCAGGTGATACAGTACAAACAAAAACGATTGACTCGGGTGGGGTCGATGAGCATGGTGAGACTAAGGCTCTATTTGGAAATCCGCAAACTGGCCCTTTCTTTATTGCCACAGCAGCGCCAGGGGATACGCTGGTAATACGGATAAATCGCCTTAGATTGAATCGAGATTATGCTGATAGTTTGGATGCGATTGTTGGGCGAGCATTGGGGGCTCGTTTTGCGACTCAAGCGGATGAACTTGGCAAGCCTGTGCGCTGGAAATTGGACAGAGAGCGCGGAATTGCAAGCTTGGAAACGCCAACTGAACATTTAAAAGACTACACAGTTAAAGTGCGGCCTATGCTAGGCGGGCTTGCGGTTGCACCTGGTTTTGGCTCTGCGCCGATATCTACGGGTGATACCGGACGTTTTGGCGGTAACATGGACTTTAACGAAGTGATTGAAGGCAATATTGTTTATTTACCCGTGCAACAACCCGGTGCTTTACTCTATCTTGGCGATGCTCATGCGTTGCAGGGAGATGGTGAAACCTCGCAGTATGCTTTAGAAACCTCTATGGATGTAGAATTCACGGTTGATGTGATCAAAGCTAAATCGATAGCGATGCCGCGTGTTGAATCACCGGATCAGCTTATGGTCTTAGGTCAGGCGGGATCATTAGATGAGGCATTACGCTCGGCGACGACAGGGCTTATTCAATGGTTACAACAAGATTATGGCTTGACGCTGCCAGAATGTGCGATTCTCCTCGGCAGTGCTGCTCATTATTCTGTTCCTAATCTCGCGGGGCGCAGTGTTGGTGTTGCCTTGAAGCTTGATAAGACACTGCTGACTATGCCTCGTTTGAAGGGTAAAGGGTAAGCTATGTTAATGCAAAATAGCTTTAGTCATGTAGCTGTGAAGTTTTCTCTGATTGGGTTCGTATCATCTTGAGCGGCGGATCCGGAACGGGACACTTACTATAAAAAAAGGAGGCTAATTAGCCTCCTTTTTGTAGTTTTGGATCTTACTGAGTGGATTACGCAGCGCGTTCCTGTGAAACGGTGGCAACCACTTCAGGGCGCAGTTCGGCTGGGTCAAAGTCATCCACATTGATAGACTTCATACGACCAATTTCTGCTCTTTCAAGTAATTGCACTTCGGCATCGCTCAATACCCCTAGGGCTTTACCCTCTGCGGCGACTTTATCTAACCACATAAATGGCAGACGTTTACCGCTGGCCTTGCATACCTTATCGAATAAAGGCTCTGAGGCGAGGATATCTTTGAGCGTTTGTTCTTGAATACCCACAGCATTGTGCTCAGAGTTAGTCCAGAACTGGCCCTTACCTAAACGATCACGGCTCTCACAGGGCGTTTGCATGATCTTAGCCACTTTATGATCTAGCACATCGCTTGGACGTTTCAGTGGACGGCCGAATGGGAACATCACTGCGCGTAATACGCCGCCAAGGCCCATAGGGAAGTTATCCAATAAGTCGTCTAATGAAGCCTGTAACTTGTACAGAGCATCTTCAACCGCCCATTGTACCAATGGCAAGTCGTCGGTTTGACGGCCTTCATCTTGGTAACGCTTGAGCGTCGCCGATGCAAGATATAGCTGGCTTAATAGATCACCTAAACGGGCTGAGATACGTTCTTTACGTTTTAAGTTACCACCCAAAGTTGCCATAGCTAAGTCAGAAAGCAGGGCAAGGTTGGCACTGAAACGGTTCATATGTTGATAATAACGCTTGGTTTTATCAGAGTAAGGCGCATTAGAGAAGCGGCTTGAGGTTAATCCTAACCAGAAGCTACGGACAAAGTTACTGGTCGCAAAACCAATGTGACCGAAAATTGCCGCATCGAAGTTAGCTAAGCCTTGGCCAGATTCATTATCAAACGCGGACTCCATTTCTGCGAGCACGTACGGATGGCAACGGATAGCGCCTTGGCCGTAGATGATCATCGAACGAGTCAGGATATTTGCGCCTTCAACAGTAATCGCAATGGGCGCGGCTTGATAGCCACGGCCTAAGTAGTTGTTAGGGCCTAAACACACACCTTTACCGCCGTGGATATCCATGGCATCGATTACGCATTTCTGCATACGATCTGTCAGGTGATATTTCACGATAGCCGAGATAACCGAAGGTTTTTCACCTAAGTCGATACCTGTAGTGGTTAATGACGTTACCGCGTCCATCAGGTAGGCGTTACCACCGATGCGTGCCATTGGCTCTTCAATCCCTTCTAACTTACCAATAGGGAGTTTGAATTGGCGACGAATACGCGCATAGGCACCGGTTGCTAAGGCTGCGGTTTTCACGCCACCGGCAGAGTTTGATGGCAGAGTAATACCACGACCCACAGATAAACATTCCACCAGCATGCGCCAGCCTTGGCCTGCCATTTTCGGGCCGCCAATAATAAAGCTTAATGGGACGAACACTTCGTTGCCGCGGGTTGGACCGTTTTGGAACATACAGTTCAGCGGGAAGTGACGACGACCAGTTTCAACGCCTTCAACATCGGTTGGGATCAGCGCACAGGTAATGCCGAGTTCTTCTTTATCACCGAGTAGATGATCAGGATCGCGCAGTTTAAACGCTAAACCTAATACGGTCGCGACAGGGGCGAGGGTGATATAACGCTTGTTCCAGGTCAGTTTCATCCCCAGAACTTCTTCACCTTCCCACTTGCCTTTACACACGATACCAAAGTCAGGGATAGAACCCGCATCGCTACCGGCCTCAGGGCTGGTCAGGGCGAAACAGGGCACTTCTAACCCTTTGGCTAAACGGGGTAAATAGTAGTTTTGTTGTTCAGGCGTGCCATAGTGTTGCAGCAATTCGCCAGGGCCTAAAGAGTTAGGTACGCCAACAGTTGAAGCCAATTCGCTGCTTAAGCCCGCCAGCTTTTGTAACACGCGGGATTGGGCATAAGCTGAATATTCTAAACCGCCGTACTTTTTCTTAATGATCATGGCGAAGAAACCGTGATCTTTGAGGTATTGCCATACTTCAGCAGGCAAATCAGCGAGTTGGTGTGATACTTGGTGCTGGTTCACCATGCGGCACACTTCTTCAACTGGGCCATCGAGGAAGGCTTGTTCATCTGCACTTAAACGCGCAACTGGGTAGTTATGGAGTTTTTTCCAGTTAGGGTTACCCGCAAACAGATCTGCTTCCCACCAAGTGGTGCCGGCTTCAATCGCTTCTTTTTCGGTTGAAGACATTTCCGGCATAATGCCACGGTATACCTTCATCAGTGGGCGACTGATCACATTTTGTCTAAATGCACTGATGTTCAGTGGCAGCGCGATCACGAGGAAAATGATCCAAGAGATAGGGCCGACAACATCGAGTGTCCATCCTGCTGTCATCACAACAGCGGCTGCAATAGTGGCAGTGAGCAAAGATACCCGAAGGTAAGCTAGGGCTCCTAGCACTAAGATCATGGCGATGATCCAAAGTAGGGTAGTCACTGTAATTCTCCTTAAGTATGACCGAGTGCCAACCACAGGTCATAGCGAGTTTTGTTGATTGCGATCACAATTATAGTTTGTGGTCAGACCTGTGTCGCATAAAAGTTAAACCTAAGGCAATTTTAATACAAGCATTTTTCAAACAATTGTTTAAATTTTTTGTCGATTTTGATCATTCCACAAATGTCATCAACTAGTTACAATGCAAAACCGTAGAGCGTTGAGAGAAAATAGGCGAGAGATATGTGTGAATTACTGGCGATGAGTGCCAATGTGCCGACCGATATTGTGTTTAGTTTTACGGGATTAGCGCAACGTGGTGGGGTCACGGGGCCCCATGTTGACGGTTGGGGGATCACTTTTTATGAGGGTAAAGGTAGCCGTACTTTTAAAGATGCTTGCCCGAGCAGTGAATCCCATATTGCCAAATTGATCCAATCCTACCCCATTAAGAGTGAGGTAGTGATAAGCCATATTCGTCAAGCTAATCGCGGTTGTGTATCGCTGGAAAACACTCACCCTTTCACCCGCGAGTTATGGGGCCGTTATTGGACCTATGCCCATAATGGCCAGTTGACGGACTATCAGACCAAGTTTCAGGTCTCGCGTTATCAGAGCGTAGGCGACACCGACAGTGAACTCGCTTTTTGCTGGATACTCGAGCAAGTTGCGGCCAAGTTTGGCGACCGTCGCCCCGAGGATATGCTGGCGGTATTTCGATTTGTCGCATCACTTGCCGAGCAAATTCGCGCCCTTGGGGTGTTTAATATGATCTTAAGCGATGGCGAGCACTTGATGAGTTATTGCAGTAACAACTTATGTTACATCACTCGCCGCGCGCCTTTTGGCAAAGCAAAACTGATCGACACGGATGTAGTGATTGATTTTGATAAGGAAACAACTCCCCACGATGTAGTGACAGTGATCGCCACTCGGCCATTAACTGAGAATGAAAACTGGCATGTCATGCAGCCAGGTAATTGGAAATTATTCCGCTTGGGTGAGCCGCTAATCGATTGCTGAGTCTAACCTTGGTTATCCCGGCTTTGACTGTGACCTTTGGCCTTTGTGCTCCATGTGCCAAGCAACGCGGTGATGGCAGAGTCGCGTATAAAATAGCGCCATCTGCCACACGGGTTTATTAGCCAGCCTAGGATTAATTGCTTATTGGTTGCTGCTTGGGTTAATTCTCATCCGTGCCTAGCAGTTTTGGCGCCTTGTGCGATTCGTGCGTGGCAGTCGAGGCGGGTTCGGCTGATACTTTCTCATCGAAATGATATTTAAGCAGTTTAATATCGAGCTGCTTACTGCCTTTTTCGAAGTGCGTGAGGCGCACGGGCAGGTAGGCTAAATCCGGCGCCATCCAAAAGAAGGTTTGGCGTTTCTTATTATCTCTAACCACTTCAATTTTGACCGTGTCGTAACTGCCACTTTCTATGGTCATACGTTCCTTGCCGATAACATGAAACTTATATTCATCGACTTCATTGTCTTTCACCATCTTGTAATCGAGCACATCCTTACCCGCGCTAATGTCGAGCCTAAATTGTAGCTGCACCATCAGAGGATCAAATATATCCCCTTCGAATGGGAACTTGCCTTTCTCGTCCTTATAGCGGGTATGGATAAAACCCTGGGCCTTGGCAAAAGCCGTTTGCTCTGTGAAATTGGGGCCAACACCCTGACGTTGATGCAAGTATCGCAGCGGTAGCAGCTGCTCGCCATCTTGGCTGAATTCACTCAATATATGGCGAACGTCGGTGAGCAGTAACAGGCTTAGATCGCTATCGAAACGATATTTGAATACACCATCTTCCATCTGCGGCAGATTATATTTGGCCTTACCTAATTCAATATCACCGTAATTTACTTGGTATTCAGCCGTTTGTGGTGTTAATGGTGTGGGGGCTGCCATGGCAAAAAGGCTGTGGCTGAGCGCGGATAAAATCAATAATAACGTGGAAATAGTGCGCAAATAATGCTCCTTGTATCCTAGGTTTTCACCTTGTTTCGCGGCGCGACAGGGCGCCGAACGGAATAAAAATGGGTTGAATTGCATATTACTTACACCGCTTTCATTCGCTAACGATTATGCCCATCGCTAGGTTATAGCTGAGGCTGCCTAACGTGTAAATAGGTTGTAGATCAGTAAATTAATCTAAAATGGCATGGCCATAACTAAGGTTGCCATATCAGGCCGCCACTCAAATTCAGACAATTTTACTTTGCCGCGGTTCACTATTACACCTTCGATTCGCAATAATTCCATCTGTTCCTGAAACGCGGTTGAATTTTTTTCAAAGGAAATTTGGCCCTGACTGTTAAGCACCCTATGCCATGGAAGTGACAAATGTTCGGGGGCCGATTTGAGTGCCTTAGAGACATATCTGGCTCTGCCTGGTAGCCCGGCTAAATCGGCAACTTTACCATAACTGCTAACACGTCCCTGCGGGATCATGGCAACAATATGCCAAATTTTGGCCATAGGCGATAAGGGCTCTGCCTTCGCAGTTTGAGCTTCTAAGGCGGCTTCGTCTTGTGTTAAATAGGCATATAGTGGTGATTTATCTTTTGGAAACGATGGCATAAATAAGGGCTCTTGTGCGTATGTCTATTCGCTCGTCTTTAGGTTTGCCAGTTTAACGTTAAACGAAAAAATTGCGAAAGCCCGTGTATGGATGATGATATTGTTATCTGTATACTCGATTGTGATCGTAATTATTAAACTATTTATGGCGAAAATATTGTGTAAAGGCTGAAATAGTCCATAATAGCGCCAATTTTTTTGACTCGATGAGAGAAGATAATCAGCATGGCCGTACTCAATATTTTGACAATCCCCGATGAGCGTCTTAAACGTAAAGCGCAACCAGTAAAAGATATTGATGCCGTTCAGGGATTTATCGATGACTTAATCGAAACCATGTACCACACGGACGATGGTATCGGTTTAGCGGCAACGCAAGTCGGCAGTACGGATGCGATTATCGTGATCGATTTATCTGACGATCGTGACCAACCTTTAGTACTGATTAATCCAGAAATCGTCGAAAAGTCAGGCGAGTTTATCGGTGAAGAAGGTTGTCTGTCGATCCCTGGTTATCGCGCTAAAGTGACCCGGTTTGAAAAGGTCAAAGTCACCGCCTTAGACAGGACTGGCAAAGCGATTGAAATCGAAACCGATGAGTTTTTAGCCATAGTATTGCAGCATGAAATCGATCATTTACACGGTAAAGTGTTTATCGAACATTTATCCATGTTAAAACAACAAATTGCCCTTAAAAAAGTGCGTAAATACGCTTAACTTTTTAGCAGAAGTCAATTTTGTTCGCAAAAGCCGCACCTTGATGCGGCTTTTGTGTATTTGTGCTTTTGAGTCTGTTAACTATCCCTTTGATATGTGAGAACAACGGCTTGTTTTTACACCTATGAGTGGATAAGGTAGCGACATTGTGCCAGCTTTTCGTGGCTAAAAATCAGAGTCAGTGTATGGATACGGTAGGGAAACAGATGAAATTTAAGCTAATAATATTAGTCAGTTTGATGTTAGCGCTTAGCGGCTGTAGCGCATTTTTTAACGGCAATACCACAGAGAAAAATGCGGTATCAAGTAGCTTAGTCGAGTATCTCTACCCCGATGAGAAGAGTCGCCAAGCTCAGCAGCCATCCCTACCTGTGCTACGTTTGCCTATTACTGTCGGGCTCGCTTTTTTACCTTCATCCCATTGGCAAGCCGATGCCATCGATAGTCGCGCGCAAATCGCCTTGCTCGACAAGGTCAAACAATCCTTTATCAAATACGACTACATAGATCGCATCGAAATCATCCCTAGCACCTATCTTAAAAATGGCAAAGGTTTTGACACCCTGCAGCAAGTCGCCCGTTTACACGATGTCGATGTAATGGCGCTGGTCTCTTACGATCAGTTGATGCAAAGCCACGAAAATAAATCCGCCATCCTTTATTGGACTATTGTGGGTATGTATGTGATCCCAGGTAATGAAAATGCCATTCAAACCTTTGTCGATACGGCAGTATTTGATATGCGTAGCCAAAAGATGCTCTTTAGGGCCCCGGGCATTAATCAGTTAACAGAACGCTCAACCGCTGTTGGCGTGACAACAACCCTAAGGGAGAAATCCTATGAGGGCTTTGATCTTGCTGTGAACGATATGATAGTCAATTTAGATGATGAGCTCGCCCGCTTTAAAACTCGGGTTAAAGAAGAGCAGGTGGCCACCATAGAACATAAACAAGGTTATAGCGGTGGTAGCTTATCCCTATTAATCCTTTCGCTACTGGGGATATTTGCAATTCGCCGTTTAACTATCTGTCGGGAATAGTTGAGTTGAGTTGATTGGTTTGGGCCTATTTACTGAGATAGGGAAGGTGAGATAGAGAAGGTTAGTTAGGACGATATTTATGCCGTTAAGAGCACTGCTGTAATGATGGCAATCTTAACTAACCACACGGTTAATCCCGCGAAAAGCTTTTGCCCCAGAGCTTGCTAGCGCTCCTTTGTTCATTTGGAGTTCACGAACGAGTTACCCTACAAAATCTCATCTATTAGCCCCCACTTTAAGCGCTTCGCATAACAGTCCCAATCTAGATAGGTATACAATCATATCTGAAAACGCTTGTTTTTGAGGGCGTTGAGAACAATATCTGTGCGCGAAATCCCATATACATGATTTAAAGTCATTTAAAATCAGTAAGGTATCTATAAGTTGTAACGGTTAGATAATAGGTTTGGAAAACATGCATGGGCGTTTTTCTAGATGGTATATTTGAAGTAAAGCTGATAAGTTCTTTACATACAGATAGTTAACTGTGCGCTATTCTCTGATGCAACTAAACTAGATAAACGCGCATGCGTACTAATAAACAGTTAAATGTTCAAGGTAGTCATGACTAAGATCCGAGTGCCAATTTCTAATGATATTACCGCCGATGTAATGTTTTCATCGGATCGAACTTGCTGTGTATGCAGAGAGCGAGGCAAGGCTGTTCAAATTCATCATATTGATGAAGACCCTAGCAATAATTTATTCGAAAATTTGTCTGTGCTTTGTCTTGAGTGCCACAATGATACGCAGCTAAAAGGTGGCTTCGGCAGAAAGCTAAATGCTCCTTTAGTAATAAAATACCGCGACGAATGGATTGAAAGGGTCTCTGAAAGAAGAAAAATTGCTGATGAAATGGCTGTAAGCAGACAAGTTGGAGATGTGAGCATAAGCCAACAAGTAGAAAAGAGCACTTTTAAGGTGCATCCACCTACTGAGTTAAAAGATCCACCAATGGATTATATAAACTCTTTGCCTAGTTTTAAGGTGGCGTTGCTATCTCAAGCACAGCACAAATGGGACACTGGTGTAACTGCGACGATAGTACAGGCCAATTATGATTATATTGATAGCTTAACTGGCGTATTGGTTACTCTTTCAAACTACTATTCTCCAGAACAATTCGGTGAGTTATCGCCGCAACAATACTTTTCTGAGATCATTTCCTCAAGGTTTCAGTGGCATAGGACTATTGCAGAACCTCATGGCCCAGGAACTGGCGGAACAATAGTTAATGTGACGGTCGGCGGCAGTGTAATGAGTGATATTGAAAAAATGATTGAGGATATGGTTATGGCGTTGGTTGGCTACGATGATTCATTTGATTGGAGAGGCTGGCCAAAGCGATGGCAGGGTCAAAAAGTTTAACAAGCGCATGTTGTTGTACTGGTTTTCCGCTGTGCTTCAAACCAGTCGTAAATGCTAGCGTTAATTACCTATGGAAGGTTCTATGCAGGATTCGATTAAAGAAATTAAAGACTCGATCAAATACCATCAAAAAAGAGTTAGCCAAATCAATTGGGCTATGTGGTTATTGATTATGCTTGCTGCAATTTTGTTTCTATTCATCTACTCAATGCTTGATACGCAAGTTAAAAACCTTGCAGACATAATGAAGTACGCTGCTAGCGCTGGAATTAAAACGATGGACTCCGCTCCAACCTCAATGTCGTCTCCTGCCAATAGCAGTAACTTAGGGTTTATGGTCATTGCGATGTGTGTCGCGAGGCTTCTTGTTTATTTTGGGCAGTTAAGATTTCACTTGAAAGAAATTTCTTTGCATCAGCAAGAGCTTATATCTCTAACTAAAATTCGTGCTGCACAAAACTCAGAACTGCCAGAGACTGTTAGAGGTACTTTATTGAGAAGTGCTACAGCAACAGAGTCCAGTGAAGAGCCAGCTCTTCATATACCGTCTGAAGCTATAGCTAAAATTAGCGAGGCCGTTACAGACAGGTTAAGCCGACTCATTTCGGGTAAGGGTCATTAACAAACACATTTAATAATCCAACATGTTGGGCTTGGATGCCATAGTCTTTTCTTCATATGGCTAGATTCAACGAAATACCACCATATATTTAGAAGGTAAGAATGAAAAAAGTAATATTGGTTGTGGGGTTGTCTTTTAGTCAGTTAACATTTGCTAATGATGTCGAAAACCTGTTTAAAGAATCTATCTCGTATTATCGAAATGCTACTTTTTGCATGTTTTATGATAAATCTAACATGGATGATGATTCGTACATGGCTTCCTATTATTCATTATCCAAATCTGTACAGGAATTAGAAGAAAGCATGTCTTGGTCAAAATGGGGAGCTAAGAAGGTATTGGACTATATCATTATTCAAGAAGTTGTAGAGCAGTCATCCGAAAGTGAGGCTGCTCAATTGAAGAATCGATGCGCAAATATTTCCAAACACGCAATTCATTTGTCAGCAAAGAGCTTGCGAGACGGCATAGAAAAATTAAAAGAATCAGGTGAATTGTAGCTCACGTGAGTACAAGGTTAACAAGACGTTTAAGTGGGAACCTCAACGCTTGGTATTTAGGATTTGATTCAGTTTTAGTGTATGTGACGCAATGGGTTAGGTTGGATGGTAGCATTATTCCCCACCCTTAACACGACGTTACCCCATAGAAAATTTTATCCGAAACTGACGAGTTAGAGTTAATGCTTTAACTCGAAAATATCCCAAAGCGAGACACATATTTTCTTTAAAACATACAGATTACGCTGCTGCTAAACAGGTGAGCCATGGTGATTAGCGAGACGACCGTCCGCCCCACGGACGGGGCGGTCGAGCATCCAAGGATGGACTCGCTGCGGGTCGTCGAGTAAATGCCATGGCTTACTAATTCGTAGGAACAGCATGTTTGCCCGTCACTCAAAAATTTTATCTTTTCTTATCTCAACGTATTCCTAGTTTTTAGAGCTTCATGTATTAAAATCATATTCTAACAAAATAAGGGAGTGCGATAAGGGCGATGCCGATGGCGATAAGTAGCGCGAGATTGGTGACAAAATAAGGGTAAATCATCAGGGTGAGGCCGACGACCAGAGGGATGGGGGCGGCTTGGCGTTTGCCGTAGGTGAAAAAGCCAAGACCAAAGAGGCTAAAGACTAAACTCCATACTAATAATGCTGGATTATCAAACATCTTGAGTTCCTCAGTGGTTAACCTTGATAAGCGCTGACCTTATCACAGCGTCAAATTGGTCAATCGATTGTAAACTATTGGTTAAGCGGCAGTGTCGCTTGGTTGAGTCTACTGCTAAATATCCCATGGCGTAATTAAGCTTTATTTATCTTATTCGCTGCGATGTTGCCTTATTTCACTCGTGCTATAGCTCATATAACTCTAAGGGTAAGCCGTCGGGATCGCTAAAGAAGGTGAATTTTTTACCTGTGTATTCGTCAATGCGGACGGGCTCGACGGCGATATGATGGGCAGTTAGGTGCTTAATCGAAGTTTCAATAGATGCGACGCGAAAGGCGAGATGCCTAAGGCCGCAGGCTTCGGGATAGCTAGGTCGTTTGGGTGGATTGTCGAATGAAAACAACTCAATTTGGCTCTTATCGGGTAGTTGCAAATCGAGTTTGTAGGACTGGCGCGCTTCACGATAATGCTCTGCCAGTACGGTAAGTCCGAGAATGGTCACATAAAAATATTTCGATTTTTCATAGTCACTGCAAATAATCGCAGCATGGTGAATGCCGAGTAACATCGCTTTCCTCTATGGTTTTTAAATGGCTTTGACATGCTTTTTAAATGGGTTTGAGAGTATAACGCTTAGAAAAAGAGCGCGTCACAGCTTAGTGTGACGCTATCGGTCGATTTCACTTTTTTAGCTCGTCTAATTTGCTCGCTCGTTTAATCTTTTAGCTCAAATATGGCCGAAGACAGCGGCGCGAGTTGCAGTTGAACTTGCCCTTCACCTTGTTTGATGACCAACTGTGCCGAATGATCTTCAAGCAAATCCTTAAGTGAATAGGCAGCGTCCGTTAACTGCCATTGTGCAATAAGTTGTCTTGGCAGTTTAAGGGATAATGGTTTTGCGTCGGTTTGGCTAAAGTTACTGACAATAATCAGCTTTTGGCTCGATTTATCGGCAGTATTTGCCTCAAAGCGCACAAAGGCGAAGGTGCTGTCATCATAACCCGTTGCGGGTTCAGTAGGGCTACGATTCGCGGCATCGAGCGAGTAGTACTGACCTAAAAGTGCCGGCGCCGTTCGGCCCGTGCTTAAGTTAAGCAGTTTTTGATAGTACGTCCGCAGGGATTTTTCCTGCGCCGTTGATTGGCCGCCATCAAACTTGCCTTCATTCATCCAGCGTTGGTGAGCGGGTACGCCAGCATAATCAAAGATACTGCTACGGGAGGCGCGGCCAAAACCGAGATCTTGGCTTGCGGCTTCGCCGACTTCCTGGCCGAAATACACTAAGGTCGGTGATGTGCCAATCGTGGCTGATACCACCATGGCGGGCAGAGCGTAATGGGGATCTACTGCCTCAGTATTCACTGGCGTATTGGCGTTGAGTGAACCTAAAAATGCTGCATTACCAATACGTTGCTCATCATGGTTTTCTAAAAAGTGCAGCATGTGGGATTCAATATCTTCAACCTTGGCCTGATCAGCGGCAATATTTGCTGTGCTTTTTTTACCCGCCATCACAGCTTTAAGGGTGTCGTAAAGATCCACTTTGTCGTACAGATAATCCATTTTGCCAAGCTGAATATAATCGCGGTATAGCGCTGGGTTATAGACTTCGGCCAGAATAAAGGCTTCGGGATGGCTATGTTTTATATGACTATTTAAATAGCTCCAAAATTCGACTGGCACCATTTCGGCCATATCGTAGCGAAAACCATCCACCCCTAAAGCCAGCCAATATTGGGCAATTTGATTGAACTTGATCCAAGAGTTGGGTAATTCACTCGTTTGTTGCTGCCAAAAAGCATAGTGCTGCTCGGCGCCGAGTTTGGCATAGCGTGGCGGCAGACTCGGAAAATCCTGTGTGCCATCGGGACGCACACCGTAATTGATTTTAACTGTCTCATACCAATCATTAATATCGGGTTTAGCGAGGCGTGAGCCATTGCCCGTCCATTTCGCGGGGAATTCCTTAAATTGGCCATCGCTTAAGGGATGATGTTCGCCCCCTAAGGGTTTTAGGTTTTCCGGTAAGTCAGGCACTTGAAAGCCATGGGCCTGATGGTTTTGAGGCTGATGCTTCTGAGACTGATGGTTTTCTATCACATAGTAAAAGTTATTATGTTTTGCATATTCAAGTGTTTGATTATCATCCACGCCAAAATCACGGACTCCCTCGGGTTTGCTGACCGAGTGATAATGACGGGCCACATGGTTGGGCACTATATCGATAATCACCTTTAACCCTTGCTGATGGGTACGCTTAATCAGCGCTTGAAACTCCTCTAAACGCTTAGCGGGATCCACGGCCAGATCGGGATTGACGTTGTAATAATCCTTTACCGCATAGGGCGAGCCCGCGCGGCCTTTGACCACATCGGGATCGTCCGCACTAACTCCGATGGCACTGTAATCCCCAATCAGAGCATGGTGGGGCACCCCCGTATACCACACATGGGTGACGCCTAACTCTTTGATACTATTAAGTGCGATATCGTCAATGTCATTAAATTTCCCCACACCGTTTTCGCTAATGGTACCCCAAGGTTTATTGGTTTGATTCTTATTGCCATAGAGGCGGGTAAAAATCTGATAAACCACAGGTTTCAAGGCGTTGGCTTCTTGAACGGCCCCATCATTGGCTTTTGCTGCAAGCTTTGACGATGTTGTTTGAGCGGTATCAAGCGAGGCGGGGCTATTATTGCTTGCAAAGCTATTGCTGATAAAACTGTTGGCCTCAAAAGCACTGGCCGCAACACTACTGGCCGCAACACAATTGTTTGCAAAGCCCGTTAAGGCCAACAGGGTTAAAGCTTGCGACCAAAGATAACTGCGGCGTGTGATCCGCGATAATGGAAAATTCAATGTGAGATCCTTGTATACGATTTGCTGTCAAATCAGGCTGCTAAACTATTGCATAGCAGCCAAGTTCATCATTAACAGTGCACTCTTAAGTCTTAATTAGTCGTTATTAATCTCGAGCAGCATTATTCCAGCATGAGGCAGATTAAGCGGTTGATTAAGCTTGACCTTATCGCCAGTTAATATCGACATTGCCGCGGCACTGTTACCGAGTACGCTTTTAAAGCGTGATAAATCAAGCTGCTGCGGCTGATCATTCTTGTGGTAGATCACCATCACTTTATCCGCATCCGCTTGGTGACAGGCATGCTGTTTTGTTGGGGCGGCGTTATTCGCAAGGCATCTAAATTGTACATATACGCCATCCTGCGGTACAAAATGCAGTAAATCACCCGATTGCAGCGCAGGGGAGTGTTTACGGTAGTTGAGTAAGGTACGAACAAATTCCTGCGCCTGTGATTGTGCAAGCGTTAAGCCTTGGCCGCTAAAACCACTCACTTTGCTGTTGGCAAATCCGCCGGGGAAGTCGCTACGCACCACACCGTCGTGACGGCCTTCTTTCGGACTAGTCATTAACACTTCGGTGCCATAAAACAACTGTGGAATACGTTTGGCCGTAAGCACATAGGTGAGTGCCATCTTGTACAAGTCGATATTTTCGTTCACTAAACTAAAGAGCCGATTGGTGTCGTGATTGCCTTCAAATAGCACTAGCCTACTGGGTGACGGATAAACCACATCGTTGGCTAACATCTTGTAAAGCTTGATAAAACCTGTATCCCAGCCCTCTGGTTCATTGAGGCTGGCGATCAATTTTTCATACAGCGGGAAATCCATCAAACTGGGTAAGTCTGAGGTATAACCATCGGGATTGATTTTTCCCTTCTGCCAGTAGGACACGGTAATGGGATTGGCGGTCCATTCCTCGCCGACAATATTAAAATTCGGGTATTCCTCCATCACGGCCTTAGACCATTTAGCCAAAAAGTCTTTGTCGGCGTAGGAATAAGTATCTTCGCGGATCCCCGACAGCCCTGCGTACTCCACCCACCAAAGACTGTTTTGAATAAGATAGGTGGCAAGTTTGGGATTACCTTGATTCAGATCCGGCATAGTGTCGGTAAACCAGCCGTCGACAAAGTCGGCCTTATCCTGCGCAGCGGCGTAGGGATCTTGCACTGTGGTGCGTCTATGGCTGGTATAGCGGGGCGTATTCTCAATTGCAGGATTGTTTAACCAATCTTTACTGGGTAAATCCTTAAGCCACCAATGGTTTGAGCCAATATGGTTGACTACAACGTCCATAATCACGCCAATGCCAAGTTTTTTGGCCTTAGCGACCAGGGCTTGATAATCCTCGTTGCTCCCAAAGCGGGGATCGACGTGGTATAAATCGGTAATCGAGTAACCGTGGTAGGAATATTGCGCCTGATTATTTTCAAGTAATGGGTTTATCCATAACTGAGTCACCCCAAGTTTTGCCAGATAATCTAAGTGCTGGTTTATCCCTGCAATGTCACCACCATGGCGGCCATCGGCGTTATCGGGCGCGGTGCGCTCCAGCATATTCGCTTGATTATCGTTAGTGGGATTACCATTGGCGAATCTATCTGGGGTGATAAGGTAAATCACATCCTTATTGCTAAATCCTTGGCGCTCACGGCTGCCAGGTGCCCGAGCTTGCAGGGTATAGGGTAGGCGATAGAGAGTTTTTGGATTTGTTGCGCCGGATTGGGTGTTGGAAATCAGCAACTCAAAGGTTTGTGGCTCAGCTTGGCTCAGATCTAAATTGATAAAGAGATAGTGAGGATTATCAGTGTGTTCAAGGCTTTTTAGCGTAATACCTTTCCCTTGGATATCCACCCTAAGCTGCTGGGGTGAGCTTGGTAAATCGCGGCTATAGAGCATCAATTGCAACACAGGATTTTGCATCCCCGCCCACCAGAAAGCGGGTTCAAGTTTTACATTCGATGATATATTCGGCTCTAAGGTGTTTGCATAGGCCGTATTAAATGAAGAGCAAACCAAACAGAAGTAAAACGCTATTAGCCAATATTGACGGATCATAATGTAAGCCTTTTAAAGATAGGTATGTAAAATTCGCTGGCATGATGAATTTTAAAATAGCTGAAATCTAAATAAGCAAAAGCCTGCTTCTAAATTGAAGCAGGCTTTATTCATAATGACTTACAGAGAATAACTAAAACCTAGGAAATACTGTCTACCGAAGTATTGAATAGTGCCTGTTTGGTGTTCTTCACCAAAATAGGTTTTGCTTGGCTCATCGGTTAAGTTATTAATTTGGAATAAAAACTTAAGCCCATTTTCCAGTGCATATGATGCTTGATAATCCACAATTGTTTCAGCATCGAAGAAGGCGAGTTGTGACTCAACTGCAACTTGCTCCGATACATAACCACTGCGATATCTCATGCTCACGCGGGTATCGAATCCGTCCAATGTATAAAATAAGGTTGTATTCAATACATCTTCTGATAGACCTGGCAATGGAATGGTTAAGTTTGATCCACTTAAGTCGGTAGTAAATTCCACTTCACTGTCTGAATAGGAGTAACTACCAGTAAAACCAAGACCACTCAATGGTGATGGAAGGAAATCAAACACTTGGGTATAACCCAATTCGATACCACGAATATAACCGCCATTGTCGTTGTTGATCGCAGTTTGATATTGACCTTCATCCTTCACAACAGGGAATTCTACGCCATTATCAACAATAGTATCGGGAACAATAAATCCATTACCTTCAAAGTCATAAGGTTGAATAGTAAAGTCGTTAATGAAAGATTTAATATCTTTGTAGAACAAGGCTACAACGACCGCACCTTCAGATTCTTCAAAGTAGTGCTCGTAGGACAAGTCATATTGATCCGCATAGAAAGGATCTAATAGCGGACTGGTATTACCCCACGCATTGTACTTTTTATATCCTTCTGTGGAGGCATTATCGTACCAAGACCCCATACCAGACTTTAATTTGTTAATCGGAGGACGTGACATCACTGATGCTGCAGCAAAACGCAGTTGATCGTTTTCAGTCAGGTGGAAGGTTAAGTTGAGTGATGGCAGATAATCGGTATAGGTTTGACCAACTTCATTGCGGATATAATCCGTGCTCACGACACCCAACTCATCGGTAATCGCTTCGCCTAGACCATAGCCAACTTGTTGTAGACCTTTACTGCTTTGGTCTGTGTGAACAACACGCACACCCAGGTTACCTGTGACTTTAATATCGCCTAAGTCAAAATCAAGATTACCTTGAACATAACCCGCTAGTACGTCTTCATTCACCGAACCACTTTGGATCATTGTCCAGTTGTTATCCCAATTTGCCGTTGGGGTAAAGGGTGATTGACCCGTTGCTGCCAATTGTGCGTTAACAAGTTCAAGCGCTTTATCAAAGTCAATTGCAAGGAAACTAGGGTAGCCAGAGAGCTCTCCACCAAAATCAACCACTTTAGCCATATCGCTGTTGAGCGTTAGAGCTGGTTGGTTACTTGGATTTGGATCATATTCAAAACCGTAGCCTGCTTGTGAGCGTTGAGCGTTAAACTCGCGCTCAGCATAGCGCACACCAAAATCAACTGAAGAAATAAAGCTGGTGTCTAAAACATAGTTAAAGTCTAATTTATAGGCGACAAGATCATTTTGCTGATTATAGGGCCACATACCCACTTGTTTTAGACCCAGAGTGGCGGTATCGGTATAGTCGTTGGTAAAGCTGACATCCGCAGGACTTAAGCCATTGAGTTGATACGTAACGGATTCTGCCGAACGAACTTCATTACCAATGTCATCGTACAATATGGCGCGGGTGCCGCCGTTGACAAACTCGCCATCGGCTTTTGAATAGCTCACATCAGCAGCGACGGTTAGTGCACCGCCATTGTTCCACTCGACATTGACTGAACCCGATGTGAGTTCGGAATACTTAGAGTCGTTATCGTTGATAACGAAAATAGAAAAATCATCAGTACTATCGGTAGCTACAGAAACAGTACCACCTGTCATTGATCCATTTTCGACAACGGCATCACTGATAGTGCCATTCTTCAATGACTTAACACGGAAACCACGGGCAAAGTTTTCAGAAGTGAACTTTGAATGGAATAGATCGCCCTTGACGCTCAGACTATCGACAGGCTGCCAATGGATCGCAGCCATGTAGCCATCACGGGTATCATCCCCCCCTTTTTGCTGCATTTCAAAACCTTCACTGATTGATTCAGTGGTGCCATCACCGTCGACATCTTTTTTATCATCATTAAAACGTAAGCCGATGAATTGGCTAGCGACATAAGGTTGATACAAGTGCGCATAGCCGAGAGCGACCCCAAGCGTGTCTTCCAGAAACTTACCTTGATAAGCAAAACTTAGGCGATTGCCATATTGCTCGGCGTCGGAAATTTCATCGGCTCTGTCATTGAAACTACCGCGGGCATTGATGTTAAATGATTGGTCTTTATCACTTTTAAGAGGGTCTGCAGTTTTTAATTCCACAGTACCAGCAACGCCACCTTCAATGAGTGATGCTTTTGGTGTTTTATAGACGGCAGCTTGGCTAATTAATTCAGATGGGTATTGATCAAACTCAATGGCGCGTTTGCCACCCGTTGTGACTTGTTCATGTCCATTGAGAGTTGCGAATACAAAATCACCATCTAGGCCACGAATATTCAGACCACTGGCTTGACCGCCTGTTCTCACCGCAGTCACACCGGGTAAGCGCGTTAGAGCATCGGCGATGGATTGATCGGGTAGTGCACCAAGATCATCGGCTGAGATAGATTCCGAGACAGTATCACCAAATCGTTTATCATTGAGCGATTTGATAACACTGGTTCTAAAGCCTTTAACTTCAATTACTTCAATTTCAGCTTCTTTTGCCTTAGCCTCTTTATCTGCCACTGCATCTGCGGCGTAGGAATGCATGCTAGCACCTGCAGCGACGAGCGCTAAGGTCAGCAAACTGGGTTTAAATCGCATCATATCTTTCTTCCCCTTGAAGTCGCTTTTATCGCTTTTATCGCTTTTATAGAGCGTTTTATCGTTATCACCGCGTTATCTATGCGGCCTTTTTTGGTATCTCGGCGCTTAATTGACTGCATAAGTGCTGCGTTTATGACCAAATTGTTATGCAACGGTGAAGATACTACTCCCGAGTTTCTCGCTGTCACAATATTGTGCATACGTATTCAATCCGCCTTCGGCTCCGTAAACGGCCGCTTTAGGGCAATAAATGCGCTGGTGGAATAGAAAAATTTATCACATAAATCATTGTTAATTATAGGCTAAATTTATATGGGTTTTGTGGGCTTTTCGGTGCTCGGCATTGCATACGTATGCAGGTGTATTGAACCTTATTTCCCTCTTCACGTATGCTCGGTGTCACAAAATAAAGTCGCAGCGCCTTTACTCTACAGTAACAATGCCGTAACTGTTGATATGAGTCTTTCTGGGTTAGCTCGCTGAAGAATAATGATAAAGGGGCAACAATGAGTGAGTTAACTTGGTGGCGTGGAGCCGTGATCTATCAAATCTACCCACGCAGCCTTTTGGATACCAATGGCGATGGTGTCGGCGATTTGCGCGGTATTATTACTAAGTTAGATTACATTGCTAGCCTGAATGTCGATGCCATTTGGATTTCGCCTTTCTTTAAATCGCCGATGGCGGACTTTGGTTACGATATCAGTGATTATCGCGAAGTGGATCCGCTCTTTGGTTCGATGCAGGATTTTGATGAACTGATTGAAAAAGCGCATCAACGTGGGATTAAGGTCATTATCGATCAAGTGCTAAGCCACACCTCAGATCAGCATGCTTGGTTTATCGAGAGTAGAGAAAGCCGGAGCAATCCCAAGGCAGACTGGTATGTATGGGCCGATCCTAAGGACGACGGTACCGCCCCTAACAACTGGTTAGCCATTTTCGGTGGCTGTGCCTGGGAGTGGGAGCCGCGCAGACAACAATACTATTTACATAACTTCCTGCGTAGCCAACCCGATATTAATTTCCATAACCCGCAGGTGCGCCAAGCTGTGCTGGATAATGTCGAGTTCTGGCTTAAAAAGGGCGTCGATGGTTTCCGCTTAGATGCGATTACCTTCTGTTATCACGATGAGCAGCTCAGGGATAATCCTGCCAAGCCTAAGGATAAACGTCAGGGCCGAGGTTTTAGTGAAGATAATCCTTACGCCTATCAATATCATTATTACAATAATGACCGACCACAAACTATTCAGTTTATTGAAGATCTGCGTAAGCTTATCAACCGCTATCCCGGTGCCGTTACCTTAGGTGAAGTGTCCGCCGAAGACTCGCTCGCCGTAATGGCCGCCTACACTAAGGGCGAAGATCGTTTGCATATGGCCTACAGTTTTGAGCTGTTAACCGAGGATTATAGCGCTGCCTATATTCGCCAAACGGTCGAAGCATTAGAGGCCAGTATCGGCGATGGTTGGCCCTGCTGGGCAATAGGCAACCATGATGTGCAACGGGTGGCGAGCCGTTGGGGGCAGGGTATCCCCGATTCGGATTGCGTCAAAATGCTCAATGCTATGCTCAGTTCCCTGCGTGGCAGTGTGTGTAGCTACCAAGGTGAAGAGCTGGGATTAACCGAAGCGCCCATAGAATACCATGAGCTGCAGGACCCCTTCGGCAAAACCTTCTGGCCAATGTTTAAGGGGCGAGATGGTTGCCGTACTCCTATGCCTTGGCAACAGCATGAAGATTTCGGTGGCTTTAGCCAGGTATCGCCTTGGTTGCCCGTGGCCGCAGCCCACCGAGAATTCGCCGTAGATGTGCAAGAAGCCAATCCAGATTCCACGCTCAATGGTTATCGTCGCTTCCTTGCGTGGCGTAAATCCCAGCCTGTGCTTATCGAGGGGGATATTCAATTTATCGATGCACCCGAGCCGTTATTGGTTTTTGTGCGCAGCTTAGGACAACAGCGCGTGTTGGTCTGCTTTAACCTTATGGCGGCAGATACCACGCTCAGTCTGGCGGGGCTTGAGATACAACAGGAACTCACGGGGCACGGGTTGAAAACCGCGCAATTAGCCGGAGAAATGTTGAAGTTTGCCGCATTTGCCTGCTATTACGCGGTGTTAAAGTAAAAAAGTTTCAACTTAAGTTGGGTGGGGTGGTATAGATACGGGATCTTTACCTCCTATCCTTGTACGACAAACGCCCAATGGGCATGGGAAGCAGTGCCGATTTATCCCCATAGATAATAAAAACATTATAGAGAGTACTATTATGGCGTCATCAATTAACACTAGTAGCCCCACGAGCAGCGTGAGCGATGCCGGAAACGGTAACTATCGTTTCGCACTCGTGTCATTGACTTCACTGTTTTTTATGTGGGGTTTTATCACCTGTTTAAACGATATCCTGATCCCGCATCTTAAAGCGGTATTTTCATTGAACTATACCCAGGCGATGTTGATCCAGTTTTGCTTCTTCGGTGCTTATTTTCTGGTGTCTATCCCCGCGGGGAATTTAGTGAAAAAGCTGGGTTACCAGAAGGGAATTGTCACAGGTTTAGTGATTGCCAGTATAGGTTGTGCGCTGTTTTATCCCGCGGCAACACTGGCGACTTACGGTTTATTCCTTGCGGCCTTATTTGTGCTCGCATCTGGGATCACCATACTCCAAGTGGCGGCGAACCCCTATGTTAATGCGCTGGGGAGCAGCGAGACCGCCTCGAGTCGTTTGAATTTAACCCAAGCATTTAACTCTTTGGGGACGACGGTTGCGCCATTCTTTGGGTCAATATTGATTTTATCCGTTGCGGCATCGGTTTCGGCGGATTTAGCCCAAGCCAATGCTGAAGCGGAAGTGGTGAAATTACCTTACTTGCTGCTCTCTGCGGCGTTAGCGGTTTTAGCCATCATTTTTGCTAAGTTAAATTTACCCACTATTCGTGAACATACCGAGGGTGCGTTGGGGGAAACTCAGACTCACTTAGGCAAGACGAGCGCACTGCAGAGTACGCACCTGGTACTGGGTGCCGTAGGCATCTTCGTTTATGTCGGGGCGGAAGTGTCGATCGGCAGTTTCCTCGTTAACTTCTTAGGTGAGTCGCATATTGCCGCTATGCCAGAGGAACAAGCGGCTCATTATATTGCCTATTATTGGGGCGGCGCTATGGTAGGGCGGTTTATTGGCTCGGCTGTGATGCAAAAAATTCCGGCGGGAACCGTGCTCGCTTTTAATGCCCTCATGGCGGCGTTACTTGTCGTTATTGCTATGACCACCAGTGGCAGTGTGGCCATGTGGGCGATTTTGGGGGTTGGCTTATTTAACTCTATTATGTTCCCAACCATCTTTAGTCTCGCGCTGCGGGATTTGGGGCCCCATACGTCACAGGGGAGCGGTATTTTGTGTTTGGCCATTGTTGGCGGCGCGGTTGTGCCATTACTTCAAGGTGTGCTGGCCGATAATTTGGGTATTCAACTGGCCTTTATTTTGCCAGTGATCTGCTACGGTTTTATTTTGTTCTACGGTGCCAAAGGCTCAAAAATGTAGAGAGTTAAACGGCCTGACCTAAAAAGCGATCCATAGGATCGCTTTTTTTATGGCTTTATCCTTAACGAGGCGCCAGTATGCTTGCGTATTGGGGCTTGACCTCCTATGATCCTCCGGTTTTATCATTCACGGTGACCTTTAAATGTTGAATTCTCCGCTTTCTGCCAGCTCGAACGAATTAGTGATCAGTATCTTAACTATGGTGTTGAGCCAAGGAAAACCCCTAGATCGGGCTTATTCTCAGCATTTTTCTGGGTTGCAACTCGTGCCCGCCGAACAGGCGCGGATCGCCCTGGTGACCGGAGATATTCTGCGCCGCTTGAATCTTTACTGTTTCCTCGCGGAAATTAGCCCAGATGAAATGGAGCGATTCGGTTCTAAATTACTGAACGCTTGGCATTTATTTCACAATCTTGATTTACCTAAAATGCAGTATTCATTGCCTGTGGATAGTAGCCGCCTTGCCGAGCGTATCGAACAAGCTAAAGGCAAACCTGTGCTGTGGGACGGTTGTCCCGAGTGGCTCGATACTATGGGTCATGAGCAGTTAGGTGATGGATGGCAAAGGGAACGGGCGGCTTTAAGCATGGCGCCAAAGCGTTTTTTACGGGTTAACGGCCTAAAAGTGACCCGTGAAGAATTAGCCCAAAAACTTGCCGCAGAATATGTGAGTACGCTGGTGGTACCTGAAGTGGATTCTGCGCTCGAGGTTACCTCTGACTCGGCGTTGTTCCGTACCAACAGTTTTAAAGAGGGTTTGTTTGAGCAGCAAGATGCGGGCTCACAGCGGGTTGCGGCAGCGCTAGATGCCAAACCGGGCATGAGAGTCATCGATGCCTGCGCCGGCGCCGGCGGTAAAACCTTACATATTGCCGCGCAAATGCAGGGCAAAGGGCGTTTGCTGGCCATGGATGTGGAGCAATGGAAGCTCGATAAACTCAAAGAACGTGCCCGTCGCAATGGCGCCCACAATGTCGAGACGCGCCTTATCGCCAGTAGCAAGACCATCAAACGGTTAAAATTGACCGCAGATCGGGTTCTGCTCGATGTGCCATGCTCCGGATTAGGCGTGCTGAAACGTAATCCCGATGCAAAATGGCGCGATACTGCCGAGCGTTTACCGGTACTGATGGACCTGCAAAAACACATTCTCAATAGCTACAGCCGAATGGTTAAAGTGGGTGGGATAGTGGTTTATGCC